>CAKZKR010000010.1 GCA_937124615.1 uncultured bacterium
CTTTATTTTTTCTGTTATTTTCTTTCATTTTATTTAATGTATCTATTTATGGAATTGTTTTTAATTCTTCTAGTTTTACTTTTGCATCTGTGAATTGTGGGTCTATTTCTAGAATTTTTTTATACCAGTTTTCTGCCTCATCTATTTTATTAATTGCCTTAAATGCATTTCCGAGATTAAACATCGCATCTGTAAAATTGGGTTCTTTATCTAATACAGTTTTTAGATATTTTATTGCCTTGTCGTATTGTTGTATTTGTATATATAAAAATCCAAGATTATTTAGTGTGAAAGTACTACCAGGATTTAAATCTAAAGCCTTTATTAAAGATGTTTCTGCTGAGGAATAATCTTTTACTTGTATATATATATTTCCTAAATGAAACCATCCTGTCCACGAGTTGGGATCTAATTCAATAGATTTTAAAAAACAATCTTTTGCCCTATCGAGTTTGCCCTGATGATACAGATATATTCTTCCAAGATTAATCCAGGCTAAAGAATAGACCGGACTTAATTGACATGCTTTTTGATAATATTTTTCTGCTAGGTCAATATTACCTTGCAGTTCCATAACATACCCTAAATTATTGTTTGCCATAGCATAGTTTGGATTTATTTCCAATGCTTTTTTGTAATATTGTTCTGCCTCTATGAGTTTGTTTTGGTTAAGAGAAATTATACCAAGAAACGAGTAGGCTTCCGAGTGTTTTGGGTTTATAGAAATGGATTTATTTGCGTAGTAAATAGCGTCATTTACATTTTGTTCTCTGTACGATACTATTGCTTTATGATAAAACCATCGAGATTCATCAGGTTGATATTTAATCGGTATTATGTAGATAAGCCCAAAACATAAAAGACAAAGCATTGGGGCTAAAAATTTCTGGTTCCTATTATTTTTACCTGTATCGTTAAGATATGAAGAAATCGTTAATCCTCCAATTATGCATATAGGCGGTATAAGAGGAAGCCTGTATCGTTCTGATATGAAAAAGGGAATTACAGAAAAGGAATAAACAAAGCACCAACTAAAAAGGAATATAAGAATTATCTTTAATTCTCCTGTTAAAGAATGCCTTTTTTGAATGAATGTAATCAAAGAAAAAAGAAACAATCCTGATAGGATAGGAAACCCTGGTAGAAAACGGAGAAATGAAGAATTTCTGTAGTAATGTATTACCTTTCCGTCAGAGACTATAGCAGGTCCCCAAAATAGAAGTATTTTCCGAAAAGTTAATTTGATAGCGGAAATGGGTTCTTCTTTCCAGTATTTCCATGCCTTTTTGTAAAAGAATTGTGAGGCTTCTTTAAATGAATAAGGTTTTCCTCCTTGTTTTATCCCTAAACCTTTTACCAATAAGCGATAATTGAAACAATCCCAATTATCAAGGCCACATAATTCTATTATATTTGGTATTGTAGGACTATCTCCTGATGATTTACTGTTGTTCCCAATATATGTATTTATTCCACCGAAGCAAGAGATTAGGAAAAATTCTTTACTGACTATGTAATTTCTGATTAAAATAGGAGTTATTACGAGAAAGGTAGAAACTGTAAGAAAGGTACCGTAGATTAGGGTATTCTTTATATTAGAATTTCTTGATGTTAAGAATACTAGGAGAATATACATAGGTAGCAAAAGGAGTGCATTTGGTCTAAAAAGAGAGATAAGACCTAATGAAAGTCCTGAGCAAATGACATATAGTATTTTTTTTGTTTTTAAGTATTGTAGAAAAGTCCCCAAAGTAATGATTGTCAACAGGATTACCCATACGGGATAATTAATTTCACCTTCAAAATAAATGGGTTCCCATAGAATGGCTATTAAAGAAGCACTAATTATGCCTGTTTTTTTATTATTGAATATCTTTGAAACAACATAGAATATTAGATATACATTCAGTATTCCAAAGAAAAATTGAATGAGTCGTGGTGAATGGTAATTATTACCGAAGAAAAAATATATAAAAGATAGAAGAAAAGGATACCCTGGCGGCCTTCCATACGGAGTGTCTTCTATCATAGGGTCATCACCCGTTGGAGAGGGATATTCCCCTTTATATAGTATCTTATGAGCCCAATAATCATTAAATTGAGGGTCCAATAAAAGTTGAGAAAATTCGGGTTGCTTCGTAATATGGTTATAATAGATAACCCGTGTTGAGAACGAAAAAAATATTATTATGAGAAGAAATAATGTTTCTTTTTTTTTCATGATTATTGAAATTTTCATTGTAAAGGGCTGTTTTAATCAAATTTGTTTTTACTTTGGAAGGCGTTCCATCCGGTTCTTTTGATTTTTAATCATTCCATATTCGTGAAGTTTATTTCTGAGTGTACGCACGCTAATACCTAATATTTCTGCTGATTTAGTTCTATTACCACCACAGTTTTCTAATGTCTTTAGAATAATATTTTTTTCTATTTCGGCTAATGTAATACCCGGTTGCAACTGAGGAAGAGTAGATCCAGAATTACATTTTGTTTTGAAGAATTCAAAATCTTCTATACATAATGTTTTCTTATTACCCGCAAGGACAACAGCCCGCTCAATAATATTTTGCAATTCACGGACATTTCCAGGCCAGTTATATTCCATAAAGTAATCCATGGCTTTTGGGGTAATGGTTTCGACATTCCTTCCATTTTCTTTCGAAAAGCGTTTTAAGAAATAATTTGCTAATTCGGGAATATCTTCTTTTCTTTCACGAAGGGGTGGAACATAAATAGTTATAACATTTAATCGATAGAATAAATCTTGACGAAAAGTATGTTTTTCTATAGCTTCTTCGAGGTTTCTATTAGAGGTGGCTATAATACGAACATCTACAGATATGGTTTCTGTTCCACCGACTCGTTCTATCTCTCGTTCCTGTAAAGCACGAAGAAGTTTTGGTTGAAGGTCTATATTTATTTCGCTTATCTCATCGAGTAATAAGGAGCCCCCGTGGGCGAGTTCAAAACGGCCTATTTTTTTCTCATATGCCCCTGTAAAAGCCCCTCGTTCATGTCCAAAAAGTTCACTTTCCAGAATTCCTGAAGAGAGTGCCGCACAGTTGACCTTTATGAAAGGTTTATCTTTGCGAGTACTTAAAAGATGAATCATTCTTGCAACCAATTCTTTTCCCACACCGGTTTCTCCACGAATGAGCACAGTTGAACGAGAATCTGCAACTTTATGAATTTTCTCATATAACTCTCGCATTACTTTACTTTTTCCAATAATTTCTTGCGGTCCAAAATAGGAATCTAACTCGGCACGGAGATATTTGTTTTCTGCATTTATCTTTACTTTATCAAGAGCTCTTTTCACAGCAATTTCAATTGCTTCTGGTGTGAAGGGTTTTATGAGATAATCCATTGCACCTGCTTTTAATGTTTCGATTGCTGTATCGATTGTCGCGTATGCAGTTATGATAATAACAGGTATTTCTGCTGATACTTTTGTGGTTTCTTTTAGTACTTCAATTCCGTCAATCGGTTCCATTTTCAAATCTGTTATTACTAAATCAAAAGATTGGGTCTTAATCAGTTCTGTTCCTTCTGCTCCACTTCCCGAACTTATAACTTTATAACCGGCACGTGTCATGGCTTCTTCAATAAATTCACGCATAAGAGGTTCATCATCAATTACAAGAATTTTCGCTTTTGGCATGTTATTCCTCCCGTTGGATGTTCGTAATATAGGGTGTATGTACTATGCAGGTAACCATATCGTAATTGTAGTCCCTTCGCCCACAATGCTTTCTGCGTTAATTTGTCCCCCATGTGCTTCTATGATTTTAGCACATAGTGCCAATCCTAATCCTGTCCCTTTTTCTTTTGTTGAGAAAAAAGGTGAAAAAATCTTGGGTAATGTTTCGGGTTTTATTCCGCATCCATTGTCTTTAATTACTATTCGGATATAATTATTTTCTACTTCACCTTTTATTTTGATTTCTCCTTGATTTGTTATACTCTGTATAGAATTTACAATTATATTTGTTAATACCTGTTTCATACGAATGAAATCAAATTTACTTTTTATTTCTGGTGAGCATTCTACGAGAATAGTAATGTTTTTTTTGTCATAAGATAAAAATTCTAAACTTGCACGGATTAATTCACATAAAGGTCTTGTTTCGGGTTTTATTTCAATAGGTCGGGCATATTCCAATAAATCATTGATTATATGTTCTAAAGTTTGGATGCCCTGCATTATTTTCTTTACAAATCTTTGCCGGGGGTCATTCTCTGCTAAATCCTGCGCTAAAAAGGATGCGAACCCACGTATTCCTCCTAGAGGATTGCGTATCTCATGGGCTATTGTAGCAGACATTTCCCCAATTAGTGCCAATCGTTCCTTATGTTGAATGTGTGCTCTTAGTTCAAGAATTTCACTTAAATCCTGAAATATCTTTACTTGGCCTATTATATTTCCGTGCGAGTCGGTTATGTGAGAATTCCGTTCTGCAATAGGAATTAGTCTCCCTCTTTTGGAACGAAGTTGGTAAGTATTTTGGTTACACTCCTCAATAGAGAAGGATCGGTTGAAAACTTCAGAAAAGTATTTTCCCAGAACTTCAGAGGGCTCATATCCTGAAATAATAGATGCTGAACGGTTAAAGCGGTTTATTTTTTCGTCCAGGTCTACCGCAATAACTCCATCCGATATTGATTCCAGCAAATTACTCAAGTATTCTGATGTTGTTGCTAATTCGCGGTTTTTGAGTTCTAATTCGCGATTAAGTTCAGAAATGGTTTCTTGTAATAATGAATAAGCCTGTTCCCATGATTTGCTGGTTTTGTTAAATTCTTCTAATGCTTTTGTTAGGTTTTCTAAATCTACTTGTGAAATGGAAACCATTTTTTCTGTGGGTTTAGACATCATAATCTAAATTTTCCGGTATTTTTTCTCCTTGTGGATTGTATTTCTCAAATCTATTTTTCAGGGGAAAGAAGTTATTCATTTCTTTTTGTAGGTTTTCTTTTTGTTTCAATACAATTTGATATATCTCATCATTAATGTCTATAAGCGTCTGAATGAGTTCTTTTAGTGTTTTAATAATTTCTTGATTATTCTTGTCTTGCAAAATTTTAGGTTGTATTTCTTTTTGTAAAATATCATATTCCTTTATGAGAACATTTAACCGCTCGGTTTGTTTTCCATGTTTTCTTATTTCTGTTTCTATTTCTTCATCAATTTGTCTTTCTCCCAATAAGGATTTCAATTCTTTCGCATACTTGATTTGTGACTCTAACCATTCTTGTTGTCTTTGCGACCAATAGATAAATTTTTGAGATGGGTTTTTCTCGTAGAATGGCGTCAAATCTTCTTTCCTATTTCTTTGCAATCATTTCAAGTTTTATCTGTTCTACTTTCATTTGTGCCATAGGTGCCAGCGATGAATTTGATTTTATTAATTCGTCGAGTATATTTACAGCCTCTTCCAGGTTAGACTTTTTCTCTAAAATATTTGCATATTGATATTTGGCCCAATCCGTGTGGAATTTTATTCCCTGTATTTGTTCATCATTTCTTTTGGAAATTTGGATTGCTTTTGTATATGCTTGTAAGGCGGAATCCCATTCTTCCTTTTCAAACATGTAATTACCCCATAAGATTTCCCCATCAATAAAACTTTGAATGGAGTTGTTTTGCATATCTAATTCATTTTCCCAATCCAGAATAATTCGCCTTGCTGAGGTCGTTCGTTCTGTGTTTATATAAGTTTCTAACAAATGATACCGTATATCAGGGGTTCTAAATTCGGGATATTGATAATAAATCTGTTCCAGAATTGATAGACCTTCTGTTGGTAGTTTTGAAAGTAATTTTTGTGATAGTGAAAAAAGGAATTTTACAACTTTTTCTCTATTAACAGAGGATAAATCCATAGAGGGAAGACTTGAAAAAACTAAATCTGTATTATTGTTATTAATAAGATAAAGTGCGGATTCAATCTTTTCTTCTGTACTATCAGATTTTTTAAACCATTCTTCTGCAAGTTCTGCAGACTTTTCTTTTAGTCCGAGGTCAAAGTATATCGTAGATAACTCTTGTAAAATATTTTTATATTCTAATTCAGAAGATGGTGTTAATTTTTTTAAGTCTTCGAGGACCGATACGGCTGAAGAAAATTTTCCTAACTTATAAAGGCATTTTGCCCGTTCAATGTTCCCTTTTAGGGCTTCTTTTGTTCCATAGTAACGGTCTTTTAGTTCTTCAAATACTTTTATAGCCTCTTCATATTGGGAACTTATTGCCAATAATTGTCCTGCCTTTAACAAATAAGACGGATTCATTCCGCCGTTTTTCTCCGCTTCTAAATAGGAAATCGCAGAAGCGTAAGAATTGCCTTCCATTGCCAAAAATTCTGCTTTATTTGCTAATACCTCTGGATGATTAGGGAACAATAAACTTGCTTCATTTGCTGTTTGAAATGCTTTTTCTTTGTTACCTAATATGTGATAAATCTGGCTCAATTCAATCCATGCATAAGGATGAACCTTTGAATTTGGGAAGAAAACAAGCAAATCTTGTAAGGTGTTTTTTGCTTCTTCCAATTTTTCGAGGGCTCTATAAGTCTTTGCTAATAATAAATATGCTTCATCGTTATATTGAAATTGTCTGATATGTTTTAACTTTGCTTCTAATTGAATTAATGCTTGTTCGTACCTCCCCTGTTTATATGCCATTTCGGCTAAACGGAGGATGGCCCGTGCCCCTATCTCGGTATCAGGGGCTGTATCAGCAATTCGTATGTACAGAGTTCGAGCATCGTCCATTAGTCCCGTTAATCGATATGATTCTGCAATATTAAACCTTGCTTCTAATGCATATGAAGAAGAGGGGAACTCTTTTATTAATTGCTGTCCCCATTGTACCGATTTAACAGGATTGTTCATTTGCAATTCAAGACGGCTTAATGAAAACAATACTTTGTCTCTGGCCTCAAATTGTGGATAGGATTGAGCAATACGTTCGTAGGCTTCTATAGCTGGATATGGAAAATTTTCTGCTTCATGTAGTTGGCCTTTCCATAGAAATAGATAAGGAGCCAGTGGGTGATTTGGATTTTCTTGTATTACAGTTTCTATATCGGTTATAAAATTTCGGTAGTCTTGAGTTTCAGGAGTAATTTTCCCAGAGAGATATTTTGCCTTAATCAGAAGATATTGTACATCCGTTTTATCTGGAGAAGGTTGTGGATTGTTTTTCAAAACTCTTTCTAAAATATAAATTGCATTTAAATATTGTTTGTCATCTATTAGGATGTTGGCATACTCTTTTGCAGTTGCAAGGTCCTTTATATATGTAGGAGGTATTTCATCAGACGGTATTACACGGTTTTTCATAAGGTATAAGTATGTCAGGATACTACTAATCAAGCCTAATACCAAACTTATAGTAATGGGAATAAGATATCTTTTCAGGTTGGTCTTTTTTTTAGATATGAATTCTGCCTTAGGTTGTTTTGATGTCTTACTTGTAAGTTGTTCAAGTATTTCCTGCTTTTTTTTCTGTCTTTCTTTATCTTCTTTTCGAGCTAACTCTATTAATTCTTCTATTTCATCCTGACTGAGTAATGCTACTTCAGCATCTTGTTTTCTAGGCGGTGCAACAACTTTTTGGGCTAAATCTGGAGGTATTTCTTCCCCTTTATCTTTGGGGGAAGAAGAAGATTCTTGTTGGACACTTTGAAATAAAGAATCTACAAATGATTGGTCTAATATTTCCTCCGTTTGTTTCTCACTAGATGGAGGCGAACCCTCTTTGTTATCTGAATGTCCAGAAGGACTATTTTCTTTTATTGTTTCTTTGTTTTTTTCTTTATCGTCCATGGAGGAATACTCTATAATTCTCCTATTTGTTTCTTGCTAAAAATAGTATTAAGATATTATACAAAAAAGAGGCATAGGTAAATAGTTGTTAATAGATAACTATTTTAAATAGAATATATAAAATAATGAATGACCTTTTTATTAAATAACAATATTGGATTTATAATGTGGTAAAGTTACTTATTGTTGATGACGATATAAGTTTCTCAAATCAATTAAAACATGCATTAGAACAAAAACATTATCAGTGTTTTGTCACAAATACTCCAGAACTTGTGATAGATACTATAAAAAAAGAAGACATTTCAGTTGTATTACTTGATGTAATGATGCCACGGAGATCCGGTTTTGAACTATGCAGACAAATTCGTATTGATAGAGATGTATACAATACAGGAATTATTTTCCTCTCTGCTATGAACGACCCGGAGGAATTAGAACACGGTTTTTCACAGGGTGGTGATGATTATCTCGTTAAACCAGTTTCATTATCATTACTAATATCCCGAATAAATACTTTAATTTCATCGATAAAAAACACTCCTTTATTGGATGCTTACACGGGTCTTGGGACGGTTCGCTTTTTACGATTAGAACTACAAAGAACGATTCTACTTTACCAGACATCCGGTTTCGTTTATGTTGAATTATCCGGTTTGCCCTCTTTGCAGTCTATTCTTTCTGGGACAGATACTTTAAAAATCATTAATACTTTTGCCCGGCATATAAAGACTATAGCAACAGCCTATTTTGGGAAAGATTATCAATTAGGACATATTGGTAATGGACATTTTATGGTATTAATACCACCAAAGGATTTATGGGTATTTCTAAAAGATTTAAAAAAATCGTGGGAAGACTTACTCCCTGAAATATATTCTAATTATGGGTTGTCAATGGAAGCACTCAAAAATAAAAAAGAGTCATTACTTACTCTTTGTTTATGTGGCCTTTTATCACATCCTAATGCAAGTACATCCGCAAAATCAGTTTTTGATTCTTTGAAGCAATTATATATGCAAAGCAAATTACAACCTAATAATGAAATTTTGATTGACCGAAGAAGTTCCCATAGTAAATAACAAAAGGAAGGTAGAAAATGGACTTTTTCTTAAAATTAGGTTTAATCTTTTTTATTAGCGTGATAACTATATGTCCGAAATTAATGTATGCTACCGCAAAAGAAGATTCGAAGTACGGTTCTCCTAAGTCGGGATGTTGTTCCCTAAAGATAGTTAGTCCTCCTGAACCTTTACATCCTATTCCTAGTACCCAACAGGTTAGGTGGCATCAGCAGGAAATGGGTATGTTTTGCCACTTTGGGATAAACACTTTTCATAATGAGGAGTGGACTGATGGAACAAAAACACCAGAGAGTTTCAACCCGACCCATTTCAATCCGCAACAATGGGCTGATATTGCCAAACAAGTGGGAATGGGGTATTTAATTCTTACAGTAAAACATCATGATGGATTTGTTTTATATCCCACGATGCACACAGATTATTGCGTTCGTTTTTCTCCGTGGGAAAATGGACAGGGGGATGTAGTAAAAGGGGTTGCTGATGCATGTAGGAAAGCAGGGATTTATTTCGGTTTTTATCTTTCTCCATGGGACCGACATGAACCTCGCTATAATGACTGTAAGGCTTACGACAGATACTTTATGAGTCTTTTGGATGAATTACTAACGAATTATGGTCCTATTTTTGAGGTTTGGTTCGACGGTGCTGGGACAGAAGGTCATGTATATGATTGGGATAATTATTACAAATTAATTAAAGAAAAACAGCCGGATGCATTGATTGCAATTTGTGGTCCTGATATTCGTTGGGTCGGCAATGAGAGAGGATTGGCACCGGAAACTTTATGGAATGTTCAAGAAAGAGAAGGAAAAAAGGTATGGTATCCTGCGGAATGTGATGTACCTATACGAGAGAGACAATGGTTTTATCACACGGATGGAGAAAAAAAATTATTATCATTAAATCAGTTATTAAGGATTTATTATCATTCTGTCGGTCGGGGTGCGGTACTTCTTTTAAATGTATCTCCGGACCGTTCTGGACATTTACCGGAATCTGATGTAAAACGCCTTTTGGAGTGGCGTTCTGTTTTAAATGAAACATTTAAGGTCAATCTAACGGAAAGAGCAGATTGGGAGGCAAGCAATATCCGGGGAAACAGCCCAGAGTTTGCTCCTGAAATGTGTTTGAAAGAAAATGATAATAGGTACTGGGCAACAGACGACAATCAACGAACGGGTTATGTTCGGTTAAGGTTTAATACTCCTATTGTTTTTGATCGTTTGGTACTAAAAGAACACATTCAATTAGGACAGAGAATAGAAGAACATTCTATATGGATTAAAAATAAGAAAGGTAAATGGGAAAAGATAAGTTCCGCTACGACTATTGGATACAAAAGAATACATTGTATTCCTGAACAGAAAACAAAAGAGATAAAAATTCAAATAGATAAATCTCTTGCATGTCCAACACTCGATTTTATTGGTGTGTACAATTCATCACCTCATGACCTAAAAATTCCTAAAAAAGGGAAATAAAATTTCCTTAAATAGTTGGGAAAAATATATCGCAAAAGGGTGAGAACATGTCTGTCCCAGAAATTCTAAAAAAAATAATACACAATGAAGACATAACTTATAATGATTATTACAAAACCCTTTCTGAGATAATGGAAGGTAATGTATCAGAGGTATTAATTAGTTCTTTTTTAACGGCTCTTTCACTTCGACCTTATGAAGGTGATGAACTTGCGGGACTTTCAAGAGCAATGCGGAAATTTGCACTACCTATTTATATAGACAAACATCCCATTATTGATACATGCGGAACCGGAGGAGATAGAAAAGGGACTTTTAATATTTCGACTACGACTGCATTGGTTTGTGCAGGTGCAGGTATCTATGTGGCCAAACATGGAAATCGCAGTGCAACCAGTTCTTGCGGAAGTGCAGATGTTCTGGAACATCTCGGTGTGGTTATCGATTTGCCCCCTGATAAGGTTGCAAATTGTATTGAAGAAGTCGGTATTGGTTTCTTATTTGCCCGTCGATTTCATCCTGCCATGAAGAGTGTTGCAAAAATTCGTTCTGAACTACCTTTCCCAACAGTGTTTAACCTGCTGGGACCTTTATCAAATCCTGTAGCGTTGGATGGACAGGTCATAGGAGTCTTTTCGAAAAACCTTTTAGAACCCATTGCGAAAGCGTTACATCGATTGGGAATACAAAGAGGTTTTGTTGTTTGGGGAAATGATGGAGTAGATGAGTTAACTATTTCCGATAAAACAGATATTATTGAGATTTCAAATGAGGGCCTAAAATTTTATCAGGTTTCCCCTGAAGATTTTGGTTTATCAAAGCAGGATATCGAAAGTATTCAAGGTGGAACATTAGAAAAAAATGCAGAGATAGTCCGGAATGTTTTAAATGGAGAAAAAACTCCGTATCGAGATGCAGTTTTATTGAATTCTGTTTTCGGGATTTTAGCGAGTGGAAAAACTTCTGATTGGAAAGAAGCACTTAGTATTGCTCAAGAAGCAATAGATTCTGGAAGGGCATTGAGCAAATTAGAGAATTTAGTTATTAAATCCCACAAATTCGCAAAAGAAATCCTCTAATTGGTATATTTTATAAATCTTTATAAAAATTTTTAAATAGAGAAATACAGGAAAAACAAGGATAACAATGAATAGTAAGGTTTATGATGTTGCAATAATAGGGGCAGGATGTTGTGGCGCTTCTATTGCTCGTAAATTATCTGCTTACGAAATATCCGTTATTTTGTTAGAAAAATGTGTCGATGTTGGCTTTGGTGTTACAAAAGCCAATTCAGGAATTATTCATGCTGGATTTCATCACCCCCTTACATCTTTGAAAGCTCGTCTGGAGATTCGCGGGAATCTAATGTTTGACCAACTCCATTACGAACTTGGATTTCCATTTAAGCGAGTAGGGATTATTGTTGTTGCTTTTAGTGTAGAAGAAATGAAAACAGTAGAGCATTTATATGCTCAGGGAGTGGCTAATGGTGTTCCTCGGATGGAAATATGTGGTAGAGAAAGAATTCTAAGTTTAGAACCCCAACTTAATTCAGATGTTGTAGGCGGTTTATATGCTCCTACGGGTGGTATTATTGAACCGTATCGCTATGTTTTTGCTTTGGTCGAATCTGCACAGAAAAATGGGGTAGATGTAAGAACACATTTTACAGTGGAACAAGGTATAAAAGATGGTGACTATTGGATTGTGAAATCAAGAGAGGGGGAAGAAATTAGGGCAAAGTATGTAGTAAATTCTGCAGGCTTATTTGCAGATGAGGTTTCAAAATCTTTCAATGCAGAAATTTATAAAATTATCCCAAGAAAAGGTGAAGAGTTTTTACTACAACGCAATGCACGAGGTCTACCAAACCATGTAATTTTTCCTGTCCCTGGTGCTCATACTAAGGGGATATTGGTTATTCCCACAGTCGAAGGAACATTAATGGTAGGTCCAACTGCAATAGAAACCGATGACAAATATGACATAGAAACTACCTCACAAAATTTGGAGACGGTATTTATGCAGGCAACTTATATGGTTCCTGCTATTTCACGAAGGGAAATAATTACTTCCTTTGCAGGTTTAAGACCTACTCTGAAAGGAAACGATTTTTATATAGAACCGTCTAAAATACAGCCTCACTTTATTCATGTTGCAGGAATTCAATCTCCAGGGTTAACTGCTTCACCTGCTATTGGAGAATATGTAAAAGATATATTGAAACAGGAGGGTTTACAATTAGTAGAAAAGAAGAATTACGACCCGTTTTTACCTCATCCCATAAAAGTGAGGGAATTGAGTCTTGAACAGATAGAACAGGTAGTGGAAAAGGACCCAAAATATGGGCATATTGTTTGTAGATGTGAAAATATATCAGAAGCGGAAATTATTGAAGCCATTTCAAAAGGACATACAACCCTCGATGGTATAAAATTTTATACAAGGGCTGGTATGGGGCGCTGTCAGGGGGCGTTTTGCACTTACAAAATATTGAAGATAGTTTCACGGGAAACAGGAATCCCAATAGAAAAAATAACAAAACGGGGGGATAACAGCTGGATAATTTTCAAACGACTTCAAGCACTTGCAGAAAATACACCAGAGACATAGGAGTTGCGTATGCAAGAACGAAATTATGATGTTGTAGTAATAGGTGCGGGTGCTGCGGGCATGGCTTCTGCATTAAAAGTCGCAGAACAAGGATTGAAAACGGCTATTGTTGACCGAGAACCTTTTTTAGGTGGAATTTTACCCCAATGTATACATAATGGATTTGGTGTTCATTTATTCAAAGAAGAGTTAACAGGACCTGAATTCGCAGAACGATTTATTCAGGAGATCATCAAGTCTGATATCGATATTTATCTAAATACAACTGCTACGAGTATGGCTGTGCACCAACCTATAAAACAAATTAATCTATGTAGTAGTCAGCATGGGGTTTTTCGTATAAATGCAAGAGCAATAGTCCTTGCGATGGGTTGTAGGGAAAGAAATCGAGGCAATTTAAGTATTCCGGGCACAAGACCTGCAGGTATTTTTACTGCAGGTTTAGCACAGAGGCTTATTAATATTGATGGCTATATACCGGGGAAACGAGTTGTTATTGTGGGATCGGGAGACATTGGTTTAATTATGGCTAGAAGGTTGACCTGGACAGGAGCCGAAGTCCTTGCTGTTGTGGAAATCCTGCCCTATCCATCTGGTATTACACGAAATATTGTGCAATGTCTAAATGATTTTAATATCCCTCTATATTTAAGTCACATTATTACAAAAATTGAAGGAAAAGATAGGGTAGAAGCAGTAGAAATAACCCCTCTGGAGAATGGAGCACCAAATTATGCGAAAACTTTCAAGGTGGCCTGTGATACATTATTGTTCTCTGTAGGACTTGTTCCTGAAAACGAATTAACACAATCCGCAGGGATAAAAATTAATCCCGAAACAGGTGGTCCCCAAGTAGATACAAGGTTAATGACTTCTGCAGAAGGAGTTTTTGCGTGTGGTAATGTCTTACATGTTCATGACCTTGTTGATTGGGTATCCGATGAAGCCCAACGATGTGGAAAAGAATTGATAAACTTTTTGCAGGGGAAAACAGAAAAAATAGAACAAGGGAAAATCGTTGTTGGTTCGAATCTGAAGTATGTTTTACCTAACAAATATAGATTGGGTGAGGCAAATCGTTTCTCTATGCGATCTTTAATAGTGCGTGATAAAGCCACATTGGTTGTCCGACAGGGAGAAAAAACAATACGACAATTTACTCTAAGACATGTTAAACCAGCGGAAATGTTTCATATTGAATTGAAACCAGAAGATTTTAAAGAAGTAGTTATAAATGGGGAATTACTACCCATAGAATTCTCATTAAGTTAATAGGGTAAAAATATGGATAAAGAGGTTATTTGTTTAAGTTGTCCAAACGGTTGTCATATTACAGTACAGGAAACCCCGGACAATAATTACCAGTTTCAGGGTGCGAAATGTGAGCGGGGAGAAGTTTATGCTTATGAGGAAATAACAGACCCCAGACGAGTTGTTACTGCAGTCGTTCAAACAAATTCAGAAGAAATGCCTTATATTCCTGTAAAAACAGATAAAGCCATCCCTAAGAGATATATAAAAACCCTATTAACAGAATTGTACAGAAAAAAAATAAATCTACCTGCTAAATGTGGTCAGATAATCATCCAGAATTTTATGGATACTGGAGTTAATGTCGTAATTACCCGGACATTCCCTCTTGATTTTTTGAGATAGGTAAAATATTATTTTCTCGAAGAACAGACTGAATATCTGTTTCAGTGATACTCCCTTCAAATTTCTTTATTAGTTTTCCTTCTGAACTGTAGATAATTGTAACAGGTAAAGCCCCACTAATTTCCGTTTTTAAAACTTTTTCAAACTCTTCAGGATTTCCACCTTCTAATAAATAAACGGGACAGGGAAGAGGATTTTTCTTTAAAAATGGTTCTAAAACCTTTTCTTTAGATTGTTTCCCCTCGATATTTATTAAATATAGATGCAAATCTTTCCCCGAGTATTGCTTATAAATATTTCCAAAGTGAGGAAGCTCTGCAACGCAAGGGGGACACCATGTAGCCCATAAATTAATAATGATGAGACCTTGCTTCTTTTCAGAAAGCAAGGTCTCTATTTGGTTTAGTTTAATATCATGAATAACGGGTTTTCTTTCAGTTTGTTTCTCCTCAGCAAATAAGGGATAGGAGGATATCATTATTGATACAAAAATAGTAAAAAATAGACTCTTATACCATTTATACATGATTTTTATCATATATCTATTGTCATTGAATCCTATTAGTTTTTAGGAACTCTTTTTATTGTACAGCCCCAGGCTTTTGTTTCCGCTTTCTCTACCTTTTTACCTGCCAATAATGCTTCAATAGCATTCTCTGTATATTTTTCTGTAGGTTGAGCTTCCGGTCCTTTACGGTCGTCAAATGCACCATGGTATGCTATTTTCCCGTCCTTATCAATTATAAAAATTTCGGGTGTTACTTTTGCTTCTACTTTATCAGCATACTTATTCTCTACATCTTTCAAAATAGGATACGGCTTTTTGTTCTCAAGTGCATATTTTTTTATCTCTTCAGGTTGTGTTTTGAAATGAGAGTCAATGCCGAGAAAAACAACCCCTTTGTTACTATATTTTGTATGTAGTTTTGCCAAATCAGGGTCTACTCCCCTTGAATAGGGGCATTCCTGAGAACAAAATTCAATAACCACGGTTTTCCCTTTATATTGAGATAGTGAGTGATCTTTCCCATCATAGTCTTTGAGATTGAAGTCCGGCATAGTTTCACCAATATTTAATGCTTTTCCCTGGCAAGATATGCCTAATGCTACACAGAAGATTAGACATGTTGAAAAAATAGATTTGAATAATTTGGATTGAATGTTGTTTGACATAATCGTATCTCCTATATTGTTTTATTCTTTTATTTTACCAGAACATTTTTGAATTGTCGAAAATTTCTTTAAGGAACAGCTTTTTGGAAAGTATTATTAATTTGTTATATAATACTCTTTCCTGTTTTAAATCCTATAGGAAATAAGTTTTTTTCTTTTTTGATTCTTTTAAAATAGTGTGATACAATTTCAAAACGAGCCCTATCTGATTAAGGATTACACCATTGGATATACTAAAAATAAGAATAGTGGACATATCAGATACGGGTTATGAAATTAATGAAACTATTAAGGTTTCAGATTTACAGCCTATTGATGTAGAGTCACTTCCCATTGAGGTAATACAGTTAAATGGGATAATCAAAAAAACAGGGAAAAATTTCTTATTCCACGGTAAAATTTCAGGAACCTATAACCATATATGTGACCGCTGTCTTGATAACATGCAATATAGATTGGAAAAAGAGATGTTGTGGTTATTTGAACGAGGATTATTGAACGAATACTTAAATCCGGTAGAACATTGTAGCCGGGGTATAGATGAAAAGTACCGTAAAGGGAAAGAGAAGTTTGATGAACTGGCAGAGAAAAGGGTTTTTCAAGGGGATGATATAGACCTCACACCCTATATCTGGGAAGAACTTGTGTTAGACATGCCCTATAAGTTTCTATGTAGTGAAGATTGTGCAGGTTTGTGTCCTGTATGTGGAACGAACCTGAATCATGAAAAATGCTCATGTAAAATAGATGTCCAGAATGACACAACACCACTTTCGAATACAAAATTATCAGAGTTACTTCAAGGAATAAATCTTAACTTAAAGGAGGAGTAAAAGTGCCTGTCCCAAAACGAAGAACTGGTAAAGCAAAGAAGAATATGAGAAGATCTCATCATGCTTTAACAAAACCCAATTTAATTGAATGCCCTCATTGTAGTGAGAGAATTCTTCCTCATCGCGTTTGTCCCAAATGTGGGTATTATAAAAATCGTTTGGTATTAAATCTTGAAGAAGAATAAGACTAATAAACTCTAAAGTGGAGAATAAATATGCGCATCGCTTTAGATGCGATGGGTTCAGATGGTGCTCCTGCCATAGAAGTACAGGGGGCTGTGGAAGCAAGTTTAGACCACAGTTGCGATATTGTTCTTGTTGGTAATGAAGATTTGTTAAAAAAAGAATTGGAAAAATATCCCAAAAAAGGGAATATAGAAATAATCCACACTCCTGAATATATTTCGATGCATGACCCTCCTGTGCTTGCCCTACGCCAAAAAAAAGAAAGTAGTCTTTTAGTTGCATTAAGAAAACTAAAGGCAGGAGAGGTTGATGCGGTTGTCAGTGCTGGCAATACGGGTGCCGTTATGGTTGGTTCACGGATTATTCTTGGAATAATGCAAGGAATATCCCGGCCTGCTTTAGCCCAGGCATTACCAACAATTGGAGGAAAAGTAGTTCTTTTGGATTTAGGAGCTAATGTAGATTGTCAGGTTAGACATCTTTGTGATTTTGCTTTAATGGGTATAGCCTATTCTCATTATGCATTGGGTGTTGGAAACCCTCGAGTTGGATTAATTAATATTGGTGAAGAAATGGTGAAAGGTAGCAGTGTATTAAAGCAAACTTTCCAGATTCTAAGTAAAATTGAGGGTATTCAATTTGTAGGAAATGTGGAACCCAATGGTGTTTTTGGAGGTGAAGCCGATGTTGTTGTATGTGATGGTTTCGTGGGTAATATCATACTTAAAACAGCGGAATCGGTAGCAAAATTTGTTGGTAATTTTATGAAAGAACAACTATTGAAGTCTTCTATGAACCGATTAGGTGCGGTATTAGCGAGAAGTGCCCTTCAGGAATTAAAGAAAACAGTAAATCCAAATGAGTACCCAGGTGCTCCTTTGTTGGGAGTTCAGGGTATTGTGATTGCTTTACATGGAGCCTCTTTACCTTTAGGAGTCGCTAATGGTATTCGTGGAGCGGTAAAAGCGGTAAATTCTAATTTGTTAGGTCATATTGCAGAAAATATAAAGAAATTTTCTTGTAAAGAAATTACTGAAATAGAGGAAGAAAAAAGTATTTATAATCTTGACATTTTAGTGAATGAAAATAACAAAGACTGATTGGATGTAATTCGGATATAATTATAGATTTAGGAGTACTCGGATGGATGGACATAAAGCGATTACAAAAATTTTAGAATGTGAATGTGGTGCTAAGATATTACCTAAAATTGAAAAGAATGAAATGAAGGGAACTTGTCCTCGTTGTGGGAAAATTCTTTCAGTAAGAATTGAGGATTCCGAATTCGGTTATTTATCTGCTAAAGATTCCCCTGCTCCGAAGGAAAATGAGCAAAAATCCGTAGTTAAACTTCCATTGCCTGACGATGGATTCGAGTCTACAGGTAGAAGTGGTTTGTCCTTTGTTTCAGATATTAAAATACGTTCACGAGAAGCAGCCACATTAGTAAGTCGTGGAAAACTTGTCGAGGCAGTAGCACTTTATCGTTGGATTTGTGAAGAAAATCCAGAACACAGGGATGCATATTATGGATTGGGCTTTTGTTATTACAAGTTGGGGGATTTAAACCGAAGCCGTTGGATGTTAGAGAAAGCAGTTGAACTGGAACACCCTAATGCAGGCAAACTATTAGTAAAAGTGACCCAAAAATTAGAAGAAGAAGAAGAAAAGAAAAAACAAGAATATGAAGAATTAAAACCAAAACAAACCTATGGAAAAGAACCCGGAGAGTTTACTCTGGATGAATCAGAATGAAATAGATTTGAAATTTAAACCGCTTGTTGATTATTTTCTTGAACTTGCTGTTTTTGAGTTAGGCCTATCGGAAAACACGATAAAAACATATAGAAGAAACTTAGATTCTTTCCTGCTTTTTATAAATGAAAAACAAGAAAATGACTTATCTAAAGTAAATACGCATTTTATTTTAGAATATCTTTTAACTCTTCAAAAAAAAGGAATATCCGCTCGTTCCTTAGCACAGCATCTCAGTTCACTGAAGGGATTTTATAAGTTTCTTTATAGTGAGCAAATAATCGATAAAAATCCCATTGACGGGTTAGATACCCCCCGTTTATCTAAAAAACTTCCCCATTTTTTAACTGAAGGTGAGATAGAGCAAATTCTCAAAATTGCAGAAACCTCTACTAGAAATAAGGAACGGGACCTTGCAATATTAGAACTTTTCTATTCATGTGGTTTGAGGGTTAGTGAACTAACTACTATTACTATAAATGATTTATCTATAAATGAAGGTATGTTGAGAGTTCAAGGAAAAGGAGATAAAATTCGTATTGTTCCGATGGGAGGTCGAGCCATTGAGAGAATACAACAATGGCTAAAGGTAAGGGAGACAAAGAAAATAAAATCCCTGGCTGTTTTCTTATCGAGATCTGGCCAACCAATGAGTAGAGTTACACTATGGCGGATTATAAAACATTATGCACTGTTAGCAGGTCTTTCAGATAGAGTAACTCCTCATACTCTGAGACATACCTTTGCGACACATTTATTAAATAGGGGGGCTGATTTGAGAGTTGTGCAAGAACTTCTTGGACATTCCAATATTTCTACTACCCAGATATATACCCATGTGAGTGTTGAACGCATTACGCAAGCACATAAAAACGCCCATCCTCGTGCGTGATATTATTAATTATAAAAAACGAAAGGGAAGCTGTATGAAGTATCAAAGAGTATGTGTTCGATTTATAATTTTTGCTTTTTTTGGGTTAGTTACAGAAGTACTTTTTACAGGTATAGGGGGGCTTATATCTCATGGTAATATAAATATGATAGGACATTCTTCTCCATGGATGATGATAGACTATGGACTTTTGGGTGTAATTACTCCATGGATTAGAAATCCGATGAAAACAAGGAAAATCCCTCTGCCGATTCGAGCCATTGTTTATATGGTGGGTATCTATTTTGTTGAATATGTCTCTGGTATTGTTTTTCATAAGGTATTAGGATTGAGGATTTGGGATTACTCACACATGAGATTGAATTTACATGGGCAAATTACACTCATGTATCTTCCCGCATGGTATTCTTTGAGCTTAGGCATCGAAAAATTATATGAATGGGTAGACAAATCGGCATGGGCTATTCTGACAAAATCCCCTTTGGGCTATACCCCTGAATAATCAAAAATTGGTATTAAAGTTTTCGAGGACAATATAGTCCTTTTCTCTTTTTACCACCTTTGGGATACAGTTAGAAATATTAGTCTGTGCACACCATAAAATATCTTCATGTAATCCTATCTTACGGAGTTTTTCTGAATGAGGTGCTGTCTCGAACAATATTTCGATCCCCTCCAAATCGATTCTACTTTTCCAATAGTCATATTCGTTTTTCCCATGTTCTATATTTGTATTTAAAAGACTCACAATATAACTTGTTGCAACCCAGTCTTCCTGTGCAGGGAAATGAATATCATCGAACAAACCTGCTGGAATAATGATGAAATCTTTATTCTGTATTTTCAAAAACATACCCACTGCTTTTGCGTTAATTGTTGTACCCATTATAAGAAAAGGAATGTTATCACTATATGCTTTAAAAAGAAGGCGAGCTCCAGTAGTTGTCGTAAAGATAACATCTTTTCCTTTTGCGTGTATTGCTTCTCGGGGGCTATTTCCGAAATCAAAACCTGTGGGAGGTAATCCATTTCGTTCTCCAAATAAAACAGCATCTGGGTATTTATCCTTTAATTTGAGAGCACATGCGGCTTCATCTGTAACTATAATTCTTTTGGCTCCTGAATGGAGTAGCATTGTTGCTGTTGCACTTGCCCTTAATGCATCTACAATTACAATACCTAAATTGTTTTCTTTCCCAAAAACGCAACCTTTTTTACCTTGTATTAAATAAGATTTCATTTTATGTCCTCAAAAACTTTGTGCAGAGATATTGTTTATAACCTTGATTTATTAAGGTATATTTTAATAAAAATTTAAAATAGTTTGCTTTGTAATTTGATTTTTATGTTTAAATTGTATATCTTAATATATCAATGGAAATGTGGTATTCACAGAGCATTACCTGTTGTAATGCTTGGTGAGCCAAATAAAGACAATGGGGAGTAACCCACTGGAGGAACTATTATGGCATTTAAGAAAGCAAAAAAAGATGATAAGCCAATGACAAAAGCCCAGATTATTCAGGCTCTTGCCGAAGAGACAGGGCTGACCAAGAAGAACATTAATGAGGTTGTTCAAAAATTGGTGGAATTGGCTTATGCACAAGCGCCCGCCAGTTTTGTCATTCCGGGTTTAGGCAAACTGGTTGTCGTGGACAGAAAAGCTCGCATCCAAATCAATCCACAAACTAAAGAAAAAATGAAGGTCCCTGCAAAGAAAGTGTTGAAGTTCCGTATTGCAAAAGCGGCAAAGGATGCAGTCTTAGGTCCGAAGAAGTAAAAAGTAAGTGATATGGTGTATATATAAGTCGCTATTACTGCGGTCTGAAAAGACCGCAGTATCTTTTTGGGGAATAAATAATTTATCAGTATGGTATAATTCTTTAAAGATACAGTTAAACATATGTAATTTAATAAGGTGTTATGAGAAATAATCATCATATTCCCCGGTGCTTCAAGGCGTCTTTAATAGTCTTAACTTTAATTTTATCTTTTTTATCTATTGAGGGAAGTGGAGAGTGTGTCAATGTAATTACTTTTCCTAAAGCAGGAGGAGTTGGCATTGAAATTGAATTAACATCCATGCCAGAAATCGATAAAGAAACAATAGATGGACACACTTTTTTTCGTGTTAATATTCCAGATATGGGAACATTCGGTTCTGTTGGGAATCCGGAATTGCCTGTTTGGAGAAGGTTAATAGAAGTTCCTCCTGATATAACCAATGTGTCATTCAATCTCAAGAATAAAAGCACACCAGAAGAAGTAAACTTAAGATATCCCATATATCCCGTTCAACCTCCATGGGAAAAAGTACCAGGAGCTCAAAGACCAAAACTTACTGTAAATGATAATGCCTATCATTCAGGTGAAAAACATGGGCAAAAGGTTATAGAAATAGATCATTTTGGTAATGTGCGAGGAAGAAATCTATATCAGATAACCTACTATCCTGTTTGTTATGATCCGTTGAATTCAAAAATATATATAACAAAAAAACTCTCCGTAGAAATTTATTGGAGCAATTCAAAATCATTTTCAGGACGAGAAAAAAAATATGTTTCAAAATATATTGATGACTTGTGGGAACCTTATATTTTAAACTCTTTGCTTCCGGTTGAAAAAACAAAGGGTATAAATTACAATGTTCCCATTGGTATGCTTGTTATTGTAGGGATTCCTTTTGTTGGGAATAATAAATTAAATGAATGGGTTCAATGGAAAACACAGAGAGGATTCATTACCACAGTTGAAAGTGTATCTAACATTGGAACAAACGCCACTGCTATAAGAAATTATATTAAACAGGCTTATTCAACATGGGAGGTCCCTCCTTCATTCGTTGTATTAGTTGGTGATGCTAACTATATCCCCGCACAAGCAGGGTATGCGTATAATAATCCTTTGACTGATTTATATTATTCAGTGGTAGATGGAGAGGAGTATTACACGCCTGATTTATGGATAGGTAGGATTTGTGTGGCAACATCCAGTCAGTTGAATAATGCATTGAACAAAATTCTTAAGTATGAAAAAGCAAAGTGGACATTAACCGAACCGTGGTATATAAAAGCCTCTTTCCTAACAGGATTAGATAAATACAATATTACAGAAGAAACTCACAATCATGTGATTTCAAATTATTTTAACCCAGCAGGATTTGAGTCGCAAAAGTTGTATACCGTAACTTATGGGGCAACTACGGATGATGTAATTTCCGCGATTAATTCAGGTAGAGGCTGGATTGTGTATTCAGGGCATGGTTCTTATGAGAGTTGGGCAGATGGTCCTCCATTATCACAAAGTAATGTTAATTCACTTGCGAACACTGTGTATCCCTGGGTACTTAGTTTTGCCTGTGAAACAGGACATTATGGAAGACCCGAATGTTTTGGAGAAACATGGCAAAGGGCCTCAGCAGGTGGTGTCGGTTTTTTGGGCAGTTCTGTCACTTCATATTGGGATGAAGATGATGTTTTAGAGAAAAAAATTATTGAAAGTTTCTTTACATTGAAAAAAACATGGACCGCAGGAATGATACTTAGTGGAAAGTTGAAATATTTCAACTATTATGGGAATACAGACACTACAAAGCGATATTTTGAGATGTATAATTTGTTAGGGGACCCTTCCACAGAAATATGGTTGGGAATCTTGCAAAATCCACTAATTACACATGATTCAAATATAAATCCTGATGGGTTACCTTTATCTGTTTATATAGAGTGGGAAAGTGCTTGTATATCTGTTTCACATACAAATACATTGTTGGGTGCTACACTTTCGCAATATGGTAGTAACCTTGTATCTGTTTCCACATTAGGAACACTTCCTATTGTTAAACTAACTATTACAGGAAATCCAATAGTCCCTTACCAGGTAGATTTACCTGTAGTAGCAGGTTCGGATGGAAATATACAATGGGATAAAATGATATATAATGGTTCTTCTGTTGCAACACTCTTTTTGGCCGATTCTAATTTGTCGGGACAGGGATATTATTCTCTCTCAGTTAATTCAGAAAGTGGTGATAAGGAACAAATAATTTTAACAGAATCACAAGTGTTGGGTTTTTTTGAGGGAACTATACAGTTAACGAAATCAGTTACAGAGAACAACGATGGATTGCTTTCTGTGGTGCATAACGGTTCAATTATTGCAGAATATTATGATGAGTTTACGGAAGCTGGTACGCCTCGTACAATTACAGCCCAGGCAATAATCGATACTTATTCTCCGCAGATATTGCAGTTATCAATAGTTCCCGATATTAGGACTGTAAATATACAATTGGAAGCAGATGAAGTCTGTTCTGCACGTTTTGAGTATGGAAGTCAATGTTCTATTCCATTTGAAAAATACGAGAATTCCCTTACAATGGACATGAGTCACAAATTCTTAATTACAGGTTTAAACCCCAAAACAAGATATATTTATAGAATTGTGCTAACTGATATTGCAGGTAATGAATATTCAACAGACTGTAGTGCGTTTACAACTTTAGTTCAGCCTGATTATTTTACTGATTATTACACTTCTGATATTGTTACAACCGTTCCTTTATCAAATCACCGAATAATATTTATTCCAGATAATTCCCCGGACGGATATAGTGTCTGTTTGAAAAATGTAGAAGAATTTCCGAGAAGTACAAAAGTGTCAACAACACTTCTTTTAGGTGATGATAGTTATTATTTGATTGAATTCCCATTAGAAACCTATGTGGGTCTATATGGTGAAAAGTATTCACAATGTTTTGTGGGGAGTAATGGTTATATTACTTTTACAGAAGGGGATGATGACTATTCCGAATCTTTAGAGAGGCACTTTTCAATGCCAAGAATATCACTGATGTTTGATGATTTAAATCCAGAGAAGGGGGGGACGATTTCATATCAATTTGATAGCGATGCTTTTGTTGTTACTTTCGCCAGTGTTTCACGCTATGGCTCAGGTGAAGCCAACATCCAATTAGAAATGTTTTATGATGGTAAGATTTCTATTACCTGGCTTAATTGTGTATCATCAAGTTTTATTGCAGGTTTATCCAGAGGAGAGGGGATTCCTCAGAATTTTGAATTATCAGATTTTCTGAATTATGATGAATGTTATGTCTATTATCATAGTGCTGATACAAATCTGGATAAAAAACTAAATTTATCTGAGTTATTAAGAGTCGTTCAATTTTTTGTTATAGGTGAATATTCTTGTGACCCACAACGAAAAAGTGAAGATGGTTATTTGCCCGGTCCTTCAGGAAATCATGAATGTGTGCCTCATTCAAGCGATTATGCTCAACAGGATTGGGTCATTTCTTTCCGAGAACTATTAAGAGCTATACAACTTTTTAATATCGGTGAATACTACCCATGTATAGGGGAGAGTGAAGATAATTTTTGTTTTTGAGGTTAAAGATAAATAAGTTATGTCAGGGGTAGTTTGATTGAGATATATAGAATATCTTACATTATTAGTGAAAATCACAATAAAATAATTTATTAATATCTATGTTAAATAAAGAAAGAATTTTTTATACTCGTGAAATATCTGTCCTATCATTCAACGAGCGTGTTTTACAGGAAGCGGAAGATAAGAGAAACCCTCTTTTAGAACGATTAAAATTCTTGGGTATTTTTTCATCCAATATGGATGAGTTCTTTAAAGTGCGTGTAGCCAGTGTCCAGAGACGGTTGGAATTAGGCGAACAGAAAATGGCGTATCTATTGGAGGCAATTGGGGAATTCTCGCGTGAATTAGATGAAAGATTCCGTCAAGCATATGAAACAATTACAAAAGAGCTGGAAGACCATGGTATTCAAATTCTAACCCAAGAGGACTTGTATGAATTAGCATCATCTGAATTTCAATGGCTATCAGATTACTTTAAAGAAAATATTCTTCATACACTTGTTCCAATTATTCTACAGGATAATATTCCACTTCCGCCGTTGACAGATGGTGCTTTATATTTTGCAATCCAGATGAACATGCAGGATAAAAAAAAGTATGCGGTACTCGAAATCCCTACTTCTCTCCCTCGTTTTGTAGATCTCCCCAGTGGGAATATTGCTTACATAGATGATGTAATTCGTCTTTTCCTTACAGATGTTCTATACATTTTTCCATTTGAGGATATTGAAGCCTACGAATTTAAAATATCACGAGATGCAGAATTGGATGTTGATAACGATTTTTCGGAAGGCTATGTCCGTAAGATGAGAAAAGTCCTTGAACAAAGAAAAGGGGGACGTCCTACCCGTTTCCATTATGATGAAGATATGCCCAAAAAACTGTGTAGAAAATTATTGAAGGAATTGAAAATCACTGAAGAGGATACAGTTATTGCAGGTGGAAGGTACCACAACATGAAGGATTTAATGACCTTTCCTGCAAAGAGAAAAGATTTATTATTCGAACCATTGCCTCCTGCTAAGCATCCTATTTTAGATGGACCGCGGATCCCTGTTTTAGACATTGTAGAGAAGCAAGATATTCTCCTTACATACCCATACCAATCCTTTGACCATGTAACGCGGCTAATTAGGGAGTCTGCGATTGATCCGGATGTTGAAGAAATTAAAATAACGATATATCGCGTTGCAAGCCAATCAAAAATTGTCAACGCACTTATCAACGCTGCGAGGAATGGTAAAAAAGTATTTGCGTCTATAGAACTCCAGGCACGGTTTGATGAACAACACAACATCCAAATAGCAGAACGTTTTTCCGAAGCGGGTGTCCGGGTGGCTTATGGTGTCCCGCCCATGAAAGTCCACGCTAAATTTCTTTTAATAAAAAGGAAAAATAAAAAGTTTGTAGGATTATCCACGGGTAATTTCCATGAAAAAACCGCTCGACAATATGTAGATAGTATTTTGTTTACATCAAATCCATCAATTACAGAAGAGGTTGAAGAAGCATTTAAATTATTAGACCGAAGTTCAGGTTTGCCTCCTTTAACACCACCTGATTTTGAATATCTATGGATTTCTCCGTTTTCTTTAAGAAAATCATTGAACAAATTTATCAATCGTGAAAAGGATAAAGGGCAGAATGGTTACATTTTTTTGAAAGTTAATCATTTAACAGATACTAAAATCGTGAAGAGATTAAAAGAGTCCGCGGATGCCGGGGTTAAAATAGATTTAGTTGTGAGAACAACCTATGCTATGCCTCCTCATCCTAATATTTCTGCTATTTCTATACTTGACCGTTTTTTAGAACATCAGAGAATATATATTTTTGGGAAAGACGACCCCACTGTCTATCTTGCTTCGGCGGATCTGATGGAACGCAATCTGGATTATCGTGTTGAGTGTGCGTTCCCGATCCTTTCTCCAGAATTAAAACGGCAAATTATGGATATAGTTTTTTATCAGATACAAGATGATTTTAAGGCTCGAGTTTTAGATGAACGGCAGACAAATCGTTATGTAGGTCATGGCAAAGGAACTATTCGAGCCCAATACGCTACATATGATTATTTCAAACAAATATCAATGATTTTAAATAATGGATGAGGGTCGTTATATCTGATATTTGGGTATTAAAAAGAATTCCAGTGAAGGACCTCTTCTAATTTTCTTTTACTTGGTGATGGAATAAATGCAGGATAACCAATTGCAATTAAACTAACCAATCGAAACGACTCCGGAACATTCAAAAGTTTCAGTATGGAATTACAATAAGTTTTTTTATCCCCAGCAACCCAACAGGACCCCAATCCTAAAGCATTTGCGGAGACAAGGATATTTTGTGTAGCTGCTGAACCGTCCTCTAAATAATATTTTGAATCTTTACACACAACCGCAATACAGGCACTGGCTTCACTAATAAATTTACCATGGTCTGTTTGCTCGGCCACTTTTCTTTTTAGTTCTTTATCCGTAATTACAATGAATTCCCAGGGTTGTTCATTCCTTGCTGTTGCAGAAAGACGACCGCAGTCCACAATGATTTCTAATAGTTCTTTTGGGACCTCTTTGTCTAAATATTTTCTTACGGAGCGACGAGTTTTAATGGCTTCAATAGCGTCCATATTGAACCTCCTCAGGTTAAAAATTAATTTCTACAAAAGGCATTATAAAGGGGCATCCTGCAAAATATCCAGACTCGTACTTGTTCCAATACGGGTAGCTCCTGCTTCTATCAGGGCTACTGCTTCTCCATAAGTCCGAATCCCTCCTGCCGCTTTAACTCCCAAAAAATTCCCTACTGCTTTTCGTAATAATTGGATATCTTCCACTGTTGCTCCTTTAGTTCCATAACCTGTGGATGTTTTTACAAAACTTGCTCCGGTTCGAATAGCCATTTCACATACGGCCACTTTTTCATCATTACTTAAATAACTTGTTTCTAAAATAACTTTTACAGGTATATTTCTTGCTGTTTTGACTATAATGGCGATTTCTTTCTCTACATAGGCAGTATATCCCGATTTTAAAGCTCCAATATTAATAACCATATCAATTTCCTGAGCCCCATTTTTAATAGCTTCTGCTGTCTCAGCAACTTTAATATGAGCCGTGGTTGCTCCTAATGGGAACCCCACACACACATCCACTTTTACAGGAGTATCTTTTAATAATTGAGCACATAGTTTTGTCCATGTAGGATTGACACTTACAGTGAAAAAATTATTCTCTTTAGCTTCTTGACATAAAATTCTGATATCGTCTTCGCATGCATAAGGTCGAAGAAGAGTATGGTCAATCATTCTTGCCAGTTCTTGCCTTTTAATCTCCATAAATGCTTACCTTTTTATAATATTATAATCTTAAAACACTAAAACCTCCACTAATTTCGAATACCGAACCTGTTGCATAGTCGAAACATCCATCTGCAATAGATGCAACACAAGTGGCAACATCTTCCGGTGTCCCCCATCGTTTTTGAAGTAATAATCCTTCTTTAATTAATGCGTCATATTTCAAACGAACAGGTTCAGTCATATCCGTCAATATAATTCCAGGCCGGACTTCAAACACAGGGATATTGTATTCAGCAAGACGAACAGCATAAAGTTGGGAAACCATACTTAGACCTGCTTTACTAATACAGTATTCTGCTCTGTTAGGTGAAGCAGTAACTGCTGAAATGCTGGTGATAAAAACAATTCGGGGTTTATAATCCTTTTTAATATTTGCCTGAATGGTAGAAATCATTCGTTGTGCAATTTTCTGAGTAAAGAAAAAGACACCTTTTAAATTTGTATCAAGCACTTTATCATAACTTTCAACAGAACATTCAAGAATATCGGCCCGTTTTTCAGGAGCAATTCCTGCATTGTTAACCAGAATATCTATTTCAGGTAGTGTCGGAAATAGGTTAGCAAACCAGTCTTCCTGTGCGTTAAGATTCCCTATATCGAGAGAAAATGGGAAACATTTTACATGATAATTGTTTTCTAATTCTTCTTTTAATAAACGGAGCCCTTCAGGTTTTTTGGCTAATGCTATTATGTTGTAACTTTTTTGGGCTAAGGCAATAGCGATTCCTTTTCCAATTCCCCGACTGGCACCTGTTATCAATGCAGTAAAATTTTTCATATTCAGACCTCTGTTTTATCTCACAATTCGTTCTGTATCATTTGTTCCAATGTCTGGTGTTTTCTTATCCATTCAAATTTGAAGGGTGCTGTTCTTAATAATTCTCCACATTCAGGGAAAGAATTATAGTTTTTACAAGATTGACTTGAACAATAGGCTCCTGCTCCTTCAACAACCAGGACATCTCCTATTTTTGCTTCTAATAGTTTTCTGGGCTCTAAACTTTCTGGGTCCCCTTTTTGTGGGGTAAATATATCTCCACTCTCACAGCAGTGTCCTGAGACGATATATGAATATTCACTTCGAGGAGTACCCTGTTCAAAAGGGACAACTATAAGAGGGTGTAAGGCCCCGTACATGCTTGGACGAACATTTTCTGTCATTCCCGAATCAATTTTGATAAATCTATAACCTGAAGGTCCTGTGTCAACTATATCGATAATACTGCACAAAAGAACTCCCGCATTGGCAACCAAATAAGTTCCCGGTTCTATTTCCAGATGAATCTGTCGACCATGTTTTTTTTCAAATTCATAGAAAAAAGGTAATATCTTATTACCTATTTCCTTTAAATTCGCTGTTTTTTCATCAGGCATGCGTGCTACTTTATATCCGCCACCAAGGCTAATTCTTTGGACATCCGGCATCTTTCCTGCAGTTTCTAATGCTAAATGTGCACAATGAATCCATACCTCAGGGTCAGAACCCGAACCAATGTGTGTATGCATGCCTGTGACTTTTAATTTATATGTATGGGCCACTTCATATACCTTATGTAAATATTCATGCCAGATCCCAAAACTTGCTGAGGGACCACCAACATTGGTGCGGTTAGAAGAGCCAGAACCCAACCCCGGATTTATCCGTACACTTACTTCTGTTTCCGGGAACATTTCCCCATAAACTTTTAACTGTTGAAGTGAACAGGCATTATACAAAACCCCTTGTTCAATCAGATGTCTTAAGTTGACCGGGATTTGTTGAGCCGTAATTTGAATATGAGAAGGAGGAATACCGGCCTTAATAGCCCGTTCCGCTTCATATCCACTGCTTGCATCGATATGAAGTCCCCATTTATGAAATTTCTGTAAGATTCTGCGGGTTGGTAGGGCCTTCATGGCAAAACGGGCTGTAAAACTAAAAGCATGAGGAAAATTTAGCACTTCCTGTGCTCTTTGATACATGACTTGTTCATCATAAACAAAAATAGGAGTGCTATAATGATTTTTAATGAACAATACCTCTTCTTCTGTTAAAAAGGACAACTTTTCCATTCGCAATCCTTCTCTTTTTAGTTGGGATATAATATACAATTTCGTTATTATTTAGATGGTTATAAATAAAAGTTTGAACAGTAAGATTTTACAACGATGGCACATGAGAAAAAAA
>CAKZKR010000011.1 GCA_937124615.1 uncultured bacterium
AACGACATGGCTTGAACGAATTAATCAATACCGTTCTGCAATCGGACAGCAGTAAGAAGTTAGTGTCTTTGGCAAGAATAGCCCCAGGAGTCTTTTGCGTGGAGGTATGTTTTCCCCATAAGCCATTCATCGATACATCTTGCGCTTTCTCTTCCTTCAGTTATTGCCCATACTACAAGGGATTGTCCTCTATGTGCATCACCTGCTGAAAAGAATCCCGAACGGGTAGTCATGTATTTATTATCTGTTTTGATAGCCTTTCCGAAACGAGTTGTATAAAGTTCTATCCCTAATTTTTCAACGAATAGGTCTGATTCCGGTGCAATAAAGCCCATAGCAAGAAGAACCAATTCGCAAGGGAGTTTCATGTCCGAGCCCGGTATTTCTCTTAATCGTTTTTGTCCATTTTCATCGGTATACCATTCTACCCGGACTAAGTGGATGGCTTTCAGATGACCGCGTTCATCTCCTTCAAATGCTTTTGTTAAAACGCTAAACAACCGTTCGCCTCCTTCTTCATGACTTGATGATGTGCGGAGTATCATCGGCCATTGGGGCCAGAGATTATCCCCCATTCGTTCTAATGGGGGGCGAGGCAAAAGTTCCAGGTTTACCACTGATTTACACCCTTGTCTTATACTTGTGCCGATACAGTCAGAACCTGTGTCCCCACCACCGATTACAATTACATTTTTATTTGTGGCTAAAATTTCGCGTCCTTCTATTTTCTTCCCTAATACTCTTTTTGTGCTCTGTGTAAGGAATTCCATAGCGGTGTGGATACCTGATAAAGAGGAGCCGGGGATATTCATGCTTACAAAGGTGCGTGCGACTGTGGAACCAATGGCAAATAGAACCGCATCATATTCCAATAGTTGTTCAATAGGGATATTTTTTCCTACTTCGGAAGAGCAATGAAAGGTAACTCCCTCATCTATAATTTGATTGATTCTTCTCCAAACAACGGATTTATCTAATTTAAATCCCGGAATCCCATACATTAATAATCCACCGGGTTCGTCTGCTCTTTCAAAAACATCTACGAAATGTCCGGCTCGGTTCAGTTGTTGTGCAGAAGCAAGTCCACTGGGACCTGACCCTATGATAGCAACTCGTTTTCCTGTTCGGTGTTCGGGCGGTTCGGGTTTTATCCAGCCTTCTCGCCATCCGCGTTCTGCAATTTCATATTCTATCTGTTCGATAGTAACCGGTGGTTCGTTTATACCTAATACACAAGACGCTTCGCAAGGGGCAGGACAAACCCTTCCTGTGAATTCAGGAAAATTATTGGTGGAATGTAATACCTCTAATGCGCGTTTCCAGTCCGCATCTTTAACAAGGTCGTTAAAATCGGGGATCTGATTTCCCAGGGGACAGCCATGATGACAGAATGGGATCCCACAATTCATACAGCGATAGGCCTGCTGACGAATTTTTTCTTCCGGGAGAGAATGATGGAACTCTCGGAAATGTTTTATCCGTTCCTGAGGAGGGTCCTCAGGTCCTAATTCCCTTTTAAATACCATAAAACCTTTTGACTTTTCGGGAAACATAATAATTCTCCGTTATCCAGTTTTTAACAAAGGTGTTTCTTGTGATTTTTCAATTTCTTTTAATGCTCTTGCGTAATCTCTTGGCATAACCCGGACAAAGTGTTCTAATTCATGTTCCCAGTTTAAGAGAATGTTTCTAGCAATAGGGCTTTGTGTGTATTTGTAGTGTCGTTCTAATAAATAGCGAAGTTCGGGGATGCTTTTTTTATGGAGAGGTTTCAAATCCACTGTTTGCAAATTACACTTTATCTCAAATTGTTTATCGGGATTGTATACGAAGGCAATCCCTCCTGTCATTCCCGCAGAAAAGTTTCGTCCTGTTTTTCCAAGGATAACGGCTCTTCCTCCGGTCATGTATTCACATCCGTGGTCGCCTACGCCCTCTACCACAGCCCATGCCCCTGAATTACGAACGCAGAAGCGTTCTCCGGCTACGCCACGGAAATAAACTTCCCCACCCGTGGCCCCATAGAGAGCCACATTCCCTACAATAATGTTTTCTTCTGGGATAATTGGGGATTCAGGGGGGGGAGTTGCTATAATTTTCCCACCGGATAATCCTTTTCCGATATAATCGTTGGCTTCACCAATCAGGTTTAAGGTTACGCCCGAAATGATAAATGCTCCGAAACTTTGTCCTGCCACACCATAACAATCAATCCATACGGTATCCTCAGGGAGGGTTCCGGTATACATTCCCAGATGATGTCGGCGTGTTAATTCACTGGAAAGAATCGTTCCTACCGTTCTATGAATGTTTCTAACCTGGATAGAAAAACGCACCGGTTCTTTCCGTTCCAATGCAGGTTTTGCTTTTTCCAACAATACATTGTCGAGGGCTTTTTCTATTCCATGGTCCTGTTTTTTACTGCAATATAAGGTTGTACCTTCCCACGGTTGAACTTGAGCCAGTACCGCAGATAAGTCTACTTTGCATGCTTTCCAGTGTTCAGGATGAGGGTCATATTCCAGCAAATCACTCCGTCCTATCATATCATCAAATTTGCGGAACCCCAATTCTGACATTATTTGTCGAACTTCTTCTGCGACAAAGAAGAAATAATTCACTACATATTCGGGTTTCCCTTCAAATTTTTTGCGTAATTCAGGGTCCTGGGTAGCAATCCCTACGGGACAGGTATTGCTATGACATTTACGCATCATAATACAGCCACTCACGATAAGGGGGGCCGTAGCGAAACCAAATTCATCGGCACCTAATAACGCCCCGATAACGACATCTCTGCCCGTTTTCAGTTGTCCATCTACTTGAACAGTAATGCGGTCCCGAAGATTATTTTGTACAAGGACTTGATGTGTCTCTGCGAGACCTAATTCCCAAGGCAATCCTGCATGCTTTATTGAACTTAAAGGAGAGGCTCCTGTTCCTCCGTCATGTCCGCTAATAAGAACCAAATCTGCTTTCCCTTTAGAAACACCCGCGGCGATTGTGCCAACACCAACTTCTGATACTAATTTTACAGAAACTTTTGCATGAATGTTTGAATTTTTTAAGTCATATATAAGTTGTGCTAAATCTTCTATAGAATAGATATCATGGTGAGGTGGAGGTGAAATGAGTTCAACCCCGGGTGTGGAGTATCTTACTTTTGCAATACTTTCATACACTTTGTGTCCTGGGAGTTGTCCTCCTTCTCCGGGTTTGGCACCCTGGGCCATTTTGATTTGAAGTTCATCCGCATTAACGAGGTATTCGTTCGTAACTCCAAATCGTCCGGAGGCTACCTGTTTGATAGCACTTCGTTTGCTATCGCCATTGGGTTCTGGGATAAACCGTTTTGGGTCTTCACCGCCTTCGCCTGTGTTGCTTCTTCCTCCAAGTCGGTTCATCGCGAGGGCAAGATTTTCATGGGCCTCCTGGCTGATAGACCCATACGACATAGCCCCTGTGCAAAAGCGTTTTACAATTTCTGAAGCGGGTTCTACCTCTTCTAACGGTATTGGATTTCCTTTTTTTAATTTAAGCAGTCCACGGAGAGTAGCAAAGGTCCGATTGCGATTGTTTACTTCTTCTGCAAACTGTTTATATTTTTGCCAACTGTTTAATCGGGTAGCGTGTTGGATGAGAGCAATGGTCTCCGGATTCCATTGATGGAACTCACCGCGCTGACGCCAACGGTAAGCCCCACCGATGTCTAACTCGTTATCGCGGTATTTTAGTGGGTTATAAGCCATTTCATGGCGTGCCAATGTTTCCCGTGCTATATCTTCAAGTTCTAACCCGCCTATCCGAGAGGGGGTTCCTGTAAAGCAACGGTCAATTACATTTTTACTTAACCCCAATGCTTCAAAGATTTGAGCACATCGATAACTTTGCAGTGTCGAAATGCCCATTTTAGACATGGTTTTCAACAGTCCTTTTTCAATCGCCTTAATATATTTCTTATGTGCTTTGCCGGGGTATTCTTCTGTAATTTTTTCTTCATCAATGCATTGTGAAATGGTTTCAAAAGCAAGATATGGATTAATGGCACCCGCACCATATCCACATAACAGGGCAAAATGCATTACTTCGCGAGGTTCTCCACTCTCAATAACAATTCCACAGCGAGTCCGTTTATGAACCCGCACGAGGTGATGGTGGACCGCACCCGTGGCTAATAAACTGGGAAGGGGTGCATGATGTAACCCTGCACCTCGGTCTGAGAGGATTAAAATAGTTGCCCCATTATCTATATGGTTCTCCGCTTCTTTACAGATTCGGTCTATTGCATTGAGAAAACCCTGGAGTCCTTCTTTTACAGGAAATAGGGTACTAATCGATTCGGTGCGATGTCCCTTCTTCTTTAAGTTTCGAATATAAGTTACCTGAGCGTTGGTGAGAATCGGCGAGTGAAGATGTATCATCTGACAGTCTTCTGGAGTTTCATCCAGAAGGTTGTATTCCCGTCCAATATCTGTTTCGAGGGACATAACAATTTCTTCGCGGATAGGGTCTAATGGGGGATTGGTAACCTGGGCAAAAAGTTGTTTGAAATAATTAAATAACAGTTGTGGACGCTCTGAAAGGACAGCCAGAGGAACATCATTCCCCATGGAGCCCACAGGTTCCGATCCTTGTTCGGCCATAGGTTTAAGCAATAGCGAAATATCTTCTTCGGTGTATCCGAAGATTTTTTGTCTCTTCCGCAAGGGAACAAGTTCAGTTGTTGGACGTGTTTCAAGCACTTCTCTGGGGAAAATGATACGGTTTAAATTAAGCCAGGAACGATAGGGTTTTCGATTTGCTAATGTTTCTTTAATTTCTTCATCTTCAACAATTCGTTTTTCATTTAAGTCCACAAGGAACATACGACCGGGTTGCAATCGCCATTTTTTTACAATTTTTTCCTGTGGAATGTCCAGAACCCCAACTTCAGAAGCCATAATGACCTGTTGGTCTGTGGTAATCCAGTAGCGGGCCGGACGAAGCCCGTTACGATCAAGTACCGCTCCTATTTGTACACCATCTGTAAAAGCCATACATGCAGGACCATCCCACGGTTCCATCTTACATGCATGAAATTCGTAAAAAGCCTTTTTGAAGTCCGGCATGCTCTCATGATTGCTCCACGGCTCCGGTATCATCATCATCATGGAGTGTGCAATGCTTCGTCCACCGCGAACAAGAAGTTCAAAAGCATTGTCAAAGATAGCAGAATCACTGGCTCCTTCTGTTAAAATGGGAAACAATTTTTTTATATCATCTCCATACAGGGGACTTTTTAAATCCGACTCACGGGAGCCCATAAGGTTGATGTTGCCTCGCAAGGTATTAATCTCACCGTTATGAGCCAGAAAACGAAATGGCTGTGCCAATTGCCAGCTTGGTAGGGTGTTTGTACTATAACGCTGATGAATTATTGCTAAAGCACTTTCTACTTCGGGGTCTGCTAAATCTTCATAATATTTATCCATTACTTCAGGGAGAAACAAGCCTTTATAAACAAGGGTCCTTGCGGACATGCTCGTTATATAAAAAAGATTTTTTTGCTCTCCCAGATATTGACGAATTTTGTGAGACGCTGATTTGCGGATAACAAATAATTTGCGTTCAAAAGAGTCAACATCCGGACAGGTAGCATTTTTAACAAAAATCTGTTCTATAACAGGCTCATTGGAACGAGCGAGCCAGCCGATGCATTGCGAGTTACGAGGAACCTCACGCCAACCTAAAAATTCCTGTCCTTCTTCAAGAACGGTGTTTTTAAGTATTTCCTTGCAGGTGTTTCTTAAATGATTGTCTTTGGGTAGAAAAACCATGCCTACGCCATATTGCCCCGAAGCGGGTAATGTAAAACCAAAATCAGCGGATTGTTTTTCAAAAAAGCGATGTGGAATATGAAACAAGATACCACAACCATCCCCTGTTTCAGGGTCACAACCGCACGCGCCACGATGTGTGAGATTTATAAGGATGCGAAGTGCGTCTTTTACCAATTGGTGTGTTTTTCTTCCATCAATATTAACAATAAAACCTACGCCACAGGCGTCATGTTCAAAGAAGGGGTCATATAAGGTTTTTTGTTGATAAGGTTCTTTTTGCATTTTATTTACTCCAAAAAATTATATATGAAATAATATTAACATACATTATTGTATAAATTCAACACAATAAAGATATATAATAATTCAAATATGTATTAAACTATTGATTTATTTAAATTATATTTCGATAAATTCTTTGAAATATCAAAAATAAAATAATTTCATACATATTTGTATTAAATTATAGTTTATAATTAATAAATATGATAAAATGTATTATTTCTTTATGGTGTCTTTTATGATTTAAAAATGAATTTCCGTAACACAATCTAAAAAAATCCTTGATAAAATTCCTTTAATATGTTTTTTTATGTCGTTATAAAAATAATTCCAGTGTAGAATCATTTTAGTTATAGAAAATCTGGAACAGAATTTATTATATGTAAGACCTCTGCTTTAATATTTATTATAGTGGAGATTGTTGAAAGGAAATGAAATGAAAAAGAAGCCCGTAGTTATTGCTACATTGTACACTTCCGTATTTACTATGCTTTATTTTTCTTCTCATAATCGGGATAAAAGGAAACTATTGAGGGGTACATAAAGATTAATGTAATTAAATATGGTATCGATTCCAGATACTAAGAAATAAAAAAAGTTTTTATTTAAGAATATTCCATGATATATTAAATTTGTGGTAAACTTATTTTATCAGGAGGTATTGTATGGGCCCAGAAAACCTTAACGATAAAAACATTCCTGAAAAAGAGTTCGTTGGGGGTCGTGAGGGTAAGGAGAAGAAGGCATATATTTTTCAAGCGGTATGGTTTAAAAAGCCGAACGGTTCCCGGAGATATAGCACCTATTTAGCCTCTGCTAATCCTATAGCGGCAAAATATGGAGCCCACCGTGTTGTAGGACTTGTTCCTCGTGAGATAATCCGTGGGGATTTTCATCCGGATTATTTTTGTGTAATCGAGTGGCCCTCTATAGATCATTATTACCAATTTTTAAAGGATCCTCATTACCAGAGTATCGCACCGATGAGAGACGAAGCCATAGAAAAAGTAATTGTCATTGATTGTTTCCGTATCAGTTAGTTTTTTTATTGTGGAGTTATCACCATTTTAATCGAAGGTGCATACTCTTAAGTTGAGTTAATTGGTAATAACCATAATGGGAGAGGGATGCACCCCTACCTGTGTCCTTTACTCCTGTCCATGGTAAGGCGGGGTCAAGATAATCACAGCGGTTCATATAGAAAGTTCCTGTTTCTACTCGTTCTCCAATTCTTTTTGCTCTTTCCAAATCAGAAGTCCAGATAGAGGCTGTTAATCCATAGGGGCTATCATTCATGTACTCTATGGCTTCTTCATCATTGTTTACGGGTAGAATTCCTATCACCGTACCAAAACTTTCTTCTTGCATAAGCGAACTTTTCTGGGGAGCCTCTGCGACAACAGCAGGAGCAAAGAACCAACCATGAGAAGGTATTTCAAAGTCATCAGGACGGACAACAAGTTTCCCCCCCTGAGCGACTGCTTCTTCTACCTGTTGTTTGAGAAATTGACGAGCCGATGCTACCGCTAATGGACCTAGGGTTGTTTCTTTTTGCATGGGGTCCCCTAATTTGTATTGTCGGGTTAAATCGACAAAAGCCTCAACGAATTTTTCGTAGATAGGTTTTTCTACATAAATTCGTTCTACCGCACAACAGGACTGTCCCGCATTATAAAAGGCACCGTCTACACAATTGGCAACGGCGTAGTCAAAATCAGCATCTGCACAGACATAAGCGGGGTCTTTTCCGCCTAATTCCAGTCCTTGATTAATAAATCGTGTAGAGGCACTCTGTACAATTTCATGACCACCACGAACAGAACCTGTAAAAGACACAAATCCAATCTTTGGATGTTTTATGACGGCATCGATAACTTGATGGTCTGCAATAATGTCTTGAATCAGTCCGTCGGGAGCACCTGCTTTATTAAAGGCTTCAACGAATGCTTTTCCACAAAGTGGTGTTAATCGAGCATGTTTTACGATTACTGCGTTACCCGCCATAAGAGCAGGCACAATTACATTTACTGCTATAAGAAGGGGATAGTTCCATGCGGCAATATCAAGCACAACCCCGATAGGCTCGTGTCGGATGTATCGAATGAAACCGGGTTTTTCGGAAAGGTATTCATCAGCTAATGTCTGTTCTGCGATGGAAATCATGTATTGGGCACGGTCAAGCATGGTATTAATTTCGTTTTGAGACTGTTGGAATGGTTTGCCCATTTGTTCAGTAATTTCACGGGCTATGTTGTCCCGATTTTTTTCGAATTCTTCCATAAATTTCAGGCAGAGTTCTTTCCTTGTTTGAATGGGAGTAAAACGCCATTCTTGGAATGCTTTGTAGGCTTTTTCTATTTTTTGGTAGGCTTCTTCAATTGTGTCCATTGGGAAAGAATAGATTTCTTTTTCGGTGTAAGGATTAATAACTTTTAATTCTTTTTTTGACATTTTGGAACTCCTCATAATAAAAAAGTTTCTTTCAGAAATTCAGGAATATGTAGAAATTCAAATTATTCTATGCAAAAGACTTTGCCCGTTTCTAATTCATAGTATGCTGGAACAATCTTAACCTGACCCATTGCTTCTGCTTCTGCTATGGGTTTGGAATTTTGTCTAATTTTTTGGATGATACTTTTTGTATTTTCACGGGCACATGAATTGATGAATTGTTGCATATCAGAAAAATCTTTTTGTTTTTGTAATAGGGGTTGAACTACAGGAGTTATGTGTTTGAATAATTCATGGATGTGAGTATCTTCTTGTTCCTGATTCGTTTTGGGTTCGTTTTTGTGTAATTCATTAACAACAGCAGTAATGGCTCCACACTGACTATGAGCCATAACCAGTAAGAGGGGGGTATGCACATGTAGAACTCCATATTCAATACTTGCCATTGCGGTATTACAGAGGACATTTCCAGCAAGACGGACAATAAAGAGGTCCATAATACCACAATCGAAAATAATCTCAGGTGGAACGCGAGAATCTGCACAGGAGAGAACTGTCGCAAGAGCATAATCCCCCTGTGATGAGGTGGCGGAGAGTGCCCTTCGTTCAGGGTTAGAATGAGGATGAATAGATTTTCCATTATAGAAACGATGGTTTCCTTCTAATAGGAAATTTAAAACTTCATGAGGTTGAGGTTTTTGTGGTTTTGAGTGTTGATGAGTCATATAACTACCCTTTACTTTTTTAGTATATAATACACTTTCTCAATTTGGATATGAAAATAGGGGATAGGTTTTTGAAAATTAGAAGAGAATACCGTTCAAGATATTTTTATGTGCATATATCCATTCTGCAGTGTTTGTTAAAGTTTGTTCAAGACTCTGGAGGGGTTTCCATGGTGATAGTGTTTCAATGAGGGATGTATCTGTTATGTAATAGGGAATATCTCCAGGACGGGTTTGAACTTCGCGAGAAATGGGTATTTTGTTCTTTGTGATTTTTTGACATAAATCGGTTAGTTCAAGAAGGGAAAAACTTCGTGTATAGCCTCCACCGATATTAAATTTCCAATGATTTAGTTTTTCATAATTCTCTATTTCGTAAAGTATAAGTTGACACAGGTCCTGAATATCGAGCAAGTCTCGCACCTGCTTCCCGGTACCATTAAACCCAATATAAGCAAGCGGTTTTTCTGCAATATGGTGTGCTAACCAGAGGGCGACAACTCCCTGGTCGATCTTGCCCATTTGCCATGGGCCCGCAATAATCCCACACCGATTTATGATGATGGGGAGATTGTAGATTTCTCTGTATTCTTCTAATATCAATTCTACAGCGAGTTTTGTGGCTCCATAAAGTGTGCGTGTCCCTTCTAATGGGAATTGTTCTGAAATACCTTTTTCTGAAATACCTGGAGGTAAGGTTTCCTTTGTGTTTATATGAAATCGTGTTTCAGTTTCATGTAAGGGTAGAGAGTTTATAGTTGAATAAGGATAAACTCGACTTGTAGACAAAAATAAAAATGCGGAATGGTTTTCTTTCGCCCATGATAAACAATTTAAGGCTCCTGTTAGATTTGAATGAAGTAAATATTCAGATGATGAAGTATAACCTGCAAGTACAGAGGGTTCGGCACTACATTCAATAAGCCAGTCGCAGGGAGGGATGTTTGCTAAATCGGACATATTACGGATGTCTCCATGAATAAACTCTATTCCGTATTTCTGTAAACGATGGAGATTCAGTTCAGATCCACGCCGATGGAGATTATCAAAAGCGATAATATGATAATCTGTTTTATATTCTTTTAAGAAAATGGACAGATTGGCTCCAACAAAACCAGCCCCACCCGTGATTAGAATTCGTTTCATATATTGCTTCCCTATCTTTTCATATTATTCTTATCATATTTAAATAGGATATATTATTTCATTTTTTGGAGGCATTCCTCGTAGAGTTCCGATACTGCTTTGGCCTGTTTTTCTGGGGAGAAATTTTGAATTGCTTTTTCACGGGCGTTGTCCCCTAACCTTTTACGATATTCAGTATGGGCACATAGAGTTCTTATCGCATGATATAGTGATTCAACTGTGTCATCGACGATGAGTCCCTCTTTTTCGTGCGAAATAAGTTCGGGTAGTATTCCTGTGCGAGTAGCAATGACGGGTTTGCCCATAGCCATATATTCACGAACAGTGCGACAGGTTCCATCGGTACCCGGAACGAGATAAATACCAATATCGAAAATATTAAGCATGGCAACATAGTTGTCATCGTTTAAGTAGCCCGTAAAAATAACATGTTCTTCCAATCCGAGGTCACGAACGGGACGATATGCGACTTCTTCTTGTTTTGTTCCTCTGCCAATAATTATGAGATTTAATTTCCAACCTTCTTGAATGAGTGTGTGGAGTGCGGATAGAAGGAGTTGGTATTTGCGGTGGGTTTGTAATCGTGCGACAATTCCTAATGTTATGGAGTTTTCGGGTAGGACTAATTTTATTTCCGGTAAGGGGCGGTTGGGGTTAAATCGTTGTAGGGCGATAGCAAGCGGTATGATTGGGCATTTTTCAGGGAAAAGATTAAATTGTTGTACATCCTGTTTCTGGGCCGTAAGTGAAGGTTCAAGAATAAAGTCTGTTTTTTTAATAAGTCCTTTTATTTTTTTGGGCAATCCTTCCCCATAATGATTAGAACGAAACAAGATTTGAGAATTTTCTCTTATTTTTACACCAAGTCGATGGTCATTATCCAGATGACAATGGATAATTTTGTATGTGTTGTTTTTTATAACTTTTTCTAATTGTCTCTGGTCAAAATAATCTTTGATGATATTTCTGTGTTTGGATAGGTAAAAGGTATCATACACAGGAATGTCCCATTGGATAGCGGTATCATACACTCGATTATATTTGTTTTTAGGAACACCCTTTACGCTACATACAAAATGAATATCCCAGCCCAACTCTCTTAAATTTTTTATCAGTGTTAGAGCTGGTTCTGCAGGGCCTGTCCATCGATGATTGCTAAAAAGGTGTAAAATTTTGGCTTTTGATACCATAGGGTAAATGAATCAGACCGTTGAGTCAACAAGTTCGTTTAACTTTATAGATACAATCTCAGAGACACCTCGTTCTTGTTGGGTGATCCCGATAATGGCATCCGCACATGTCATGGTTTGTTTGTTATGGGTGATGATAACAAACTGAGAATTTCGGGAGAACTCTTTTACAATTTCGAGAAAACGACCGATATTTGTGTCATCTAATGGTGCATCTACTTCATCAAGGATACAGAAAGGACTGGGTTTGTTCTGGAATATCGCAAAGAGTAAGGCAATGGCCGTTAGAGCCTGTTCCCCACCTGAAAGTTGATGAATGGACTGAGGTTTTTTGCCGGGAGGACGGGCTTCAATTTCAATGCCGGATTCCAATGGGTCGTTTTCATCAATAAGGTATATACGAGCATGTCCACCTAAGAAAAGACGACGGAAAAACTCTTTAAAATACTCTCCTATCTGTTTGAAAGTTTGTGTGAACATAGATAGGACTGTTTCATCGATACGGCGGATAACTTCTTGTAATTTTTCTTTTGCTTGATGAAGGTCCTTTTGTTGAGTGGAAAGAAAATCATATCGTTTTAACAACTCTTCATATTCTTCCACCGCCATAGGATTGACAGTTCCCATTCGTTGAATTTGTTGACGGATTTGTTCAATCTGTTCATTGCGTTCGGTTTCATCCCATTCATCTGCTCCGACCTCGCTTGCAGACAAGGGATCTAAATCAATTTGGTATTCTTCGAGAATTCGTTGACGAAGGAAATCGGATTGTTGGCGAATTTGAGAATAATCCAACTCCAACTGATGAAGTTTCTCTTGTTCTTGTTGAAGGTGTTGCCGTAGTTCCTTGATGGTTTTAGTCGTCTGCTCGAAAGACTGAATATGTTGCTGGTATTGTTCTTGAGTCTGGACAAATTCTTGTTGTGCTTTTTGTCTCAATTCATTTAATTGGGCTAATTGGGTTCGTGTTTCCGATACTTTTTCATGAAGGGATTTGATTTCATAGATAAAGTCTTGAATCTGTTGTTTTGATTCATCAGTGGAGGAAGTGATGCGGTTATATTCATTTTTTAGTCGGATAATATTATTATCAATTTCCTGGATTTGGGATTGGATACTTGTGGATTGAACCCGTAGTTCTGTTGCTTTTTGTCTTTTTTGTTCAAGCCATTCTCGTAATTCTTGCAATTGAATTTGTTTTTGCTGGATTTCCTCTTTTAATTGAGTGTCATCGTGCAATATTGTTGACGCTTCTTCATCCGTTTTCGTCATTTCATTTTTTATTCTTGCTATCTCATTTTCGATGTCTTTTTGGGAATGTTGGATTTGCAACAGGATATGTTGAATCTGTTCTTGTTGTGCAATGACGCGAGCGTGTTCTATTTGTTTCTGTTGAATCTCGTTCAAGAACATGTTCTTTCTTTCCTGGAGAAAATGAATTTTTTCTTGTAAGGAAGAGGTTTGTTCTTTAAATTGAGAAATGCGCTCCCGGTTAATTTGTATTTCCTGTTGTATTTTCTTTTGTTGTTCTTGTAATTCTTCAATCTCGGAGACACGGGAGAGTAATCCACGAGATTCGTGTTTTGTCCTTCCACCCGTTACCGCACCGGACTGGTTAATAACCTCACCATCCCTTGTTACTAACTTGGGATAATACTGATGATTGCGTGCTATTTGTATTGCGTCGTCAATCGTTTTGACCAAATAGGTGTTATAGAGAAGGTACTGAAGTGCCGGGGTAATTTCTTTTTCTGAATATACAAAGTCAATGGCCGGGCCGATTAATCCCGGATATTGTTGCAATTCAGGATAAGAGTCGGTAGTTCCCGGTCGTAGGGTATCAAGAGGCAAAAATGTTACTCTTCCAGCCCAGTGTTCCTTTAAGAATGCTATAGCTATCTTTGCGGATTCCGCTGTTTTTACAATAATATTGTTAATGTTTCCCCCTAATGCTGATTCTATGGCTAACTCATATCCGTGTTCTGTACGGATTAAGTCCCCTACGGGTCCTAAAATCTGTTCACCTCCCAGGATTCCTTCATTTTTTGCATTCATGACTGCACGAACACCACTGGCAAAGCCTTCGTACTTTTCTCGTAGTTCATTTAGAGAATTAAGTCGTGCTTCCAATCTTCCGAGGGCTTCGCGGAATCCTTGATATTTTTCTTCTTCTTGATGAATTTTTTGTTCTGTATTTTGTAAAGTTTGCTTAACTTTGTCAATTTCTTCAGATATCTGTCTTATTTCCTGCTCTTGGCCCTGGATAACTTCTAATAGTTCTTGTTTTTCCCGTTCTAATTTTTGATATATCTCCTGATTGTTGTGTATGGTTTCCTGAGTTTCGGCTCTTTGTTTTTCAATGGTTTGTTGTTGAGATTGAAGCACTTGAATACGGGATTGGATTTGATTTTTAGAATGAATTTGTTCAAGCAGGAATTGTTGCTTTTGTTGAAGTTCTATTTCGGTTTGTTGAATAGAGAGTAGTTGTTGATCTTCTTCTTGTTTTAGCGTTTGTAGAGCCATCTCTAACTGCTGAATATGCTGAGTAAGTTCTATTTTCTTTTGTTCTAAGTTTGTAGTTTCAGTTTCGATTTCTTGTATCCGTTGTAGGAAAGCATCTTTTTCTTCTTCGGAAGATTTCTTTCGCATATTGAGGAACTCAATTTCTTTTTGGTGAAGTCCCAATTGCGATTCAAGGTGTTCTAATTTTGATTCAACTTCATGAAGGTATTCGCGTTTGTTTGACAGGTTTTTTTCGATTTCGGAGCGTTGCAGATAATTTTGTTCTTCCTGCGTTTCCAGGAGGGTGAGTCGGTCTAATTCTGTAATGTAGTTTTGCTTTTTTTCATTTAGTTCTTGTTTAAAGTCGTGAATTTTTTCTTGAAGAGTATTGTATATAAACCAAGAATTACGAACTTCTAATTCTTTCAATTTTTGGATAAGATTCCTATATCGTTGGGCGATTTGAGCCTGTCGTTTTAAACTCCGGAGTTGACGCTCTACTTCTGCGATGATATCGTGAAGACGGAGAAGATTTTGTTCTGCGGATTCTAATTTACGTAAAGCGATTTTCCTGCGTGATTTATACCGTACGATTCCTGCTGCTTCTTCAAATAAATATCTTCGGTCTTCAGGATGGGTACTGATAATTAAATCGATTTTCCCTTGCCCTATAATCGAATACGAGTCCGTTCCAATGCCGGTATCCATGAACAGTTCGGTAATATCTTTTAAACGACAGGGGACCTTATTTAAAAAATATTCCCCTTCACCAGAGCGGTAAACTTTTCGTGTAATCTGTACTTCGGAAAAGTCAACGGGTAATTTACCGTCATGATTATCAAAAGAAATGGTTGCTTCTGCCATGCCAAGGGCCGAACGGTTTTCACTCCCATTGAATATAATCTCTGCCATTTGTGTAGTTCTCAGTTCTCGGGTACTCTGTTCTCCCAAAACCCAGCGAATTGCATCTAAAATATTGCTTTTTCCACAACCGTTAGGACCTACGATTACAGTAGTACCCGGATTAAAAGATAGAACTGTCCGTTCCGCAAAAGATTTAAAACCAATAAGTTCTATCTGTTTAAGATACATATCCGTTTCCTGGTTATCTCCGAAGTTTTTACTATTATATAAAAAACTAATAAGGTCTACATAGAATTAGGTTTTTTTATTGTTATTCGTTCTATTTTCTGTGTCTTCCCACTTTTTTCATCGATTTCCAATAGTACCGCATTGAAGAGGGTTGGACCATTAGCCACTTCCCATTTTTGGGGTATGCCTGTAATAAATCGTGTGAGTACTCGACTAATCTCCATTCCAATGACAGAATGGTAAGGTCCACACATGCCTACATCCGAGATATATGCGGTTCCGCCGGGCAAAATCTGTTCATCTGCTGTTTGTACATGGGTATGTGTCCCCAGAATAGCACTACATTTACCATCTAAATGCCACGCCAAAGCAATTTTTTCTGCTGTGGCTTCTGCATGTATATCTATAATAATGATACGGGTTTCTTTTGAGACTTCGTTGATAACCTCTTCCCCCCTGCGGAATGGACAATCAATAGGTTCCATGAAGACTCTACCTAATAAGGATATAATACCTACCTTGGCACCATTGCGGGCTGTTAAAATCATATAGTTTTTCCCGGGTGTTGCAGGGGGAAGGTTGGCTGGTTTGATTACATCATGGTCATTTTCTAATGATGAAATAATGGAATCATATCGCCAGATATGATTCCCGAGAGTAAAACCGTTTATACCTGTTTTACGCAGGGATTGAAGGGTATCGGGTGTTACCCCCAATCCTCCGGCACTATTTTCTGCATTTGCAAGAGTAAGTTCAATGTCGTGTTCTTTTGTAATTTGTGGGAGAATTTCATGAACAATAGCCCGACCGGGTTTGCCAACAATATCACCTAAAAAAAGAATTCTTACCATTGAATTTCCTTATAGCAATAAAGTATGTTTTTCTTATTTATTTTGCTGTTTCCACCGCACGGGTTTCACGAACGACGGTTACTTTGATTTGCCCGGGATAAGTAAGTTCGGTTTCTATTTTTCTTGCTAAATCACGGGCAAGGACAGCCGCTTCCGCATCGTTTATTTGATTCGGCTGAACCATTATACGAACTTCGCGACCTGCCTGGATAGCAAATGCTTTTTCTACCCCGGAAAAGGAATTGCATATCGTCTCTAATTGTTCCAGTCGTTTGAGATAGACCTGTAGACTTTCACTTCTTGCTCCAGGACGAGAGGCGGACATGGCATCGGCCGATTGGATAAGTACGGCCAAAATAGAATTGGATGGCATATCCCCATGATGGGCTCCAATAGCGTTTGCTATGGTTTCTGATTCTCCATATCGTTTTACTAAATCATGTCCTAAGACTGCATGAGCACCCTCAACCTCATGTGTCAATGCCTTGCCAATATCATGGATAAGCCCCGCACGCTTTGCTTCCTGAATATTCAGACCTAATTCTGCCGCCATAATTCCTGTTAGGTGCGACACTTCAATTGAATGGCGGAGGACATTCTGACCATAAGAAGTGCGAAAACTTAATTTTCCTAATAATTTGATGATTTCAGGATGGAGTCCATGGACATCGGCCTCTAAACAGGCTTCTTCTCCTCGTTCACGGATGGTCTGATTAAATTCTTCTGTGATTTTTTCGACCAATTCTTCAATGCGTGCAGGGTGAATTCTACCGTCTTGTATCATCCGTTCCAGTGTAAGTTTTGCAATTTGTCGTCGCACAGGGTCGAATCCAGAAATAATAACGGCTTCCGGGGTATCATCAATAATAATATTTACACCGGTGGCATTTTCCAAGGTTCGTATGTTACGCCCTTCACGACCGATAATTCTTCCTTTCATCTCTTCGTTAGGCAGAGAGACGACTGTTACAGTGGTTTCAGCGACATGGTCCACTGCACACCGCTGGATGGCTTCGCCTATAATCCATTTGGCTCTTTTGTCGGCCTCTTCTCTTAATTCTTCCTCAATGCGTTTTAGTTGTAATGCACAATCTCGTTTCACCTCTGTCTCAAGCATTGTAAATAACTCTTTACGGGCTTGTTCGGATGTCATACCCGCAATAGTTTCAAGTCGTTTGACTTGTTCTTGTTGAAGAGCAATAACTCGTTCTCGTTCTTTATCCAGTTGTTTTTCCCGTAGAACCAGTTCTCGTTCCTGGGTACTTAACTGAATTGCGGTTTTGTCTAAGGCCTCGGCTCGTTTTTCAATGGCTTCTTCTTTAGACTGGATTCGTTTTTCAAGGTTGGCGATTTCTCGCCTCATTTCGCGTCCTTCTGCTTCCATTTTTTGACGCATCTCTACTTCGATTTCACGGGCTCGTGTTTTTGCGTCGCGGATAATTACGGCAGATTCTCGCTCGGCGTCGGTAATTTTTTGGGCAGATTCTCGATGTGCACGGCTTAAGATGCTATTTGAACGAATTCGAACCAAAAAAAGAGTCAATAGAACGCCGAGGAGAATTCCTACAATTCCGCCTCCGATTACATAATACATCGTTAGCATGTAAGAGTCCTCCTTCTTTCATCGAAAAGGCTGGGCAAGGAATTTTATCACGGAGGGGTTGAAAACCAGCAGGAACTTATACCCTGCAAAGGATTATGGTGTTCTTGATATTAAACGCAACGAACACAATAACATAAAATATGCATTAAATATTGATAAATATAAAAAACATAACCTATTGTTCAGGTGTGTTTTTTTATTCTCGAACATATATTTTCGAACCCCTCGAAAAATATTTTTTCCTTTCCACTACCTTTTCACAGGGTTTAATTTAATTTTCATTTTTTAAACATACACTTTTATGGTTATAAACCAAGCATATTATACCTTGTTTATTGATTAAAAATAAAATTGGAAATAAGAAATTTTGCTCCTATCTTTCCCTCAATCAAAACCTTTACTATAAGGGAATAAAAAAAATAAAAAAAATTTTTTTTTTGACTTGACTTTTAGTTTTTTTTGTGGTATAGTAAATATGTGTCAAGGCTGTAGGTAGTCTTGAGGTGTATTATAAAATTTAATATAAACAAAAACCCCTAACTGTTAGGGAGGAGTAAAACTATGTTAAAACAAAAATCTTTTTTCGTAATGTTGCTTGTTAGTCTGGTTATAGGACTAAGTGCTCCAAGTTATGCGGTTCAACCACCGCCTAATCCGAGTGAATTGGATTTTTGCGCACTGTTAGACAGTGCCTACAATCTTGTTACAACGGACTTTGCATTTCTGTTAGAATTATTAGGCGATGATGCCGCTTTATTAACCATGATTCAGTGTGCAGTAGCAGATATAAACGGTGGAATAGTAGACAACATTCCGACACCGAATGGTATGTTGGATGGGAATTATGAATTACGAATTATCAAGGAACTGGTTCAAAATCCGTCTCAATATGCAAATTTGCCTTCTGGAACATTACCTGGACAAACCCGTCCCGGTGTAAATCCAACAAATGTGCTAAATGCGTATAATGCCAACTATCAAAAGTTATATACAGATGGCATGCATGTATTTCTAACAACTACTTTACCGTCGCTTTGGCCTATTCTACAGGGAAGGTATCCACAACAAGTTCCGCCCCTTTGCACATCTCCAAATGTTCCCCCGGGTTGTCTTGACAAGACAAAGATTGTGACTCTATTCCGTAGTTTATTAATGGTATTAGCTGGTTTTGCAACCGTTGGCGATGACGCGAGTGCCAATTCTGTAGCAACGGTAGCAAGTCTGTTAGCATTATGCGATGTTTTAAGTCAGGGTTCTTGCTTAGTGACTGATATAGAAAGAAACCCCAATAATTATGTAAAACTTCCTCAATTTTTATCTAAAGAGGGTGATGCAGATGGTGACGGGTATACCAATTTTGAAGAGTATGAAGAATTTGCGGATGTAAAAGGTCCGGGTGATGCGTTTATCGCTGCGGTATTAAATCCATCCATCTATCCGGGACAAGTTCCACCATCAGAAGATAAGGTAAAGATTTATCCAAGCGGGACAATTCGTGTAGAAGAAGGTGGAAGCATTGATTTGAGAGTTGAAATAAAGGATTTAGTAGCACCTATATCTTATCGGTGGACGAAAGGCGGAGATGATATTGATGGTGCAACTTCACCCCGTTTGATTATACGCGATGTAACCAGTGCAGATGCCGGTATATATCAATGTATCGTAACCGATGCTTCCAAGGGATTGTATGCATCGGCCCAAGTGAGAGTAGTCATTGTTCCGGAAGGGACAATTCCTGTAGCGAGTGGTATTGGGCTTGCAGTAATAACTGCACTCTGCTCCGCCGGCGGTGTAATGGTCCTTCGTCGTAGAAAGTAATTTGGCCTTTACAAAGAAATTAGAATAACTTTTTGGATAAAGGGAATCCCGTAAGGGGTTCCCTTTAACTTTTCCTGCCAAAGGATATATTATCTATAAATAAAATTGAAGGACCTGTATTCCTGAATTTGATGTTTTGAACAAGATTTTTATAGATATATTAATAAAAATATCTATTTATTTGTTGATAGGGATTTTATATTCTTTCATTTTACGCCAGAGAGTGGAACGGGATATCCCTAAAATCTTCGCCGCTTCTGTTTGGTTGTGATTAACTTTTTCGAGCACCTTTTGAATATGATTGGCTTCTACTTCTGCGAGGGTTAAAATCCCATTATCTCGTTCTTCAGGTAATGCGAGAATTTTAAACCTGCCTTGCTGAATGTTTTCAGGTAAATCGTGAATATGGATAATAGCATTTTCAGCCATGATGACTGTGTGGGCGATAATACTTTCTAATTCGCGAACATTTCCGGGAAACGGATAGGTTCTTAATATTGCGAGAGAAGAATTATCAATTCCTTGAATATTTTTACCGAACTTTTGATTGTATTTAGATATAAAATGTTGAATTAAAGTTGGAAGGGCTTCCAGTCGTTCGCGTAGAGGGGGTATGCGAATCTGTATGACATTAAGGCGGTAGAATAAGTCATCGCGGAAAGTGTGTTTTTCCACTTCTTCTTGCAAATTTTTATTTGTGGCGGAAAGAATACGAACATTGACCTTTTGTATTATATTGGAGCCCACAGGACGAATTTCGCCATTTTGTAATACGCGGAGCAATTTTGCCTGGGTAGATAAAGCCATATCGCCGATTTCATCGAGAAAAACGGTTCCGCCATCTGCTTCTGCAAACAATCCCCGTTTATCCTTATCCGCACCTGTAAAAGAGCCTTGAACATGTCCGAAAAGTTCACTTTCGAGAAGGTTTTCGGGTAGTGCCGCACAGTTAATAGCAATGAAGGGCTTATCTCTTCTTGGGCTGAGACGGTGTAGTATCTGGGCTACAACTTCTTTGCCTACGCCACTTTCACCCAGAATGAGCACAGTGCTATCAGTGGGAGCAACTTTACGGATAATTTCAACAACACGCCTCATTTGAGTGTTGTTTCCAGATAACTCTTCGAAGAGAATTTGTTCGAAACTGGCTTCTTGTAATTGTTCTCTGTGGTATTCCAATACAGCCCGATGGACCATTATTGCTACATCGCTGGGGTCGCACTTTTTGGGAATATAAAAATAAGCCCCCATCCTTATTCCTTCAAGTGCTTGTTCAATCTGCTCCATATTGTAAAATAGGATTAATTTTGCGGATGGGAACTTTTGTCGCAAGAAAGAAACAAGGTTTATATTCCCTTTATATTCCATTGACAAATCTAAAAGGATCACATCGCATATTGTTCGACGAGAACATGTCAATATCTGTTCTGTAGAACTGCATAAGATTACAGAGTGCCCTGTTGCTTCAATAAAACGTGATACGGTATTCAGGTAATCTGTATCTGAACCAATGATAAAAACAGTTCCCTTTTCACGAGAAAGAGGGGCTTCTTTAGGCTCAAGTAATTTTAAATTGATGATTTCTTTTGTTGTTTTTTTATCTACCATATTGAACCATTTTGTTTCTTGGAAATAATTGTATCAAAAATAAAATAAGAATTTATGGTTTTTTTTTATATACGGAAAGAGTGTTTGTAAATATGACCATAAAACAGCATTTTATATTCAAATTAATTATTTATTTGAATCGATTTAATTTTTAACTATGATAGAATATAAATGTTGAGTATGGTATATTATTAAAAGATAAGTTTGAATTTAAAAAATAAAAATGGAGATTATCTATGAGAGGGCGAGTATTTACAACGGGTGAAGTGGCTACTATTTGCGGAGTCTCATCGGATACGGTTTCGCGTTGGTTTGATATGGGACAAATAGAGGGATATCGATTAGGTCCCGGCGGTGACCGTCGTATTCCGTATGAAAGTTTGCGGAAGTTTATGCTGGCACATGGTATCCCATTAGAACGATTGGAAACTAATGAAACGAAAATATTGATAGTAGATGATGACCCTTTCTATCTGGATATTATTCCTGATGCTATTTCCCGTAAGACAGAAAGAAATAAGAATTTTATTGTCCTTACGGCATCCACAGGTTTTGATGCGGGAGCACTGATTGTGGAACATAATCCAAACCTTGTAATTATGGATATTCACCTATCCGATATTGATGGGAGGAAGGTTTGTGAACGATTAAAGAATCGACATGAAACAAAGCATACAAGGGTTTTAGGAATTTCAGGATTATTGGAAGAAGATGAAATTGGAAAACTTAAAGAATATGGGTTTGATGATTTCTTAAAAAAGCCTTTTTCAGTTGATAACTTGGTTGAAAAAGTTTTTCGCTTGCTTGCTTTGCCTCCGGGAAGTGTGAACCGTCCCAAGAATATATTGATTTAGGATTATTTTGTATCTATATTGGAGTGTTATCTTTATGTATTAAGGTTTGATTCTAATGAAATTATCAACATACAAGATAGTTCTAATTTATATCTTCTTTGCAGGAATATGGATTGCATTATCAGATGAGGTTTTACATTTCTTTATTAAAGATACGAATTTATTAACAATGGCTCAATCTGTAAAGGGATTCGCATTTGTTTTTGTTACAGGGATATTGCTCTATTTCCTTGTGTCCAGTTATGTAAATGCATTAATAAAGTCGTATCTTCAAGGACAAGAAGATCGAGAACAAAAGGAGGCAATTTGGCGTTGTTCTTCGGATGGGATCCTCGGTGTATCGATGGAGGGAACTATCTTTTCTGCAAATGAACAAGCGATGCATTATTTAGGAATATCATTACCCCAGGAAACAAAGTTTTGGGACCTTTTTGGACATCCTTATTGTGAGCAAATCAAGAACAGGATTGAAGAACTGAAACATATGGATAAACCCGACTTTGTCTTTTCTATTTATGCAAGTCTTCAAAAAAAAGGGATTGATCATTGGTTTGAGTTGAGATTGAGCAAAGCAAGTTTTGATGTACAAGATTTCATAGTGGTAACTATGCACGATATAACCGAAAAAGTCCATCGTGAAAAAGAAGTGGAATTACTGAAAATAGGCTTTGAACAAATAAAAGTAGGGATTGGGTTGGCGAGGAGAAAAGGTCCGGTAATCTTTGTGAATGATAAATTATTATCCCTCCTGAACAAGCAAAAAGAGGAGATCCTTACATATAAAGATTGTTTGTGTAACCCTTGCAACCAATCCGAACCTTGCTTTAAAAGTATTGAAGAGTCTTTAGACAAAGGAAAACTTTGGAGTAAAATATGTGAGATAAAAGATGGGGCCCACAATTCGATATATCGTTCTATTGATGTTTGTCCTGTTTTTTATAAAGATGAGGATTTTGTGGTAGTAATACAAAAGGATATAACCCGGCAAGTTTTAGCTGAGAAACGCTTATCCCAGCAATACCGTATGGAAGCGATAGGCTATTTAGCGAGTGGTATTGCCCATGACTTTAATAATATTTTGGGGGCAATTTTAGGACATGTAGATTTGATTTTGGGGGAATATATCGATGACAAAAACTTGGTAGAAGAGATGGAAATCATTCGTCGTGCAGTTTTAAGGGGCAAAGATATGACGAGTCAAGTTGTCTCCGTATCACGGGAAAACGGAGGAGAGAAAGTTCCCGTTGATATTAAAAGTGTAATTAACGATGTCTTATCGCTAATTAAACCGAAAATCAGTAATCGTATAAAAGTTGATCTTAATATTGATAAAGAACTTCCAAAAGTTCTCTCTGTACCCGGAAAAATGGATCAGATTATTTTAAATTTGTGCTTGAATGCATGTCAGGCTATGGTAGATGGGGGGACATTAATAATAAGAGTAGAAACAATCAATACGGATGAAAGTTTATTATCAAAACATCCGGAACTGGTTCCTGGAGAGTATATTCGTATTATTGTAAGCGATACAGGAGTGGGAATGGATTTAGAAACAATGGAGTATATTTTTGAACCTTTTTTTACAACGCGAAGAGGAAAAGGAGGCTCCGGGATTGGGCTTTATGTAGTTCATAGTTTGGTCAATAGTTTAGGTGGAGGAATATCGGTATATAGTGACCCCGGGAAAGGAACAAGGTTCTGTGTATATCTACCGGTCTGTACAGAGGGTGAGGAAACGAAACCTTCATATGTTCATCGTGAAGAACAGATTCCGAGAGGTCATGAAAAAATATTGATTGTTGATGATGAACCTATGTTGACAGGAATTATAGGGCGTCTATTAATAAAATTAGGCTACCAAGTTCGGATAATAAACAATCCTAAAGTAGCGAAAGAATTAATAGAACGAGGACTTATTTCAGATTATCATTTGGCTATTATTGATAATATTATGCCGGAAATTACTGGAGAAGAGATTATTCGATGTTTACATGAAAAAGGATTCAAAATACCGGTTGTTCTTACCAGTGGAATGGTAAATGAGGAAATAATAGAGAAAGGGAACAGATTAAATGTTTCGGCTATCCTTGAAAAGCCTTGTTCTTTTTCCTTTTTGGGGAAGTTAGTGAGGAAAGTCCTTGATGAAAACTATCAGAAAGAAGGAAATGAAAAGTAATGGGTAAAATAATTTTCCTTGTCCAGCATGGGGAAGCATTGGATAAAAAAGAAAACCCTCTGCGACCTCTTTCAAATATGGGCAGGGAAACTATTTTAAGAATGGGTGATTTTTTGGTATCTCAAGGTTCCAAAATAGATGTAGTATGGCATAGTCCAAAACTACGGGCAAAGGAAACCGCAGAGATTTTATCTACATGTCTAAAATTAGATACAAATTCTCTCTGCGAATATAAAGAATTGGAACCCGAAGAGCCCGTCAAGAAAACAGTGAAATTAATACAGAATGCAAAAGAACAAAATATTATGATAGTAGGACATTTACCCCATCTATCACGGTTGGGAGGGTTATTACTCACAGGAGATGAAAACCAGGAATTGATAGCCTTTGAGAAAGGAAGTATTGCTTGTCTGGATTATCAGGATACGGGGGTCTGTGCACTTCGTTGGTTTATAATTCCTTCATTGCTTGTTTCTTGAAAGTAAGTTTGTTCGGTCTTTTCTTTAAAATATCAATGCCAACATTTGCCACAATTATTAGTATAATAGAATTGAAAACATTTATTTGAATTTGAAAAAAATTTTTGTTATACTGGTGCATTCTTATTTTAAATTGACTTTAAATTCAAAAAGAAAGGGTAGAAAAATGAACAGGAAAATGATTTTAGGTATTTTATTAATTATTTTATCGGCAATTTTATTTTCATCCGAAGTTTTTGCAGAACTTCAAAATGTCGAAGTAGGCGGTTCTCTTCGTATCCGTGGAAACTATATTAACAACCTATTCAATAGTTTTGTAGGACCTATGCCGGCGCCCCAATCGCGATGGTCGGCTGTATCTGTTATAAGACGGCCAATTGGAAATCTTTTGGGTCCGGGTGTTTCGAGTATTTTTTCATGGGATAATGACCAGAGCGATTTATCTTTTGTAGAGCAGAGGACACGGTTGCATGTAAAGGCCGATTTTACAGATGAGGTGAGTGCTTTTATCGAATTGGATTCATACGATATTTGGGGTGAAGATTTTCGTTCAGCGAATTATATTACAGGAGTAGATGCCCGTCAGAATTCTATTGAAGATGTAGAACTCTTTCAAGCCTATATTGAGGCGGATGAAATGTGGGGGACACCTTTACGGATTCGTGTAGGTCGTCAAGAATTGGCTTTTGGCAGTCAGTTCTTGGTAGGTCCGCGTGATTTTGCATTTTTCTGGACAGGGATATCGTTTGATGCAATACGATTAACCTATAAGGCGGATGTATTTACTGTTGATGCTTGGGCTTCAAAATTATTTGAGGCGATGTCCGATTTTGCGGAAGATGATATTAATTTCTATGGAGTTTATGCTTCATGTACAGCGGTAGAGAATGTTACCTTTGATGTATATTGGATGTTGTTAGAAGATGATCGTCCAATTGCCAACGATTTCCCTGTTATCTGGGGAAGGGGAGATTACGATAATACAATGCTTCATACTGTAGGTATTCGCTCTGCAGGCAAATACGAGGCGTTTGATTTTGACGCAGAACTTGCCTACCAGTTTGGTGAAGCAGATGGCATTGGTAAACTATTTCGCGTAGGGCCATGGGGAGACAATGATGCGGAATTTGATAATTGGGGAGGGAAATTGGATGTCGGTTATACCTTTGATTTCTGGCGTCAACCGCGAGTATTTGCAGGATTTCGTTACTTTGGTGGTGAAGACAATCGGGACATTTCCTTCTGGGATTTCATCAATCCTTTCTATGAACCGACTGCGAGTATAAACTTCAATCGTTTGTTTTCCAATGAAATCGCCAGCGGTTTTGTAGATTTGAACAACGAGTTGTCAAATGCCTGGTGGGTTCGTCTTGGAGCCAATAGCAGTATAACGGACAAACTGAGAGGAATTTTCTGTGTAACTTATTATGAGACAGCAAATGAATTTGAAAGACCTGTATTATCTCCGTTATTCCCCTGGTGGACAAAGAAAAATGATTCTTATTTAGGAACAGAGGTTTTATTATTCCTGGAGTATCAATATTCTCAAGATTTGGTGTTAGAGACAGGATGGTCTCACATGTTTGTTGGAGAAGGCATGACAGATGGACAGTTCATCCGGTGGAATGGTTTGTTGTATAGTGGTGGTTCTGACGACGATGATGTTGATTATGTATACGCAGGTTGTAAGATTTATTTTTAATCAATAGATCTGTATTGTAAATATAGAGAGGGGAAGATATCTTATCGGATACCTTCCCCTTTTATGTTAGTAGGTATTTCAAAAATTTTGTATAATAGTGTCATCTCATCAGGATTATTCATAACTTTTATTTAGAAAGAATTCTATTTAATACGATGAAAAGAATATGTATTTTTGCAGGTTCAAGTGATGAGGCCATTCCTTTTTTTAAGGATGATGTAGAACGTCTGGCTGTGTTATTAGCAGAAAATAAGTTTTCAATCGTATATGGAGCAGGTAAGGTGGGCTTGATGGGAGTTTTAGCGAGGAAATATCGCGAATGTGGGGGTACATTAGTTGGTGTAGTTCCTCATTACCTGAATTGTTCTTCTCTTGTTTATGAACATTGCGATGAATTGATAGTAACAAAAGATTTTCATGACCGTAAAGAGACAATGGAAAATCTTTCGGATGCATTTATTGTCTTACCAGGTGGAATGGGGACTATGGATGAATTATTGAATGTTCTTGCTCCTAAACAATTAAAATATCATCAAAAACCTGTATTTTTACTAAACACGGATAACTTTTTTGATTTTATGAATTATATGCTCGAAAAAATGCTTCGTTATTGTTTTATACATAGTGGACATAAGCACCTTTACCAATGTGTAGATACACCGGAAGAATTAATAGGGGAATTGGGAAAGAGCCTTTCTTTATCGTTGAGGGTTGTGGATGAATAATAGCCGATATTCTATCCATGTATTTCGACTCCTACTCTATTTTAGTTTCTTTCTTTCTGGTGGTAGTGCTCTGATGTATCAAATTGTCTGGACCAGGCAGTGTATGCTTCTATTGGGAGCATCGGCATATGCCGTCAGCACAGTATTGAGTATTTTTTTCCTGGGACTGGGTTTAGGTAATTTTATAGGTGGGAGAATGGCAGAACGGGTATCCAATCCGATGCGCCGGTATGCATATATCGAGATTGTAATAGGATTATGGGCTTTTTTGATCATAGATATTATCAGTAGAAAAGGGGAAATGGTTCTTTTATTGATGAGATTTTCGCCTGAGAAATGGTGGTTTTTATTCTTAACGAGGATTCTAATAGCCTGTTTTTGGTTTCTTCTACCTTCCCTATGTATGGGAATAACATTTCCACTACTTATTCGATATGAAAAGACTGTTAAAAGACAGAATCATCATTTTATTTCTTTATTATATTTGATAAATACATTAGGTGCTGTTTCAGGTGCTTTTTTGGCTGGTTTTATTTTTATCCCATCAGTAGGCTATTCTGCAACATTTTACATCGCAATTGGAATAAACGGTTGGGTTGGGATAATTGCATGGCTTATTTCATATTTCCACGAGGCGGTGATAAGAGAGGAGAAGGAGTTAAAACAAGAGGAAATAAATATAGAAAATGATGTGGAAAGAAATGCGAGAAAGAAAAATTTTATTTTTGGTGGACTATTCATATCGGGTTTTGTGTGTCTGGCTCTGGAAGTCCTGTGGACACGCCTTTTAATCATGATTTTCTTAGGAACAAATTACGCATATACCTCTGTGTTGATTTCCGTTCTTGCAGGCATAACAATTGGGGCTTTCTTTGTTTCCACCCTAATAAATAAAGTCCCTTTGAAAATGGGTTTGTTGGGATGGGGATATAGCCTTACAGGTTTTGGAGTTCTTTTAACCTTAATTTTTATTTCCTGGTTACCCGAATGGATGGATAAATTTCATTTTGAGGGCACGGAGAGGTTTTACTATGGAATTATTGGAAAATTTACACTTACATTTTTTACTTTATTAATTCCGATGATTGGATTTGGCTTTACTTTCCCCTACGCGTTGACATTACTACGATATATCAAAAAAAAGTATGTTTTCTCATCCATTGGTATGGCTTATGGTTTGAACACCATTGGGAGTATTGCAGGTTCTTTATTCGGTGGGTTCATTTTTATCCCTGTATTAGGTTGTGAAAAGGGGATTGTTTTTATGGGGATTTTGTTAATTTTGTCAGGTTTTATATTTTTAATTATGGATAGCACTTATCGTTGGACAAGTCTGGGTTTTCTTCTTGTTTTTCTTCCTTTGTTTTTGGTCGATAATGTAATGGAAAAGATTAATCGCCATTATATACCCGAAAAACATCATCTTTTATTTTTCGCAGAAGGAACAGAAGGGACCGTTGCGGTCAGTTCCCCGGAAAAGCCGACTTCGGAAGATGAACGCGTGCTGTGGATAAATCGGGTTCAAGCAACAACTGCAATAGAACGCGGGGTTCGGATGAACCGTTTTCAGGGGATTATCCCCTGGATGTTTGATCGAAATCCTCAACAAGTCTTATTCATGTGTTTTGGCTCAGGGATAACTTGTGGGACATTAGGTATTGGAAATTTTAAGCATATAGACGCCGTTGAGATATCCCCGGAGGTTTTAAAAGCCGGACACTACTTTAAAGATTTAAATTATAATGTGCTGGAGATGGATAATGTACATATACATGTAGATGATGCAAGAAATTTTTTAATCCGCTCCTCAAAAAAATATGATTTTATAACTACTGAACCCATGCCGTTAGCAATGGCCGGAGTATCGATGTTTTATACTCGAGAATTTTATCGTTTTTGTCTGCAACAATTGAGCGAAGGAGGAATGATTTCTCAGTGGATACCTTTTCATAGTTCTAGTGAAGAGATTGTTCAATCGGCCGTATATACCTTTCTTGAGACTTTTCCTTTTGCGGTAGGGTTATTCGTAAATGCAGACCTATTTTTAGTAGGTTCTAAAAAACCGCTTTTGCTCAATCCCGATGGGCTTTCACAAGTATTGAATCAAAACCCTGTCTTAAGAGAGTCCATGATTCAGGCGGGTTTTCCCGATGTAGAAGAAATTATGGCCTGTTTCGTTATGGATAGAAAAGATTTAGAACATTTTTCATGTCAGGGGAGAGTCATAACCGATTCCTTTCCCTGGGTGGAGTTTATATCACCGCAATATGTTTACAATCGGAAGAGTGTCCCGCAAAACCTTAAACGACTTAAACAATGTGTATCAAAAATAGAGAATACTTTATCCCCTGTGAATGTGGAGGGTATGAAAACTTCTATTATAAAAAGGCATAATTCTCGAACAAAAGATTTCGATGGATTAATGCTTTATTATGAAGGGTTCCTTGTAGGTGATGAAGTAAGGAGATGCTTTATAGATTCGTTGAATATTGATAGGAACAACAAACAGGCTCAGTACTATTTGAGAACTATATCAAAAACGCAGATAAGTCAATATATTCGTTGGGAAGAAAGAGAGAAAGCAGAAAATATTTTGCGGGAAGTATCCTCTTATCTTGACAACGACCCCCAATGGCAAACATGGAAGGAACAATTAAATCAGTAGTCTTTGATAATAATGGGTATGAAAGGATAACTCCTTCATAGAATAGTCGTTTTATCTGCCATAATTGATGTGTAGAATTATCAAAAATTTAATCTTATCTGTTAAGGGTGCATACTATGTTATTTTGCTAATTGAAATTTTAATTTTGTTCTGGCTTTTGCAAGCGTCTGAGTCGGATCCGTGAAATAAAACTTAGAATGGATAATGTAAATATAAGAATAATTTTCCCGGTAGGATTTGAAACAGGGAGTCCTTTGCTATATTGTATCTGTACAGGAGTACTCATAATAGTTTCTTTTTCATCGGTAACTTCTACCCAGTATAACCCTTCGTCTTCGGGCGACATTTCAATAATGGTGTATTCTGGAGAGTCGAATCCAATGTTCTCACCATCTTTTTTCCATTGATAAGAAATGGGAGGAATTCCTCCAAATACATTTACCTGTAAGACATGTGTATCACCATCAATTACAGTAGCGTTTTCGGGTTGTGATAAGAATTGCATGTGAGGATAGATCCCAAGATTCGCATAGTTTGTAAACAGTACTTCTTCTCGGGTGTCGCTAATCTGGCACCTATAAGAACCTGTATAGGAGGTGTTTATATTTTCGATTCTCCATTCATTAGAGTTCGGTCCTACGGGAGTTCCCCCGTTTTTGAACCATTGAAAGTTTAATCCGCCAACTCCACCACTTGCATTAAATGATAGTGTAACGGTGTCCCCGATGTAATAATTCCCTCCTATCACATAAGACAAAACCTTTATCCGGTCTGTTATGGTTTTACTTTTAGGTTCTACAAGGTTATTTCCTGCGAGGTCTGTTCCTGTAACCACTTCAATCGTGATGTTCTCTCCATCAACAAGATTCCCAGAGTTCCATTTTAATAAGTAATGGCCCTCCTCAATTTTTTGAACAGTATCTGGTGCGGTGGTTAGTGTCCCTTTTCCGGGTCCAGAAAGACTGTATCTTGTGGGTATAGTCATTAGAGCGACCATGGGTTCAGAGAAGAAAATGCGGATGTTTCGAGAGTCTACAATTCGAGCATCTATTACATACGGATGAACACCAATACTGGCAGAAGTGACAGTATTAAAATTAGGGTCAATGAGATTTCCATAACTATCCCGTACATTTTGGACTTCTATCTGAACAAGAGAACCATTTTTCATTTCGCCCGTGTCCCATTCAAGGATATAGGTCATTGGGGCTGAGTCTTGAACAACACGAGATGGATGAGTTGAGAGAGTTCCTTTCCCGGAGGCTCCCGGTGGATTGCTGAGAGTATAATTGCCAATGGTATATACTGAGGGCCCCATCTCTTTACTATAACGGATTCGTAAGGTGTGTTCATTGATAGGGAATAGAGATAACGCTCTTGGGAGTGTAATCTCAAAAGTGTCTTTGGCTGTATTGTATAGTGGATTGATAGGATTACCAGCGAGGTCCTGAACACTGCCCACCTGAACAGTAACCTCTTGTCCTTCTGAAATTCCTACTCCTGTTGTCCATGATATTGCATAGGTGGGGGGAAAACCGACTACTTTTTCAACAAGGGAGGGAAGATTTCCTGGCGGGCTACCAATCCACCATTGATAATTAGCAGGATTGAGGGCACTTTCGTTCCCCGTTTCTTTCATATTTTCTGAAAAGATTACATGGATTAAACGGGGTCCTTTGATTTCTATGGAGACCAATTGAGGGGGGAAACCTCCTACACCACTTCCCGGGTGTGTTGCACTGTTAGGACTACCAATAGGGTTTTCTTGTGCGTCAAAAACATTATTAACGGTAATCGTTACATCTCCGCCATTCTTCATCTCTCCGCTATTCCAGTTCAATCGAACATGTGTGTTGTCAATGATGGTAACCTGGGAGGGGTTATCAGACAGTGTTCCTTTGCCATCACCCGAGATTGTGTAATTTGCAGGGTTATCCAGACCTATTAAACTCATTGGCTCTGAAAATTCCACTTCTGCTTCAAGGGGTTGAGTAACAATTACAGATACTACATAAGCCGGAGTAGCATCTATAACATGCACTTGAAATGTTTCATCATAATGAAGCCCCATCATATCGGTTACCCAGACCTGAACTGTTAGATAAGGATTGGTACTACCATTTAGTTGTGAGGGGGCATCTACAACTAATTGATTTCCCTCTAAACGAAAAGCCCCATTTCCATTTTGCACTAAGGACAGAGTATGGGGTTCTTCCGGGTCCGGGTCAATAACAGTAAATTCTCCCACTATGGTTCCTTCGTCTACATTATCCATTACTTCTAAATTTTCAGGATTCGGGATTATATCCGTTGGACGGAAAAAGGCTTCGTCTGCACCAATGTCTGGTGAAGCATAGAAAGGCGGTAAAGGTCTACTTTGTCCCTCAAAATCCAGAGGCGTTGGATCTATTGTTCCAGACCTACCTAATGCGCCACTTCCTGTTTGTAATTTTCCTGAATCGTCCAATTTGGGATCGGCGTATATCATAGTTTGTTCATCCGGCTCTGATAAAAAACCACCTTTGCCATTCTGTGCATTTCTATTCCATGCTAAATTTTTCCATTCAAAACCTGTTTCCCACATCGGGACGATATTAGAAGCATTTGGAGCATCAAAGATTGTACCCGCGGAATAAAAAATATCTCCCATGCGTCCATGTATAAGCCAATTTGTTACAGGATTCCCTTCGGGGCTGGTCAGAGTTGTGTGTTGTAACCGTACAATTGCGTTTACTGTGGGATATTGGGTGTCACTAAATCCGCGAGTGTCGATGTAAGAAGGAACACCGCCCCCATAGAATATTGTATTTACGATAGTTAATTCGGGACCATAATTGCCACTAATCGCTCCAGAACGAAATGTCCCCGCTCCAAATCCCCACCAACAGGAATTCATCTCTACCCTTACAGGTCCGGTTAAATCCCCTCCTAATGATGTGATTGCATATCCAACATAGGGACGAATAATCCCTTTCGCCCGGTAAAATTTTATAGAACCGCGTAATATTCGGGCATAGGTACCTGTATTATTTGTCATACCGTCCATATTAACCCAATAAACAGGTGAAGGAATTATATCATCAGAAGTGTCAAACCAATTACTTCCTGGATCTAATCCCAATATTTCTACCCGTGCCCCACTTTGATGAAAATTAAAAGCTCGTTCACCACAAGAACCTGTGAATAATGGTTTATAAAGGAGGTAGGTATTTCCCGTTGTATGGGTATCTTCACCTAACTTTTCGAACAAATTTGCACTACCGCTACGAAAAGAACAATTATAAAAAACTACCTGAGAACCGCCATCAGAGGCAGTAGGACTATCCGCACGAACCGCAATAGCACTTTCCGAATAGGAACTTTCACCCTTGGGAGCAAAAACACATTGTTCTAATGTCATCTGGACTACATTTTTTAACGCTAACCTTGTTCCTCTTCCTTTCGCATAACTGAAATCTATGTATCGTAACTGTGCATCCATAATTCCTGTCCCAGACATAGGACCTAATACCAGGACCGGTGAACTTTGCTCCACCTCATCACCACCTAAAAATCGTACCATATAGAATTCGTGAGGGCTTACAGGAATATTTTGCAGGACTACATAATTCCCATCAGGAGCCCCGGGTACCTCAGACGGAGACCATGTTCGTTCCTTCTTTATAAAATTTACTTTTTCGATGACAAAAACTCCATTTCCATTTATTGATGTTGTAATAAGAGGAGAAGCGTATGCTGAATATAGAGCAATACGGTTATAAACGCCTTCGTCATAACCTTCTATTTTCAATATTTTTCCTGTTGTTGAGTTATTAGTGAATACAGGATGGTCCCCATCAGGACGAATTTCAGGGCGAATATTGGTTTCCGCAATAACTTCAATATCTCCACTATTACCAAGTATTAATTCTGGCACTTCGAAATACACCCCTTCGCTTTGTGTGGGTCCTTGCCATTCAATTCTTATTGTATGATTACCGGGATTTGTCTGTGTGGCGTGTGTCCATGCATCGCTAATTTGCTCAAATCCCCATTCATTTGGATTCCCTGTAGCACCGTTTGGAGCACCTTCATATATTCGATATAGGTCTGCATGTAAGAAGATTGTAAAAGAGAAAAAAATGAGTAGCCAAACCTTCCCCATAAATTTTTTCATAATTAATCTCCAAATTATGAATACAAATTATAATTTAGTTATTAAAATCATTATAATATATTATAGCAAAATACCCATAAAAATAATACCATAATTTATAGTTTCTTTGCGTAATAATCGGAAAACTAAAAAGGGTAAAACATGATAATTAAAGTCCCCTCTCTCGGAGAATGTAAGGTTATTTCTCCTTTAAAAATTCACCAGCAACAGGCTGTAAAAAGCCTACTATTTGTAGGTGATAATGTTTTTATTCCGGGTTCCATAGAAGCCAATGAACAGGGAGACTACTTAGAAAGTCAGCAAATATTTTTCGAAAAAGCAGGTCCACGAGAGTATATTTATTTTCATCCTGAGAACATTGTTGCTGGAATTGTTACCTGTGGCGGTATTTGTCCGGGTTTGAATAATGTTATTCGTTCATTAGTGGTAGAACTCTGGTTTCATTATGGGGTGCGAAGAATATTAGGCTTCCGATATGGTTATGAAGGATTAAATCCGGAAAAGAATTTGCCTCCTATCGAACTGGACCCGGAGGTTGTAGATGAAATACATGATGAAGGAGGAACAATATTAGGCACATCCCGGGGTCCGCAAGACCCTGAGAAAATGATGGCTTGTCTTCGTTCTACGGGGGTTAATCTTTTATTTTGTATTGGCGGAGATGGGACTCACCGTGGAGCCTATCAGTTATTTCGTTCCTTACAAGAAAAGTCCTATCCCATTTCCATTATAGGTATTCCTAAAACGATTGATAACGATATTTTATATACCTCTCGCACATTCGGTTTTTATACCGCCATAGAAGAGGCGAGAAAGGTTCTTTTATGTGCTCATACAGAAGCGAAATCGGTGCGATATGGAATTGGTTTAGTTAAATTGATGGGCAGGGATTCAGGCTTTGTTACGGCGGAATCTGTTCTGGCCAGTCAATTGGTAAACTATGCGATTATTCCGGAAGTGCCTGTACATCTTTCAGGTAAAGACGGTTTTCTCTCTTGGCTGGAACAAAGAATTCTTACCAGAGAACATGCTCTTATTGCAATAGCCGAGGGTGCCGGTGCTGAATGGATACAGGTAAATGAAGAACAAAAAGATGCTTCAGGAAATATTATTCATCCGGACATAGGAAAATATTTAAAAGATACGATTGTTGAATATTTCCGAAAAAAGCAGATACCCGTTCAGATGAAATATTTCGACCCGAGTTACATTATTCGAAGCGTTCCTGCAAATGCAGAAGATACCGCTTTCTGTGATGCTTTAGCGAGAAATGCAGTTCACGCCGGAATGACAGGGCGAACAGGGATAACAATTGGTTACATCCATAACCAGTTTGTTCATATCCCCATTGAGATGGTTATAACAGGACGAAAAAAAGTTGACCCGAATGGCCATCTGTGGTTATCCGTTCTTGCCAGCACAGGACAAAATAGTACTTAAAAATTTTATTACCATTGTAGACAAAATTACAAAAGGTTGTTTAAACAGGGCCTTTCCCGAGAATTTTCTCTTTGTTATTTCTAAGCAGGGCGAAGAAATTATTGAATGATTTATAGAAGGAAAGGAGGGAGAGGATAAGTGCAACAAAAGCAGTAGCCCATAGAACTATGTTAACTTTTGGATACATTGTTATTAATTGTTTGACAATTTGTTGGGGTCTTTCTAATCTTAGATTTTTTATAATTCTTGCTGCAACCCGAGTTCCAATAACATATTTGTGTCCTGCTTCACCTTTTTTAAGCCATTGGATTCCGGCAGGACCTTTTTTTGCAGCCACCTCCATTGTTCTGATTGCATCATCTGTGTTTCCCATTTGCTTCATGATTCCTATTCCGTCTGGGCCACCGTTTTTAACAAGGAGATAGGCCACATCTGCATTTTTTTCTGCAACTGTTGTTACAGAAAGAAGGTCTGCAGGTTCATCTACATGCTTCATAATGGTGGCCGTTCGTGCTAGGCCCATTTTATCAACTAAAGTGTTTATATTTTTGAAGACTACTTTTAATGCAGTATCGAGTTTGCCGGTTTTTCCAGAGTTTTTTGCAGCGGTGATAACAAAATCTGCAAATTTTTTTGATAAAGCACCCACTTTTCTAAATGCTTTTAAGACAGCAGGAGCCCAATCAGCAATATCTACAAATTCTGTTAGAAGTCCAATACCTGCTAATGCGATAATGAATGGGTCTGTTTCTTGTTCTGTAATTTTGTAGTAGCCTTGTTTAATAAGGTCTCGAAAGTCGCCCCATACAATCAAATCAGAAGTAATACCACCTCCTATCTCCTCAATTGAGGAACCACTTCCAAAAATAAACCCTTTCATAAATCGTTTTGCCATTCCCCAATGGGAATTAATCTCATATTCAAGTTCTTTTTCAAGTTCTTTTGCTTCTTCTTGTCCGGGCATATCAGAGTGTTTTAATACAAATCGTGCTAATTCTAAGGCCTCTTGAAGTTTCCCTTCTTCTTTTAATTTCTTTATATCCGGTATATAATTATAATTGGGTGGGGTGGTGGAAATATTTTTTATAGGTGCTATTGAAGAGTCTGTTAATAAGAGGAACAAAAAGATTGTAATGAGCAGGCATACTAATCCAATTAAAAAATATTTAAACCCGTTAAATATTTTTTTGAACATATATACAAACTCTCTTTTTTGTTTTATTATATC
>CAKZKR010000012.1 GCA_937124615.1 uncultured bacterium
ACTTTGTCTATTTGGAAGTTAGATTATTTTATAAGTTGTTTTTTTGCTTTCAGGAGTGCCTTTTTCACCCAGTAAGGGCTGGTTCCACCGGGCGAATTGCGTCGTTTTACAATCGTTGTAGGTTGAAGAATGGTAAATACATCTTTATCGAATAATGACGAAAACGATTTATACTCATCCATAGAAAGTTCACGGAGATGTTTTTTATTCTTAATAGCATACAGGACTATTTTCCCTATGATAGAATGGGCCTCCCGAAAACTTACTCCTCGCTCCACTAGATAATCCGCAAGATCTGTGGCTTCCATATATCCTAAATCAAGTGCTCTCTGAATATTTTCTTGATTCACTCGAATAGAACTTACCATCTTTGTACAAACAATAAGAGAATTTTCTACTGTATCTGCAGTATCAAATACAACTTCTTTATCTTCCTGCATATCCCGATTATAAGTAAGGGGTAAACTCTTCATTACGGTTAGCAATGCAATCAAATGTCCATAGACTCTGCCGGATTTTCCTCGCACCAGTTCTGCTACATCCGGATTTTTCTTCTGTGGCATGATACTGGAACCCGTTGTAAACGCATCCCCAATTCCGATAAATCCGAACAAAGGAGATGACCAGATAATCAACTCCTCACACCAGCGAGAGAGGTGCATCATGATTAATGCAGAATAACTGCAAAATTCAATTAGAAAATCACGGTCGGAAACAGCGTCCATACTATTTGCACATAGTTGCTCAAAACCGAGTTGTTCTGCCACATAATAAGGGTCAATCGGATGAGGTGTCCCCGCGAGAGCCGTTGCTCCCAGGGGCAAAATGTTCACTCGAGGGCGAAGTTCTTTAAAACGCATTTTATCCCTCTGAAACATTTCAAAGTAAGCTAAAATATGGTGGGCCAGCAGAACAGGTTGTGCCGGTTGGAGATGGGTAAAGCCAGGAGTTATTATATCCAGATGGGCTTCCGCAAACTCTACCAGTACCCCCTGAAATTGGGTTATCAAATCAATAATAGTATCAATCTGGGCCCGAGTCCACAGTCGCACATCCGTAGCAACCTGGTCGTTGCGACTTCGCGCGGTATGTAATTTTTTTCCACATTCTCCAATTTTTTGAATAAGTGCATGTTCAATGTTGGTATGAACATCTTCCAGCGATGGGTTCCACACAAATTTTCCCTGTTCTATTTCTTTACGGATACATTCCAATCCCTGGACAATCTTTTGAGCGTCTTTCTGCGAAATAATTCTCTGTCTTCCCAGCATCCGCGCATGGGCTATGCTTGCCTGAATATCATACATCGCCAGACGGGAATCATAATGAACTGATGCTGTGAAGGCCTCCACTACCGGGTCTGTTTTCTCTTCAAATCTACCACCCCACTGTTTACTCATATTATAATCTCCATTAAAATGATCTTCCCTTACCAAGTGTAGTAAAAAAGAACCCTTTACTCGTCCATGCATCACCGGACAGAATATTATGGGTATCCAGTACAATTTTATTTCTCATTAAATTCTGAATCTTCTCAGGTTTTATCTTTTTAAATTCATCGTGAGCCGTAAGAATAACAAGACAATCCGCATTGCGAAGGGCTTCTTCCTCTGATAATAAAGGAACGGGAGAAAATTTTACATGCGGGTCGTGTAATGAAATCGAGTAATTTTTCAACTGAAGCAAACTATACACATGTAAAGAGGGACTTTCGCGTATATCATCTACATTTCCTTTGTAGGCTAACCCAAATAATGCAATTTTCGGATTATCAATATTTTTTATAAGGCTTTCAATCTTTTGAACAACAAAAGTCGGCATGGAATCATTCCGTTCCCTGGCCATACGGATTAACTTTGCATCCTCCGGAAACGCCTCTACAAGAAACCACGGGTCCACCGAAATACAATGTCCGCCAACACCCGGTCCTGCATGATGAAGATGAACACGAGGATGTCGATTGGCTAATTGGGCTACTTCCCAGAAATTAATGCCTATTTGTTCACACAAAATAGCCGTCTCATTCGCCAATGCGATATTCACATCACGATAAGTGTTTTCAATTAACTTGACCATCTCCGCAGTAGTCGCATCTGTAAGAAAGATATTCCCCTCAACAAAAGAACCGTATATCATTTTCGCGGATTCCGCACACTGAGGAGAAATTCCACCGATAATACGGTCATTATGGATTAATTCATGCATAATTTTTCCGGGCAAAACACGCTCCGGGCAATGAGCCAGATACACATCCATCCCGATTTTTAATCCCGATTGCTCAAGAATCGGGGCTAATAAATTTCTACATGTTCCGGGGGGGGATGTGGATTCAAGTATAACTAAATTCCCTTTTTTAAGGTATGGAACAATACTTGCTCCGGCTGATTTTACAAAAGCCATATCTGCCTTTTTTTGTTCAGTAATCGGCGTCGGTACCGCAATAATAAATACATCCGCGTATGTTGGTTCTGTTTGAGCCCGAAGTCGACCGGAGGCAATACCCGCCTGAACCATCGTCTGCAGTCCGGGCTCCTCTATATGAATTTCTCCTTTGTTTATTGTTTTTACCACTCGTTCTGAAATATCCACTCCTACTACATGATACCCACATGTAGCAAGAATACTTGCGGTAGGCAATCCAATATAACCTAAACCAAGAACACAAACTGTTTTCATAAATACTCCTTATTTCGATAACTCTTTATAAAGATGTCCTGCAATCCGTTTACCCGCTTTCCCGTCTCCATACGGATTGCTCTTATTCGCCATATCCTGATACATATCCTTATCGTCGAGTAATTTTTGGGCCGTATCCAGAATCCGTTCATAATGCGGTCCGACAAGTAACGCAGTCCCTGCTTGTACCGCTTCAGGACGCTCTGTAACATCGCGTAGAACCAATACGGGTTTTCCTAACGAGGGGGCTTCTTCCTGAATTCCTCCGGAATCCGTCAATATAAGATAACATTTTTTTAGTAGATGAACAAAGGGCACATATTCCAGTGGAGGAATAAGATACACACGCTCCTTATCCTGTAAGTACTTCTTCACAGAAGCAACCACATTAGGATTCGGATGTACAGGGAATAAAACTTCAATATCATCATTTTTATCAACCAAATCTGCAACTGCTTGAAAAATTTCTTCCATAGGAGAACCAAAACTTTCTCTGCGATGTGCCGTTAAAACAATCAGTCGCCTTTCTGTCCCTAACCTTTCCAGTAACGCATCCTCAAATCGATACGGTTTCTCCGCTATATACAAAAGAGCATCTATTCCTGTATTCCCGGTTACAAGAATTTTTTCCTCTTCAATATGTTCTGCAAGGAGATTCTTCTTTGCTTGTTCTGTAGGAGCATAAAGAAAATCACTTAAAGCATCAACAAGACGGCGATTCATTTCTTCCGGAAAAGGGTGATATTTATCATACGTTCTTAAACCTGCTTCCACATGCCCGATGGGTATTTGCTGATAATAACTGGCAAACCCTGCGGATAAAGTTGTTGTCGTATCGCCATGTACCAAAACCGTGCTCGGTTTCTTTTCAGAGAACAAATGGGATAAGCGTTCCAAAACACGAGAAGTAATCTCAACCAGCGTTTGACCGGGCGTCATTAAATTCAAATCGTAATGAACGGGCAAATTAAATGAACGAATAACCTGGTCAAGCAGTTCCCGATGTTGTGCAGTGAGACAAACTGTAACTTGAACTTTATCCGAAATTTCCTCCAAAGCCCGAACCACCGGCGCCATTTTTATAGCCTCGGGACGCGTTCCCATGATAACCCAAATATTCATCAAAACAAAACACATCCTTTCTAATAATTATCATACGAAATACCACATTAACAAAAAACGATAGTATTATAAAGGAATAAAGTTTATTTAAGAAAATAAGAATAATTATCAGACCTTCTTCCATAATCTTTGTTTTATAAAAAGCACTATAATATAGAAATTATTAATGTTAAAAAACAAATTAGAAATTAAATTGATGGATGGATCGGTATTGTTAAAAATTTTACACACTATCCGATATTACAAACCGGAACAATTATATTGGTATACTTATTACCGCATACGAAAGTTATTACCTGTTAGGTTCTGGTTTAGAGAAAAACCCCTACCCAAGTTAGAAATAAATAAGGAACCTTTGAATAATTATGGACAATATGCTCGAAGTTGGGCCTCTGTTGAAAACAATCTTGAAACTCAAGCAAAAGATATACTGAAGGGGATATGGACTTATGCAGGAGAAGCAATACCCTTAATATTGTTGTTAGAGAATAAACATAAAAATTTGTCCCCTCTTGCTCTGTATGGATTCCATACTTTTGAATTTTTATGGAAACTCTGTTTGGCCCATTTACAATCTCCTGACAAAAAGTATGCTGATTTTGCAAAAAACTTCGTGAAACAATGGATAAAGGAATACTTACCCGGAACATCCGTAGCATGGGACCCATACCCGACTTCCTATCGGATTCGATACTGGATACTGGCTATGCATATCTGGCAGTGGAATGATAAAGAGATTCTAACATCGCTGGCTGTTCAAACGAAATACTTATCGCAATCATTGGAATATCATCTGAAAGGAAATCATCTGATACAAAATTTGTGCGGGCTGATTATCAGTTCTGCAACACTCTTTCCAATTCATCTGCCTGAGTTCTTACAACAACTCGAAAAAGAATTGAACGAACAAATTCTTGATGATGGGGGACATTATGAACAGGTTCCCATGTACCACTTGCATGTCTTTCTGGACTTAATTACAGTGCTTGCGATACTGAAAAATCCACCTGAATTTCTAATAAAAACTGTATCCAAAATGTCTAACTTTTTGAGCGGTTTGGTATTGTCAGATGGGGAATTACCTCTTTTGGGAGACACGGTTCATGGACATTTACCCTCCCCGGAGAAAGTACTCCATATAACTTCAAAGTACATTCCCGCAATTAAAGAAAACACCTCACTAAAAAAAGAACACGATTTCCCTCAATCCGGTTATTACCTATACAAAAGCAATAATACTCCCTGCTTCAATATGGTTATAAGAGCGGGGAAAACAGGTTCTCCTTTCCAGTTAGCCCATGCCCATTGTGACCAGTTAAGTTATGAATTGCTTATAGAAAAACAGCGGGTTATAGTGGATTCGGGAATACACGGTTATGCAGGAAGTCCTTACCGAGCGTTTCAGCGTAGCACCCGAGCCCATAATACAGTTTACATAGAAGGAGAAGAACAATTAGAATGCTGGAGCACCTTCCGTGTTGCACGACGGGGAAGGACCCTCTGGACAATGTGGGAACCTTATGAAGAGGGGTTCTTATTTGCGGGGAAATTTCAGTATTTTACTGGAACCGTTCATCTCCGTGGTATTTATATACAACCGAAAAAAGGTTTCCTATGCTGTGATTGGATAAAAACTCATAAACGAAAAACCGTTTGTAATTTGCTACATCTTCATCCTGAGGTCGAAGTAAAAGTTACTAATTCTTTTGTGCTTTTACAATGTGGTAAAATAAATATTTCGCTATATCCTGTAAAAAATGAAATAATAGAAATGGTTGCAGCAAACCAATCTCCTCTACAAGGATGGTATTCCGAGTTTTTTGGGACTGTATCCCCAAATCCCGTTATAATTCTAAAGAATACTTCTGCAACACATACCTTAACGCAGACGGGCTATTGGATTTCTTTCTCTGATGAGGAAACAAAATATTCAAAAGGAAATATTGAACAATGGGTAGAAGAAATCGGAAAGAAAATACTAAAACAGATGTTATAAACGATACACCAACTTCCCACCTTCGTAAAATTGCTGTCTATGTCGTTATACCTGTTTGGTTATTAGCCGTTGTCCTATCATTGAGCCCTTTCACAGGAGACCCCGCCGCACCTATTAAATACCTTATCATTAGTGTTTTTGTATTCATTCTTTCAGCAATTACACTGGGTATGCTCTGGTTTGAAAATTATCAAGTACAGTTAAAAAAATCCCTGGTCTTTATGCTTTGCGGGTTCTTATTATTTATGCTGGCGGCTTTATTATTTGCAAAGAACAAAGGATTTGCAATCAGTGAGTTTTCTATCTGGTTTATGCTCTGTGCCATAGCCTTTTTTGTCCATATTCTTGTGGTCGAGAAAAAAGAGATTTGGTGGATATTAAGTTGGGTCATAATAGCAATTGCTCTTTCCAGTGTTTACGGATTCTTTCAACGCTGGGGCATCGACCCCTTTCCCTGGTCAACAAAAAATGTGGAAGAATATCGGGGTCTACCCTCTTCGTATGCAAACCCCAATTTTGCCGGACACGCACTGCTTTTTGCTGTAATTACAGGTGTCGGATTTATCATGGCCCTGTTCAACGAATTAAAAAAATATATCCGTGAAGAGGAAAAATATAAAACTTTTATTGGAACCCTTGTAAAATTATCCTTGTTTGTAGTCGGCTTCCTTCTTACCTTTCTTCATTTATATCTCACAAGAATGCGAAGTGCGAGAATCGCTCTCCTTGTAGCAATCGCATTCTTTGTTTTTTACTTATTGATAGGGAAAAAATGGAAAATAAAATCCGTGTTAGCAATCGGCGGGGGCTTGGTCTCTCTGGCCGTAATATGCGTTATTTTACTATTCATCTTGTTATCCAAAGGGTATCCTCAAGGGTCGTTACCATTAGACAACTCTTTAAATTTGCGTCTTAATGGTTATCTCGGTGCTGTTCAGATGATAAAGGAGCAACCGCTATTAGGTTACGGTCCCGGAAATTATCGATTTGAAAACATCCCCTACTGGACAAGATATGAAAAACTATGGTTTACATTAGCAAAAAAGAGAAATTTCCATGTTCATAGCGACCCTCTGGAAGCAATGACCGATGCCGGAATACCTGGTGGACTGTTCTATTTTGGGCTTATCTTGCTTGGTTTTGTTGGAGGATTGTATATTGTAAAAAAAGACGACTCTTTTCAATCACAGGTTCTCGGGACTAGTATGGCTTCCGTTTTTCTCGCTTTCGCAACCGATGCCTGCTTCGGATTTAACATGCGGGTTCCGGTTTCCAGTGCCTTGTTCTTCTTATACTTAGGCCTATCCCAAATAAATGTCCGTGATATTTTATTAAAAGGAAAACCGATAAAAGGGTTATTAGTTATCATGTTTTGTTTTTCCCTCTTATTGGTTATTCAACAGTCCCGTTTTTATTATGCTGATGTACAGATTCAGAGAGCACGAGGCGGTATATACTGGGCCCAAATATTCGCCAATCAACAAAAATTAAACTCCCGTGAGATAACCCTTGAAAGAGCACTACAAAGTGCAGAAACAGCAAATCGGATTAAATATTTTGACCCGCGTTTCTTTGAAATAACCGCTCGAATTTATATGTCTCAAAATGAATTCGAAAAGGCTATCGAAAATTTTGATAAAGCACTCTATTATGATTCGTATAACCCCGAACTATGGACCAGTCGTGCACAATGTTGTTTAAATTGGATTTATCGTGCTCAATTAGAAAAAAAACCACTAACACGCCCTGCCGAAACAATATTAGATGAAGCAGAAAAATCTTTAAACAATGCAATTAAATATTGTGATTTATATCCGGATAGTTATGAAGGGATGGCTCGGACTCTATTTTTCCGCACGGCCTACTTAAAACTGACAGAAGAGAAGAAAAAAGAATTGATGCAGGATGTCATCCAGTATGGTGAAAAAGCCTTCGAAACAGGTTTACAAAACAGTCAATCCTTACTCCAGATCCTCATTCAAGCACATCTGGCATTAAAAGATTATGATGGTTGCGCAAAAGTAGTACAACGCGCTTTATCGATTGACCCCGGAAATATTGAACTCTGGTCCCGATACGCACAGGTAATGAAACAGAAAGGCTATCCAGACGAGTATCTCTCGTTCCTTGAAAAAAACTATGCAAAGTTCAAGAAAGATGCAAAAACAATGGCCCCAACGCTTTCTCAGTTAGCCTTGATGATTCACCAGGAAATACTAAGAAAAACAAACGACAGTAAAAAAGCATCGGAGATTATTCTCGAAACCTTGAAATTAAACCCGAACGATTTGACCACATGGGGCACCGTCGTTCAGACGGTTCCACGAGAACAACGACTGGACAACATCCGCAAACTATTAACTTACTTTAAAGACACAACCATTCTCCCCTCTTTCATACAAAAAATGGGCCAACAGAGAGAAGAAATTGATTGGCTCGAAATATCTCGTGAGATTCTACAAAACATAGAACAAGATGAAAAACAAAAAATCCCATATAAGACTATTGTCCTTCGATATGTCTGGATAGCAGAAGTAACTTTTGATGAAAACTCCACATCGGAAAGCAAAAATAAAGCGGAGATATATTCGAATTTGGCTATTGCTTATCAGAGACTTCGCTTCGAGGACCGGGCCCTCGCCTGTTTCCCCTTCGCAAGTAAAACAACAAACAAAAGTACCCAACTAAAAGTGATGTATACATGGGCCGAAATCCTGTATAGGAGAAGGAAATACGACGAAGCAGAACAAAAACTACAACAAGCCCTCCAGATTGATCCCAATAATATTCAATCTCGTATCTTACTTGTGCAAACATTAGTTCAACTCAAAAAGATACCGGAAGCCCGTTTTGAATATCAATCTTTAAAACAAACTCTACCTGAAAATTCAAATAAATTGAAGGATTTAGAACAACTTCTATCCCCACACTTACAAACACAATAAAACAGGGTTATAGATTATGAATGTAAAATATGAGAACAATATACTAAAACAAGAGAATGTGGACAAAGCAAGTGTACAATTTTCCCCATTATTCATTCAGGTTATTACAATGTCGATTTTTCTTCTGGCTGCGGTTCTCATTGTATCCGTCGCCTATTATGTTTCTGGACCTGCCATCCTACAACGATTGGATGATAATGTTGGTGAAAATCTAATGAAATTTGCTCAAGCACTGGAACAAAACAAAAATACGGAAGATGCAAAACGAATCTATGAAATAGCTACACATTCACGATTTGCAGGTGAATTCAACCGCACTTATGTATTTTATCGTTTGGGCTACCTATGTTGGGCAGACCAAGAATATGACAAATCCGTAGAATACTTAAAACAGGCAATCCAATCAGAAGAACATCCCCAAATCAATGCATTTGAGTTCTTAGTAGATTCCCTCCTGCGTATCGGAAAACCTGATGAGGCTCTACCTATTATAGAAAAGTGGCTTCAAAAAATTCAGAACCGCGACGACCTTGCGGATGCACACTATTATTTAGGGCGAGTTTACGAATTATTAAAAGAAATGCCTAAAGCAGAAGAAACATGGACAAAAGGACATAAAATATTACCGGGAAGCAGAGCATCCTCTGAATTGGCTTTTTTCTATAAGAAACAGGGAGATTGTAAAAAAGCCGTTTATTATGCAGAAGCAGTTCTAAAAGCAGGTCTCCTCACCACTCGCGAACAAACCATCAAAAAACTTATATCCGATTGTTCTTCTTCAAAATAAAAACCTTTATTTATCCGGTTATTGAGCTAATTTCAATAAATTTTTGGGATATTTCTTGTCTTTATCTTTTTTCATGGGAATGCGGTCACCAATATACTTCTTCTGGGCTTGCTCGACCGCTTGCATTTTTACTCCCTGACGGGATTTTTGCGCCTGTCTGCGAGATTCTTGTATTTCCTTCGCTTTACTAAGTCGTTCCTGTACTTTTGCATCACTTTCTACCTGCACATGGTCTAATGCGACTAACATTGGGAATGCAGGACCACTACACATAAATTCAGTTACATTCCTCCAGACATCATCTTCTTCAACCCATTTTGTCAACTCCGTTTTTTCTTGATAATGTTTGGGTTGTTGAGGGGGACAGGAAAATAAAATACCCTTCCAGAAACTATACAGAAATTCCGTCGACCCATTTCGGATTCCCCGTGCTGTTTCTACCGTTCCCAAAACCGGTGTATTCATATTCCCTTCAATAAACTTTGTTTTTGTTTGATGACCAAACGCCGTAATTCCTCTCCAAATCCATTTATACGGACGCAGAGCAGGCTCTTCTGCATTACCCAGAGGTCCCACATACGCAGGTTCAATTGCTGACGCAGTTATTGCAACTACCGAAACCACAAAAAACATAAATAAAGCAACCTTTCTCATTTCAGGTCTCCTAATTCAATTCTACTCTACTATCATATAATCTGAACAAATTTATGTTTGTAGTATAATATAACATTATTTTAACAAAAAAACAACCGTTTGCAAAATACTTTACAATATTTTGACAAATGATAAATATTCATAAAATCATAATCAGTGGAGTTTCGTTATGTATCGACCGGAAGTAAAGATTTTAGATGTAACCATTCGAGACGGGGGTTTAATGAACAATTGGGATTTTCCAAAAAGTATGGTAAAAGAAATTTTCTATGGATTAGCAAAAGCAGGAGTCGACTATGTAGAACTGGGATACCGTGCAGACAAGCGTGTCTTTCCTCCGGATGAATTTGGACCATGGCGTTTTTGCGATGAAGAGGATATCCGGGATGTAGCCTATACATGCGACACAAAAATAGCAGTCATGTGCGATGTAGGTAGAACAAATCAGGATGATTTCATCCCAAAATCAGAAAGTCTTATCTCTATGGTTCGTGTGGCCTGTTATGTCCCGGAAGTCGACGAAGGGCTAAAACTCGCCCAGTATATGAAAGACCTGGGATATGAAGTGAGTTTGAACTTAATGGCTGTTTCCACAGTAAAAGAAAGTCAAATAGATGAGGCATTAAAAAAAATAGCACAATCCAATGTAGATTTGATTTATATCGTAGACAGTTTTGGTTATTATTATTCAGAACACATTCGCTATCTAACGGAGAAATACATTCATGCCCTCCCGGGTAAAGCCATCGGGATACATACACACAATAACCGACAGTTGGCGTTCTCAAATTCGGTTGAGGCTCTGTTGGCAGGAGCCCAATTCGTAGATTGTAGTTTGTACGGAATGGGGAGAGCGGCGGGAAATTGTACAACAGAACTGATGTTAAGTTTCATAGACAATCCCCGATATGATTTGAGACCTGTTCTGGACTTGATAGAACGATATTTTATTCGCCTGAAAGAAGAACTAAAATGGGGATACGAACTACCCTATCTTGTAACCGGTGTATTGAACCAGCATCCAAGAACAGCCCTTGCATACATTAAGGAACAAGGCCAGGGTTTACAACGAAGTTTGCGGGATTTTTACGAATCCCATATCCGCTAGATAAAATTAAAATAACTATGGTAAGTTATAAATAAAAAACAACAAAATATGATGGACGAATTGTTCGAAAAATCGGAACCTTTGAAATCTGTGGCTCATGTACCTTTGGCCCGTCGAGTTAGTCCACGAACTATCGATGAACTGATTGGACAAGAGGCAATATTGGGAGTGGGAAAAGCATTGCGTCGCGCGATTGAAACAGATTGCTTAACCTCTTTAATCCTATGGGGTCCACCGGGAACAGGAAAAACCGCATTAGCACGGATTATTGCCCGCAGTACACAATCTTATTTTGAACCGATTAACGCCGTAACATCGAATGTACGCGAATTAAGAACCGTTTTAGAAAAAGCACGTTTTCGTTTACAGCGAGAAAAGAAACGCACAATTTTGTTTATTGATGAAATACATCGCTTCAATCGAGCCCAGCAAGACGCTTTGCTCCCCGATGTAGAAATGGGACATGCCATACTAATCGGCGTTACCACAGAAAATCCCTACTTTAGTATTGTATCTCCATTACTATCCCGTTCCCAGATTTTCCGCTTCGAACCACTAAGTGAAGAAAGTATATTCCAAATTTTAAAAAAGACACTAAAACATCCTCAAAGTGGTTTTCAGAATCTTGATATTGTTTTTGATGAGGATGCTTTACGGTTCCTTGCAAGATATGGAGAAGGAGACGCAAGACGAGCCTTAAATGCGTTAGAACTTGCAATCCTTACTGCACAACGAACGGAGGACAAAATCCATATTGATTTGCCTCTTGTCCAGGAGTGTGTATCCGAAAAACTTTTACATTATGACAGGACCGGTGACGAGCATTACGATATAGCCTCTGCATTTATAAAAAGCATTCGAGGAAGTCATCCTGATTCTGCTTTATACTGGATGGCCCGCATGTTAGAGGCCGGCGAGCCCCCAAGATTTATTGCACGCCGATTATGTATTGCCGCTTCAGAAGACATTGGGAACGCAGACCCGATGGCTCTTGTTGTCGCTGTTTCGGCATGGCAAGCCACAGAATTTATAGGCAGGCCCGAAGCACAAATTATATTATCACAGGCCGTAACCTATCTTGCATGTGCACCGAAAAGTAATTCATCATATATGGCTATTGAAAAGGCTATGGATAGGGTAAAATCACAGACTACAGTCCCCGTTCCCCAAACACTGCGGGATACGCATTATCGGGGTGCAGAGATATTAGGACATGGTATAGGGTATCAATATCCACATGACGCAGAAGAAGGTTATATCCCTCAAGATTATGGACTGCCTCGGGGTGTTTTTTATCAACCGTTACCGCGAGGTTTAGAAAAGGTATTTCTGGAACGATTGAAACATTGGGAAGAAATGGATAAACAGGCAGAACCCAAACGAGAAAATCCGGATGAGTAAAGAAACACATAAAAAAACCCCCTGGAAGCCCTTTCTATTAGGGTGTTTCTTCGGTTTTTGGATTACGCTACTGTTAGCAGGTTCAGGAATCATAATTGGAGCAAAAACATTAAAGTTCTGGATGGCCAAAAAAGAAGTGATTTCTTTAAAAACACCAAAGATAAAAACTTCTGATGTTCTGGACTACTCCGCTACAGGGATAGATATAGAAGGTAGAGAGATTTCCTTTAATGATTTTAAAGGCCAACCTTTATTTATATTGGTATGGCACCCAGAATGCATTCATTGTCTCTCTACACTAATGACGGTCCAGTATCTCTACGATGCATTAAAAGACTGGGCTATACCTGTATTGGCATTAACAGATGGAAGTACTAAGGAGATTGAAAAGGTAAAAATAGAATTTAAACTTTCTATTCCCATGCTAAAGGTAAAAGAAGAACTTATAAAAGCACTCTGTGGAAATACTGTTCCTTGCGGTCTCATTGTCAATTCTCATGGAGAAATTGTATATTCCCATGGTGGTAGTGCCAATTGGGGTGATACAGAAATTGTTCAATACTTCATGAATATGATAGAAAAAAAGTCAGACCTATCGGATTCGTCGAACCTTAAGCATGAGGATGCGTCCTCAAATACACCTCACGAAGATGCTCAATACTAACATGTGTATAAATCTGCGTCGTAGACAACTGCTCATGTCCTAAAATCTCCTGGACAACCCGCAAATCGGCTCCACCATCTAACATGTGCGTAGCAAAACTATGGCGCAGCGTGTGGGGTGAGACATCATCTCGATAAGGCAATACCTTACGGGCATATTTCTCAACGATGCGTTGAATACTTCGTGTAGTTAGAGGACCTCCCCGAGTATTTACAAAAACAATATTATGGGTCGGTTTTCCTAACTCAGAACGAACGAGCAAATAGTTCTTTAAATACTGTAGGGCATACGACCCTAATGGAACAAGACGTTCTTTTCTGCGTTTGCCAAAAACACGCACAAGCCCGGAATTCATGTCCAATGAGGTAATCGTAAGCGTTGCACATTCTTGAGCCCGCATCCCCGTTGAATAAAGAACTTCCAGCAGGGCACGGTCTCGCATTTCCACTGCGTCTTCACCCTTAACGGCATTAAGTAATTGCAATACCTCATCAACAGACAATACCGCAGGAAGATAACGACGCTGTTTCGGAGTACGCATAGTAAGTACAGGGTTATTTTCTAACAGTCCTTGCCTTACAAGAAATCGATATACAGTTTTTAGTGCGGAAAGCTTCCTTGAAGCCGTTTTTACAGAAGCACCAGAACTCTGAACATGTGCAAGAAAAGAACGAATATCATTTCTTGTTACTTTCTTTAAAGTTTCAAGGTCTACAACAACGCGTTGTTTCCGGGTTTCTTCTGCTCCCGGAGCAAAGGCACCCGCCTTATTCTGAATAAAATCAGAAAAATGTTCTAAATCACATTCATACGCTCGCAAGGTGTGTAAAGATAGTCCTCTTTCAATTCTTAGATGTTCAAAAAAATATTCCAGAGACGAATCAATCATAGTACATAAACTTATTTTGATAATTTACTCCATTATGTTAATTCAAAAGGGAATGCTACTTTATTCAAGTAAGGGGTTCATCGTTTACCCCCAATAATAATACACAAACTTAAATGGGGCTTCTACAAACAATGAAAAACACTTAATTTTATACAAAATATCTTTACCGAATTATATCTCAACGAGGGATAGTTCTGGAACAGAAAAATGTTTTGAGAAAACGGAAATAAAGGTTTGTGCAAATTCCTTCACGGTTGGACAGAAAAACTTTTCTTGAAGTTCGTTTTTCAGAGAGGTTACCTTTTTATCAGAAATTCCACAAGGCACAATCCATTCAAAAGGAGTAAGGTCAAGGTCTATATTAATACTAAATCCATGCCAGGTAATACTGTCCTTGACCCCAATCCCTATTGCAGAAATTTTTCTATCCTGGACCCAAACACCTGTAAGAGTTTTTATGGGTTGTGCGTGTATGCGATAGCAAGTAAGAGTATCAATTATCGTCAATTCCAAATTCCGAATATATTGATGAACTGTCATTTCTCGGGTAGCAAGATTAAGAATGGGATAACCTACTAATTGCCCCGGCCCATGATAAGTTATATCTCCTCCACGGTCGGTATAGGTAAAATGAATTCCCCTTTGTTTACAAATTTCCGGAGAGATTAATAGATGTTTTTGCTGAAACCGTCTCCCGGCAGTATAAACAGGGGTATGCTCGAGAAGATAAAGGCATTCTCTCCCTAAGCCATACTGTAATTTTTCTCTCCGCTCCTTTTGCTGATAATAAATAAAGTCATAATCTTGAGGACTCCTATATAAAAAAACTTCAAACACGGGATGACTCTTCTAATTTATAGAGGTTGCGAGGAGGGGGTATTGGAAAAATCAAGAGGAGGCTCTAATGGAATCCCTACTTCAAATACGGCTCCTCGAGGCTTTCGATTATGGCCGTTTACCCAACCCCGATGCCCCATAACAATTCGCTGAACAATTGAAAGTCCCAACCCTGTCCCTCCTTTTTTCTTTGTAACAAAAGGCTTAAATAACTCATGTTTCTTTATTTTTTCAGGAAGCCCTGGACCTTCATCTTCTACCCGAATAACAAGGTATCCTTCCTCTTCACCGACAGAAATACACACCCATTTATTTTCCTGTTCAATTTGAACCTCAATTGCATTACGAATTAAATTGGCTATTGCCGTGGATAGTTTATCTATATCTGCATATATAAATTGAAAGTCTTTAGGAATCTCTTTTATTTCTACAGTTGCGGAGTGCTTCTCTATAATATGAGAGCAAATGCTAACCGCTTTTTCGATAACAAACTGTGTAATTTGCTTTTGAATATACACCTCCTGAGGTCTTGCAAAACTAAGAAACTGATTTACCAGTAAATTCAATTGTTCCGTCTCTTTCAAAATAAGATTTAAGTTTTTCACAAGTTCAGGTTTGTCTGCTGTTTTTTGTATCAAAAATTCTGTCATTCCGTAGATAACGCCTAACGGATTGCGAAATTCATGTACAATACTTGCGGTCAGTGTCCCGATTTGGGCTAATTGTTTATTCATTTCCGCTTCATGTTGCAATTTCTTTATTTGCGTTAAATCTGTAAAAAGAAAAACTGCACCCAATATCTTCTCATTTTCCTTAATTAAAGAACTGGTCAACCCTAAAATATTTTCCCCTTCGATATCTAAAGTAATCTTCCTTCGTGAGATAGACTCTTTTTTGTCAAGCAATTCTTTAAATATCTCTACGAAAGGAGTTAATTCGGGATGATTGCAAATATTTTCCCCGGAAGATAATATATGTTTTTTTAATTTCAAATGCTTTAAAGCGGAAGGATTTACAATCAGGATTTTTCCCTCTTCATCGACAACAAGAACACCACTTTCAAGATTCTCTATTACACTTCGGGATATGTAATCAATGGAGTTGTTCATAATCATATTCTCACGATAAACATAAATAGATTATAATTTTTTAAAGTTGTGGTTCAATTTTTTCTAAACCCTCTGTAATTTGAACAAAATCATTCCATGTTAAAGTCTCTGCTCGGCGTAAAGGGTCAATACCTGCACAATGTAATGCTTCCAATACTTGCGAAGAGGAATAGGCTAAAAAAGGCGACTTGCTCAAAGCATTTTTCAGGCTCTTTCGTCGTTGTGAAAATGCAGAGTGAATAACACGAAGGACTTTTTTTCTCCTTTCTACAGGCATAAGAGGGGGGATAATTTTCCGCAGACGAATTATACAACTATCGACCTCCGGACGAGGAACAAAACAGGTCTTCGGGACAGAATGCACTAAATCTACATGATAGAGTGATTGAACAGAAAGACTTAACACCCCATAGTCTTTAGTCCCATATCTTGCAGACATTCGCACTCCAACTTCGTATTGAACCATAATAACAATAGTTTCGAAGTCCACAGAAGATTCTAAAAAATGGAACAGGACAGGGGTCGTTATATAGTAAGGCAAATTGGAAATCATCTTATAATGTTTCGCTTTGGGCAAATATTCATAAATAAGTTCTTCCAACTCATGATTTAAAATATCTCCACGAAATAGTTTCACATATTGAAGATGACCAAAACGGTCATTCAAACAAGGCATAAAAGAAGGGTCTATCTCAACTGCAAGAACCTGCCCTGCATGCTGGACTAAATGCCAGGTAAGGGCTCCCAATCCGGCTCCTACCTCTACAACCGCATCTTCTCTATTTAGATGGGCTGTTTCAATCATAATGCGATGGATATTATCATCAAGGAGTAAATTCTGTCCTAACCGTTTTTTAAAGCGAATATTGTATTTTTGACATAACTCTTTTAGGGATGGTTTTTCCAATAGCAATTCTTCCGAACCCGTATGAACGCCTGTTTGTTTTTCCTTCCCTGAGGATTTCATAAGAAATACTATGATTTATCAATCATGGTAAAAAGAAACTTTGCTTTTGGAGAAACAGGAATTTCGAGTCGAAATGGGACTTTTACATCTCCTTTTTCATCCTTAGCATTCGGTGGAAGTTTTACAGGAATGGTTATCATTACTTGAGAAACAAAGGAAGAAGGTAAAGATTTTTTTTGAGTGTAGTACTCAATAGGTGCATTAATAATATCATAGGTTACCTCACCTATTTTATATTCCTCAGAAGGGAGTTCAAACTGTCCAGCAAATACCCACAAATCCTTAGATTTATCAGGGCGTGTTATCGTTCCACTCAGTCCGAAAGAACCTTTAATAGAAAAACCTTCCTGGTCTACCAGAGGGGTTTGCTGTATGGAAAAAGGAAATCCTGCTCCCGGCTGGCCAAAACGCATTGTAGTATGAGATTTTTTCTCAGCAGGTAAAGGGGGTTGTTTTTTTTCAGCAGTAACCGTATCAACAGATTTGTTTCCAGAAGTAGAAGAATCCGTCTGAACAGGCGGACTCTGTGTCGGCGGTTCTGAAATGGATGTATCTTCTGGAGTTGTATTTTGAGGTACAGGCTGGCTGGGTATGCATGCACCGGTAATAATAAAAAGAGAGACTAAACATAATAGAAAGAAACTACTTGATTTCATTAGACCTACCTTTGTTAATGTTGTTGGAAAATTAATATAATATTACACTTATAAGGTTACTTATTATAACGAAAATCAATAGCAAACAAGTAGTCAAAGAAAATTAAACAAAGGAATATACAAAGAATATTTATAGGCTTTTTCGCCTACGATTTTGTCGCCATCTACCTGCCCATTGATATATAGGAGAAATAAAAGGTCCCAATGATGGCATCATCGATACAATCTGGAAAAGTTTTACTTTAAATCGGGGCAGAAAAATTTCCATTGGTTTTTTGCGAAGGGCCCTTTTTACTATTGCTTTCTCAATGTCATAAACAGTTAAAATTCGAAGTCCTGAAAAATAAAGTTCCGCAGCATCCACTCTTAATTGATTATCTAACATAGGTGTCTGAACAGTAGCAGGGCAGATTACCGTAACAAACACCCCTTTCTTTTGAAGTTCCATCGCAACAGAAAGAGAATAAGCACGGACTGCATGTTTGCTTGCAGAATAAATGGACAATCCGGGGACAGGCACAACACCGGCTATGGAAGAAATATTAATAATATGCCCATGTCCCCTTTCAACCATATGTCTTGCAGATATTTGGGTCCCGAATATCGTTCCCTTCAGGTTAACATCAATTTGAGAATGGATTTCCTTCAGAGGTGTTTCCAACGCCCAGGACGACAACAATAGTCCTGCAAAGTTAATTGTAACATCAATCCCCTCCCATTCTTTTACCGCTTTATTAAAAATCTCTTCCCATGCTTCATAATTAGTAACATCCAGTTGAAACAACCGAACCTGCGAAGGAGGCCATCCTTCTTCTTCTGCTATTCGCTCCAATTGTTCACCCGCAATATCCGTGGCGACTACACGATGTCCCTGCCTGACAAAAACAGTGGTCATGTGCCGACCCATTCCACTGGCACAGCCTGTTAAAAAGAAGGTTTGAGGCATTGGAAGTTTCTCCTGAAAAGACCGAAGCCCCTTCGTTTAGATTCGTTTTACAGAGAAAAAAGATATATACCGGATAAAATTGCAAGTACCTTAATAAGAACACCCATTACCCACAAACCAATGTATGCAAGGTCATCTAATATTTCCACCGTCCTACACTCCTATTTCTTACAGGGTTAAAAGAGTTCGTTATATCCAAAAATAGCAAGTAACAGAAAAACTGCATCCAGAAGAAAAATAAATATCACCGTTAAAAACTCAATCATATCTATATCCTCTTTCTTTTTTTATTGGTTTATTTGCTTTCGATTTCATATCCTTTGAAAGTTAGTATACCAAAAGGGAAAAAATCATGCAAAAATTTTTCAATTTTTTTATAAATATTTTACATCGATAGCAGAAAGAATTCTCTCAACCACCTGTTCATGGCTTTGTTGATTGCATCGAATAGCAATTTCTGCCCATCGTTCATACATCGGAGTTCGTTCCTGGTACAAATCAAATAAAGTCTGTCCTTTTGTCCGGACCAGCCCCCGCTCATCTACACTCCTTGCCCGTCTATTAATTTCTTCAAAAGGATATTGAAGATAAATAATCGTTCCAAGATTCTTTAAATGTTCCATAGCCCTGTCGCTATATACAACACTCCCACCTGTAGCAATAACGCTTTTTTCAGGGTGAATGGATAAAACATACTGTTCCTCAACATGACGAAATTCCACAACGCCCTGTTCATCAATAATCTGCTGGAGCGACTTTCCCATATCAGACTGTATTAATAAGTCTGTATCTATAAAATTCCATTGCAATGACTTTGCTAATAAGACACCCACAGTACTCTTTCCAGACCAGGGCATACCGATAAGAACGATATTTTCTTCACGCATTTATTACTCCACATAAAATAATTTTTTAACTATAGATATTCTATATTCCTAGAATAATAAAAATCTATTGATTTTATATATAAGGACTTTAGTCATCATTAGTTTTTACCAGGGGCGACCTCATGCGTTTCATACGAACAGAATGAAAACGAAGGTTTTCATTTTTTGTCAGTTGAATTAATTTTTTTATCCCTCGTCGTATGGTTCTGTGAATATTTGACGGATGACGATGAAATCTCTTTGAAATAACTTCAAGTGTTTCTCCCTTAAAATAATAGGATTCAATATATTTTCTCTCTTTCAAGGTCAACTTCCGTTCCATTTGCTTTTTTACCCATTTTAAAAGTTCGGATTTTTCCTTACCCCATTGAATTTTTTGTTCTATCTCCTCTGGTGTTTCATACCATAAAGACTGTGCCTCCGGAATTTCTTCCAGAAATTGAGATGAAACAAACACCGTATTTCGAAAAGAGTCAGAAGAAATTATGTTTTTAAGGGAGGATTTACAACATTTCCTTTTTGATACATCGTTCTTCATTTTCTTACTCCTTATATAGAATTTGAGGTAAAAACATCGTGGTCATTTTATAAGGAGCAGAGGCAGAAAATATTTTGATTTCAATTTAATTTTCTCTTATTTTTCCTTTGTGGAATTTCGTTTCTGTATAAAAAAACACTACCAAAGTTTATTAAGGGCTTATTGAAAGTGATAAAAAACTTATATAAGTTATATAGTGAAGTTTATAATGACCACTACAATATGTTGTGTATTATTCCAATAAATTTTCTAAAAAAGAATAAATAAAAAAATTTTTAAATTTTGAATATTTTTACTTGACAAATGGTTTTATAATATGTTAAGATAGAAAAAATTTAATCAGAAAATTCATCGCCGCCAATTCCGAAATCTGCGAGCAGAAAGGAGGAATGAACATTAAAGAGATACCTCGCGGGAGTTGGAATGGTCGATGTGGTCGATATAATTGGAAGACAAGGGTGTCTGTGAGGGCAGACACCAAAAAAATTAAAATTACCTCAAGTTAATTTATGTAACTAAAAGGAGTATAAACTATGCGTAAAAGCATGTTAATTATCGCAGTAGCATTAGTGCTTGTCGGCACAATGGCATATGCTGAACTTCAAAATGTAGAAGTCGGCGGAAAAATTCGCATTCGTGCGAATTGGTTAGATTATGATGATGCTGGTGAGACCAGTTTCATTGAGCAAAGAACAAGATTGAATGTAAAGGCGGACTTCACTGATGAAGTCACTGCATTCATTGAATTAGACAGCTATGACATTTGGGGCGAAGATTTTCGTTCCCAGAACTACATCACGGGTGTGGATGCTCGTCAGGCGAGTGTTAATGATGTAGAAGTTTATCAAGCCTATATTGAAGCCCGTGAAATGTGGGGAACCCCGCTTCGTGCCCGTGTTGGTCGTCAGGAATTGACCCTTGGCAGTGGCTGGCTTGTTGGCACAAACGACAAGCGTTACAATTTCACAGGTCTTTCCTTCGATGCTCTTCGTTTGAGCTATGTAACCGACATGGTCAGTGTCGATGCCATCGCAGCTAAATTAGCCGAATCTATGGGCGATTTTGCAGAAGATGATATCGATCTGTATGCCATTTATGGAAGTTACACAGGTCTTGAAGATGTTGTTATCGATGCCTACTGGATGTATGTCCGCGATGATGCAACAGCCCTTGAATCCGACCTTCATACATTAGGTCTTCGTGGCGCTGGCAAAGTCGGTGCCTTCGACTTTGAAGCCGAAGCGGCCTATCAGTTAGGTGATGCCTCCGATACAGGTTGGTGGATTTTTGGTGTTGATCGTGACTACAATGCATGGGGTGTCAACTTAGAAGCAGGTTACACTTTCGACATTTCCTGGCAGCCTCGTGTATATGCCGGTTTCGCATACCTTGAAGGACCGGATTACGATCGCAAATGGTTTGCCAAAGACGAACTTGACCTTCCCTTCAATCGTCTGTTCTCCAACTGGGAATACAGTGATTTCTTAGATCAGACCCAGCTCACCAATGTATTCGTCTATCGCCTTGGTTTAGGTGTACAACCGACCGAAGCAGTGAAACTGGCTCTTGAAGGTCAGTATTACATGTTAGACGAAGATTGGGGCGATGATGATGAATTAGGCTGGGAAATTCAGTTAACCGGCGCCTACAACTACAGTGAAGACTTAGTCATCCGTGCGGGTTACTCCCACTTCTTCGGTGATGAAATCCTCGATGAACAGGATTTCAACTATCTGTTCGCAGAAACCGAAATCAGCTTCTAATCTGAAAATCGACTCTGAAGTTTAAGGGTTAATCCCTTACCGCCCCGCAGGGTTATACGCCCTGCGGGGTTCCTGTTTTTATTAAACTTCTCTCTTTTCCAAAACGACAAAGCAACTTATTTAATCTTCTTTAAACATATTAAACAACATACAAACATTTTTTGTAAAATTCCATTTGAAAAAGGGCCTACAATTCTTATATCGTTTTATATGTTTCTCATGATATACATTAATCTTAATAATTTAAATAGGAAAGGGTCCTGCTTTGAGTGAAGAAAAAACAATAAAGGCTACCGAGGCTTTGGATTTACTTTATGAATTTGAGCGTGAACCTGTAACAAATGATAAATTACAACCCGGCCGATACTTTGCCGGCCTATTTGCAGGTGAACATGTGGCAGGAACGGAGTTCGTTATCGGTGCTCTATTCGTGAGTTGGGGTGTGAATGCCTATGATATTTTTATTGGTTTATTACTCGGCAATTTAATGGCGGTACTAACATGGACATTAATATGTGCCCCTATTGCGGTCCGGACCCGTCTTACTCTTTACTGGTTTTTACGGAAAGTTGCAGGGCCTATAGTCACCACGATATATAATGTCCTCAACGCATTTTTGTTTTGTATTCTTGCAGGTTGTATGATTACCGTTTCGGCATCTGCGGTAAGAGTGCCCCTGGGAATACCTCCTCAAACGGAATGGATACCCACTGATTTCAGATTTGTTTTAGTAGTTCTTGTAGTAGGTGCTGTCGTGGTTACTTTGGCAATATTGGGATTTAAACGATTGTCTCAATTTTCCGTTGTATGTTCCCCATGGATGTTTCTTATGTTTATTGCAGGGGCTATCGCTTTATTACCGGCATCAGGAGTAGACATACGCAATTGGAATGATTTTTGGCAGATTGCCACACAGAAGATATGGACCGGTGTTCGCCCAGATGGGAAAGATCCGATTTCTTTCTGGCATGTCTCTGCATTTGCGTGGATATGTAACTTAGCGATGCATGGTGGCTTATCCGATATGGCTATTTTCCGATACGCCCGTTCCTCTGCTTATGGTTTGTTCTCTGCATTCGGAATGTTTTTAGGCCACTATCTTGCATGGATATGTGCGGGTGTAATGGGTGCCATGTCTGCATTGTTATTACAGAAGAGTCTTACCCAACTGGATTCAGGTGCCGTTGCGACGCAGGCATTGGGCATTTCTGGTTTGATTGCGGTGATTCTTGCAGGATGGACTACTTCGAACCCGACACTATACCGTGCGGGCTTGGCTTTGCAGGCTGTAACTCCCGGCTGGCCCCGCTGGTTTGTAACGCTATTAGCAGGGGCAGGAACCACTATTATTGCGTGCTCACCTTTCGTTTTCACCAAATTACTTGATTTTGTCGGCTATTATGGGCTACTTCTTATGCCATTAGGAGCGGTTGCTTTTACAGAATACTGGATTTTCCCAAAGATTGGGCTTACTCGTTATTGGACCGAGAAAAAACGAATAGCAATGAACTGGCCCGCTTTACTAAGTTGGCTGATTTCTATCGTAATTGCTATTACATTAGAAAAGACGGGAACTTTACACCTCTTCTTCTTATTCGTGCCTGTCTGGATAATGACATCCATTCTATATACACTTCTTTCAATATTCATGGGGGCTCGGGATGTACCAGCAAACGCAAAAGAAATTATTCCAACAGCAGAAAATCAAAAATCCACTTCTCCTTCTATCTCTCCCCAGGAAAAAGAAACCCTTCCCAAAGGAGACCCGATATTATTTATCTCAGGGATTATTGCAGGTTTATCTCTGGTAATTTGCTTAGCTCTTGCCATTTCCGTATTTGTGAAAGGGACAAATGGCTTCCTACAGAATTTACAATCATTTCATCACATTTTAATTTATCCTACTTTAGCCTATTTTATCTCCGGAACGATATTTATCATCCGAAGAGACCGCAACAGCAATAATGCATAAATCTGAAAAATTATTTAAGGGCATTTGTTAACTCTTTATGAAAATAAAAATACTGCCATGGGTAATTTATTTAACTGTTTTTATATCCAGCATGGCTATTATGTTTTTGCAACTGGTTGCAGGCAGGGTAATAGCCCAATATTTAGGACAAAGTTTGTTTACATGGACAGGAATTATCGCTACTACGCTTGCAGGCATTGCATTAGGTAATCATATTGGCGGGATTCTCGCGGATAGATTTTCTAATACAAGAACAATACCTATCCAATTTCTCTTATCTTCCCTTGTTATCTTTTTAATTCCTTATGTCAATCAATACTTCGGAAATCTGGGAATATTACAGAATCTTGCCTGGGAATGGCGGATTTTTGTTCATATCTTTTTGCTGTTTATTATCCCGTTTGTTTTGTTGGGGACTATATCCCCTGTGCTTACACATTTACTAATTCAGGTTAGTTCGCGGACAGGAACTTCGGTGGGAATTTTTTTCGCTTTTTCATTATTGGGCAGTCTTATTGGCACTTTCTTAACGGGATATGTATTACTTGCCTACTTTTCGTATACAACATTACTGGCTCTATCTACGACAGTTCTATTCCTTATCTCGGCGTTCTATTTACTATTGGGGATGATGCTAAAGCCCGAACTTCGCTTAGAGAAAGAAGGGGTTGAACCGTATACCTTGAGAAGTGAAGATATAGAGCAAAAGGAATATCAGCCGTTTTACAAACTGCTATTGCTTTCTTTTTGGGCGGGCACTGGGATTATGATGTTAGAGATTGTTGCAGGGAGATTATTAGCCCGCAATTTTGGAAATTCATTATACACATGGACCACCATCATTGGAGTTGTATTAGGTTCACTTTCTATCGGCGGGTATCTCGGTGGGTACTTGGGACAGTATTGGAATCCCCGAAAAATCACGGCTTTCTTTTTGTTCTTTATGAGCCTTTCTACTTTGTTAATACCCCTTGCTCATGTGTTAGTCCCATGGAACCCCTGGTTATGGACTTTCTCTTGGCCTGTGCAAATATTTATTCATTCCGTTCTCGTTTTTGGACCGTCAAGTATAGCCTTTGGAGCAATCTCACCGCTTTTGATTCGTATGATACCACCTGAAACGCACGGGATAATACAGGGCAAGAAGATTGGGAAAATTTATGCCATGAATGCGGTCGGGGGGATATTGGGTGTTTTGCTCACAGGATACTATATGATTGCATATTGGGGTTCTAATTTCACATTGGTATGTCTCATGCTCGTATCTGCGGTAATGTTTCTATGGATTGTTCCGAAAAAGGGGTTTGCTTTATCGTATGTCTGTCTATGCCTCATTTTGAGTTTGAGTACTTTAGCACCTCGTTATCCTTGGGATGCACTTGCTATCCAGATGGCGTTAAAGACTTATCAGACACCGGATGTAATCGTTGAGAAGGAGAGCCGCTATAACTACATTAAAGTCCGAAAACCGGACCCCGACCGTCCTTATCTCCGGGACCTCATTTTGGATAAGATGATTCACAACCGTAAAGATATGAACCAGCCTTTGAAATTGATAGGTGCTTACGAACATTTTTTCCATGCAGGCATTCATTTCGCATCGCAGGGAACATCACCGCAAAATATCTTCGTCATTGGAGGCGGTGGATATACCTTCTGCCATTTTTTGGAGAAAGAATACCCCAAATGCAATATTGAGGTGGCGGAAATAGACCCGGAAGTAACCCAAGTGGCCCATGAGGCATTGGGTTTGCCCTACAATACACATCTCTCTATCTTTCATCAAGATGGGAGAAACCGTGTTGAAGATTTAGTAAGACAGATTAGTACTCAGGGGAAAGAAGGCTTTTATGACTGCATCATTAACGACTCATTTAGCGATTATACCGTCCCGTTCCACCTTACCACGAAAGAGTTCACAGAAAAGATATACCGGATTCTCGCCCCACGCGGGATTTATATGTGCAACATAATAGATTGTCTTCACTTCGGATATTTTTTAAGTGCTATGTATGCAACCAACAAAGAGGTTTTTCCCTATTTATATGTTTTTGGCACTGCAAACAACCCCAATGTAAGAGATACCTTCATTCTCATATGCTCAAAGAAACCTTTACCTGCAGAAGAAATAAAAAATTGGGTAAAAATGAAGTATGCTTCTAACGGATATTACATCGCCGAAGAAAAAATTAGAGACCTTATCTCCCAGGATAAGAAACACATCCTCACAGACCAATACGCACCCGTAGAAAATTTATTAGCACCTATGGTTTCATTTACAGAAGAGTCGCCTTATATTCGTCGGCTTGCTCGTATCGTAGAAAGAGCAGATAAAGGACAAAGACAGCAGGCAATACAGGACCTGCTGGATATAATCCAGGAACGGCCTTACCTTAACGAAGCCTATATCGTGCTGACCGAACTATTGATTCAGGAAAAACGGTTTGCGGAAGCGATTGTCTGGGGGAAACGACTTATTGAACATGTGCCTTTGGAGGTTAAAGGGTATATCCTGTTAGGTTTTGCTTATGCACACTCCGGAAATTCTACCTCCGCTATGGAAGTGTGGGAAAAAGCACTTCAATTAGACCCGAATTTGCTTAACATTAAACTGAACCTATCCAGTTTATTCATTCAGCAGAGAAATTTTGAACAGGCGGAAAAACTCCTGCAAGAACTTCAAGGGAAAGACTCCTCATTAGAGCCTGAAATATTATTGAACTTGGCTTCTTTATACTTTGCCCAAAAAGAATGGGAAAAATCGATACAAGCACTGAAGAAATTAGAGCAACTCCAGCCGAATAATTATGCAATAAAAGAACAAATGGCGGTTGTTTACTACCACTTAGGCGACATAGAACATGCGAAGGAATTTGTCCAAGCCTGCCAGCAAGCCAATCACCCCGTTAACCCACAATTTCTACAAATGCTCCACCAAGAGCAGTAGCAGGGAAAAGGAAAGCAATAGCCCAGGGGATGCTCGTGTCAAATGCTTAAAGCAAAATTTTTTAATTGGCATTAGGGGGGAATTGTTTGAACACAGAAATGATTCAGCAAATATTTTTTGCCAATGAATATTCACTTGAAGGATAGAAAGTATATATTGTTCCTGTGTTTTGCTGATTTATAATGCAAGAAGAAGTCTTCTCATACATACAAATTTATTTAGAGGCGAGAGGGGGTTATAGTCGTGGGGCTTTTGTATGGACTTTGAAGAGCGATTATAATAATGGGGAAAGATTTTAATTAGTAGGATGCATTTTTTATAGTTTTCTAGAAAAGACTAGATGGGCATTTGGGTATTTTAGTAGGAAAGGTATCTTTTAGATATTGTTGATAGGAATATAGGTTTGCGATGGGGAAAGGGGGGATATGTTGAGGATTGCTTAATGATGTCGTATTTCTGAAATGGAATAATTGGAATTGTGAATAATAAAAAGGGAAGGGAGTGTAAAAAAATT
>CAKZKR010000013.1 GCA_937124615.1 uncultured bacterium
TACTACATTTACTGTTCGAGTTACAGGGTCGGCACTATTATTTGAATTATCTGTCGCTGTATAAGTCAGTGTGTATGAGCCTATAACATTTGTGTTCACTGTCCCCGATACATTCACTAGTACATTTGTATCACATGTATCATTGGCGGTTGCTCCAGGGTCATTAAAATTAGATTTACACTCTACAATTAACGGGTTCGCTCCTAAGAGGGTTATCACAGGCTTCGTTGTATCTCTAACCTGAACCACCCTCTGACCCGTTACTGTATTATTGGAACTATCGGTCACGGAATAAATAACTGTGTAATATCCCGGAACAGATGTATTTACATTATTTGTAACAATAATCTGAGAGTCTAAATTTCCATCCGGAACATCTGTCGCTGTCGCTCCTGCATCCGTATATGTTGTTCCGCATTCCACTGTCACAGGATTACTGCCCAGAATAGTCAACACAGGTGGAGTGTCATCTACCAATTCGCTAAGCGCAATATCACTCAACAATTCACCGCCTGTAAGACGATATTTCGCACGACCTGTTATTGTCTGAACACCACTTGAACCTGTGCTCGCTCTCATACGATAGGTAAAGGATGCTCCACTACCCGATAAATTTGGGACAAATATATATGCAAAACTTAGCGTCCCCGTCGCACCAAAACTCGGGACTATGGGAGGTGTTGGATTCTCGCTCGCTAACGGGCCTACATAGGTCCAACCCGTAGGAATGAATTCTTCATAACCTAAAGCGGTAACTGCACTCGGGCATGGATTACTAGGATTAATTCTAATATTTATTGTAACTTCTACAATTTCGCCCGGAATGTAAAAATTATTTGTAAAACTCCTACTAACTACAAGGCAAGGAACTGCACCGTCCAATGTCGTCTCTACCTTAGGAGAAAGTATTGGATCACCACAAGTGCGATACAAAACTGCACTTGACACCGTCTCGGAACCTTCTACAATATTACCTCCTATCACTGCCGAGCCTGAATAACTACCTGGAACATTTACTCTATATTTAAATTGAGCAGGAAAAGAGGGTACTGTTATATAAGCAAATTCTAATAATCCTGTTTTTCCTAAAGTAGGCTCTACAGGAAGGCTACCTTCTAACAACCCTTGATAGGTCCAACCTGTCGGTAAGGTATCTCGGAAACCCAATGCTGTGATTGTTTGCGGTCCTACCTTATTTATCGTTATCGTTACATATATGTTTTGACCAGGAATATAGAAATTGTTATTTAAACCTGACACTCCCGGACCCGATAATTCACGAGTAAAGGAAAGACTTGTCGGCTCTAACTGAATAACATTTATAGTGGGGGCACTCTCCAATTGGGGACCCGTTGTCCGATACAAAACTTTCCCTTCTAATTGTCCCGGTTCACAAATCGAAGGGGGGCAGGCAATCCTATAGGTAAAAGTCGCCGGGAAAGAAGGGACAAATATGTAAGCAAAATTCAGCGTCCCTGTTTGACCCAAACTGGGAACTATAGGGGGGGTCGGATTCTCACTTGCCAATGGCCCTAAATACGAAAAACCATCGGGAATTTTCTCTTCATATCCAAGGGCTGTGATTGTACCCTCCGAACCATCGTAATTTATTGTAACCTGAACGGTTAACTCAGCTGTGCCATTGACAAAATAGCCATTGGTATCCAGCCCTGTTATTTGTTTAGTCACAGTTACCAATCCCTGTGCACTCAATGAGACCATAAGAAGCCCCACCATCAATGCACATACAGAGATGGTCGTGCGTGTGGTTGTTAAACCTGTGATAAAATTTCCTACTTTCATTTTTTTGCCTCCACTGTTCATTGTTTAATTAAACTAAAATCCTTTATTTCCACTTGGAATTATTAAAATAAAAAATACTATATAATAAATATTACACAATTTTTACCTATTTGTCAAATAAATTTTTTATTATTTACAACTTACTTTATAGTACTCAACTTGACTTTTACAAATCAAATTAAAAGATAATACAATTTTATAAATATATCAACAATTTAACAAAGGAGCAATCCAATGAAACCAACAGAAAATACTTCAAACTATAAAACCTGCCGCCGTAATTTCTTCAAAACCGTATCTATCTCCGTACTAACGGCTCCCTTTATCATGAAGAAAGCATCCACTCAGGACACAGCATCCCATAAAGGACGCATTAAACAATCTGTCTCAAGATGGTGTTATGGAAAAATTCCTATGCCTGATTTCTGCAAAGCAGTAAAAGAAATGGGACTTGTTGGTATTGATTTACTTGACCCGGAAGATTGGGCAATCGTAAAAGAGCATGGACTCATTTGCACAATGGCAAATGGTCCCGGCTCTATTGAAAAAGGTTGGAATGACCCTGCTAATCATAAAACCTTGATTGAACGAGCAGAAAAAAGGCTTCGTGAAGTTGCAGAGGCCGGTCTACTTAATATGATTGTCTTCTCAGGCAATCGTGGCAAAATTGATGATAGAGAAGGATTAGATAACTGCGTCAAAGGACTAAAAGAAATCATGCCGTTGGCGGAGCAATTAGGCGTAAATGTAATTATGGAACTTTTGAATAGCAAGCGAGACCATAAGAATTACATGTGCGACCATACTGCTTGGGGCATTGAATTAGTCAAACGAATGGGCTCCCCTCGTTTCAAACTTCTCTACGACATTTACCACATGCAAATCATGGAAGGCGATATTATCCAGACCCTCAGAGACAACATCCAATACATCGGACATATTCATACCGGCGGTGTCCCGGGTAGAAACGACATTGACGAGACACAAGAATTAAACTACCGTAGAATTTGTGAAGTCTTAGCAGAACTAAATTTTGATGGCTTCGTCGCTCACGAATTTATCCCGAAAAACCCTGACCCCTTACTCTCTCTCAAACGGGCTTACGAAATCTGCAATGTGTAAACACGACACGGGATAACATTCAAATTGGCTCCAATGGGTGTCTGTTCTGGGATTAGTTAAAACCAAAAGTATTTCATCTCAATTAGTCTTACCTGTCGGTTTTCTGAAAGGAAAATAATATTATCTACAAATCTAAAAGGCATATTTCCCCGTCCCTAGGTTGCCTCATCCATTCTCGAACCAGGTCCCTCACTATTATTAAATTCAATTATCTATAATCCATCGCCAAAACAACATAACTTAAGAAAAAAAATCCGCCAAACATCTGGTATCAGAATGTGTATTAGTAGTTAAGGAACCAATCGGCATAAAAGCCATTACTAAACTCCTCTCCTATGCAGTATCACCGTATATAATTAATAAATTTTCCTATCTCTATCCACATCCACAGGCATTCTATTGCTCTTTAAAACTCTCACCAAAGGAACTGCTCCTCGAATGATAAAATATCCGCCTATCCCTATCCCAACTAAAACACACAAAATGAAAATTCCCCTCGATGAACCTTCCTTAAATCCTTCTATCAAACCACCACCCGTTTTCTCCTCAATACTCCCATCCGGATTATATATCTTCGTCTTACTTCCCAGTATACTCATCTTCTCTTTCTCAACACTACCATCCGGCAACCGCCTCTCCATTTCAGAAGTCCCCAATTTATCGGCAACTATATAAGTCCCTCCCAAGACTATCGTTATCTTTTTTATCGCATCTGTAACATTTGGATGCCTCTCAAAAATATCAAAAATCTC
>CAKZKR010000014.1 GCA_937124615.1 uncultured bacterium
ATGAGACAAACGGCTCTTTTCGCTGAAAATATCGTAGTGGAAAGAGAGATTACGACATATTTAGGAGCCCCTTGTTTCAAAATTATAGATACGGTAATAAATGAAGGATTTCGTAAAACCCCGTTTATGATGCTCTATCATTGTAATATTGGCTGGCCTGTTGTATGTGAAGGGGCAAAAGTCTGTATTCCTGCGAAAAGGACTATTCCAAGAGATGAGATTGCGAAACAGGGGAAAGATGCTTGGTATGAAATAACACAGCCCGTTGAAAACTATCAGGAAAGAGTATATTTTCATGATGTAAAAGCACACAAAAATGGGGAAGTAGTTATAGGTATTTATCATGAAAAGCCAAAATTGGAAGAGAAATTTTATGGTATTTATATAAAATACAAAAAATCACAACTTCCCAAATTGGTTCAATGGAAGATGTTAGGAACAGGAGAATATGTAATCGGTTTGGAGCCATGTAATGCGGGTGTATTAGGGAGAGATGAAACAGAAAGAAAGGGAGAATTGGATTATCTTAAACCAGGTGAAGTTAGGACACATGAACTTGAAATCGGGATTATAGATGCAAAGAAAAAAGAAATTTTTAAAGATTTTTAGGACAACATATTGATTTTAAATGTTAAACTTGATTATAGTATATAAACATTTTCAATATTTATAGTTTTTATATAATTTAACACCAAAATTAAAGGGCATAATGAAGGGTATTATTTATGTTCATAGGCAGTCAATCTAAATCAACTATCCTTGACATTTTAAGAATTGGGCTTCATGAAGTAATCCGGGCAATGGGTGTTCCTTCAGAGGTAAAAATTACAACAGAAGGTTGTAGTCTTGTTGCAAAATCGAATGATTTAAGTAAAAAAGTAGACTCAATGCAAATTTCTTTTTCCACGAGGGAATCTGCAAATCATGATGAGATAAATAGAGCATTTGAGGAGACCAAATTAGGTGTTCGTTCTAAATGTGAGGAGGGTTTATGCAGGGTTTTGGTTCCAGGATTTAACTGGAGACAACTTCCCCTTCTTATCCCTTTGGATAGTGTAATAGATAAATACAGTAAGACTTCACTTCGCTCAAGAACATGGCAATTGGAAGTCCTCGCTTATGTAAATACAGGTTTTAACATCAATGTAATGATTGAAATGATGAGGGCAAAGAATGCTTCTGACTTGCATTTGAGAGCGGGATCACGTCCTTATATACGTGTAGATAATGACCTTATGCCTCTCGATTTGCCTTCTTTGAATGCAGAAGATATGAGAGATTTGTTATATCAATTAGGGGGACAAGATGAAGTTGATATGTTATATACAGAGCGTGAAACAAGTTTTCAATATCACGCTGCAGGAATTGGTTATCTCCGATGTAGTGGATATATCAAGATGGGTGCACCTGCATTGGCTATCCGTTTAATTCCTGAAGAACCCTTACCTTTTGAAAAATTAAATATACCGGAAGTTGTGCGAGATGTTTGTAATAAACACAGAGGGCTTTTCCTTGTATGTGGTATTACGGGAAGTGGTAAGTCCACAACATTGGCGGCAATGGTAGATTATATTAATGCAACGCGTTCTGCTAATATCATAACAATTGAAGACCCTATTGAATATGTTTATACCGACAAAAAGAGTATTATATCTCAGCGGCAGGTAGGGAGAGATACTTTATCATTTGCGAATGCCCTTCGTGGTTCACTGCGTGAGGACCCCGATGTGATACTCGTAGGCGAAATGCGTGATAGGGATACCATTCGTGCAGGTTTGAGCGCCGCTGAGACAGGACATCTTGTTTTCAGTACGCTACATACCACAACAGCAGTAGATACAGTGAATCGTATCATAAGTTATTTCCCGCAGAATGAACGCGATTTAATTCGTCAGGAGTTAGCATATTCGTTACAAGGAGTTGTTTGTCAGAGACTGTTAAAACGAGTTGGTGGAGGTCGTATTCCCTGTTTGGAGATTTTATTAGGAGGGAAACCTATTGTTCGTGATTCTATCCTGGAAGGTGACCTTGATAAACTTCATGGTATTATGGAAGTAGACGGCGATATGAAGAGTTTCGACCAATATGCTGTTGATTTGTATCAAAAGGGATTAGTTGCTAAAGAAGAAGCCATGAGTGCCTGTTCAAATGAAGAAGCCTTCGAACGAATAGTGTCTGGTATCAAATCCTCTGAAGGTCGGAAGATTTTGAAGTAGTTTATTGGATAAAGAAAAATCCATAAATAATCCCTATTACAATAAGAATAAGGGGCGGTGTTTTATAAGGGTAAAAAGCGAATAGACTTATTGATAGTAAAATTAAAGAGGGGATAGAAGGGGGCATAAGAGTCTCAATAGCGAAATGATAAGAAAGGAGGAGTAATTGTGCAATAACTGCAATGTTTATCCCCTTCAAAAAAGCCTGAACATTTTTATTATCTTTGAAATTATTTTGAAGATTAATTAAAATCTGTAAAAAAATAAAAGCTGGAAGAAAAATCATGGTAGTAGATACAAATGCCCCTAAAACTCCTTTGAGGTAATATCCTAAAAAAGTTGCTATTACCGCAAAAGGCCCCGGCGTTGATTGACTTATGGCTATACCAACAATGAAATCATGGTTTGAAATCCATTTTAATTTGTGTACAAAGATATTTTGTAAAAGAGGAAGAAGGGCATATCCTCCACCAAAGAAGATAAAACCTATACCAAAAAATAAAAAACCGATCGTAAAAATAGAAGATGTCCCGGCGGCGAAATAAAGGACATTTGGAAATCCAAAAGTTATTTTGTAAGGTTGTAAAAAACAAATTGAAGGAATCTTGACATTATTGTTTCCTTCTTGTTTGAAATGTAGAAACAATATCTGCATAAGACCGGATAAAATAAGCAATACGACATAATTTATATTAAATACTCCACCAATAATTACGAAAGATAAAATAAAGAAAAATAGAATATCTTTTTTTATTTTGATAGAAAGGTCGAAGGCCGTAACAAGCATAAGTGCAATAATAACAGGTGAAATACCTTTTAATATATGCTCAAAATTGAATGTTTTATTAAATCTAAAATAAAGTGCTGTTAGTATGCATACAATTACAAATGAAGGTAGTAAGAAAAAAAAAGTAGATAAAAGGGCTCCTTGTAAACCTTTTAGTTTTCTCCCAACAAACGAAGCTGTATTTACTGCAAAAGCCCCTAAAAACTGACTAAGACTTAGTCCTATAGCAAAATCTTCATCACTGATTAATTTTTTTTGTCTAACAAAACGGTTATGGATTAGTGAAATAATTACCCACCCTCCTCCAAAACCAATAATTCCTATTTTAAAGAATTCCCAGCATAGCAGAAGTAAAGATATAGACCCATCTTTCGTTTGTTGTGTAGATTGCATGTGATTATAAAGAAGTAATCGAGTTTAATTTTGATGTGAAAGAATTATATCATTTTTATAATTTGGTTATGTTATTATGGAAAAATAAAAGAATAAGAAATGAAAGGAATACAGGTTATGACAACAAAAAATAAGGTGCTTATTTTAATGACAATTATTTGTACAACTCTTTTTCTTATACTTTTCAATCCTACTATTTCTGCACAAGTGAAGGGACTAAAGAACTATTGTTGCAGTAAATGTGGAACGCATATAGAATCCGTTAATCAGCCATTTATGGGAAATTGCAAAGAAGGAGGTGGACATTCGTGGAAGTGCTTAGGTGAAGTTGGAGAGAAAAATTATCAATGTAGTAAATGTGGGTTGGTTGTAAAATCAAAAGATACTCCTTATAATGCCTCCTGTAAAAATGGGGGAGGGCACAATTGGAAAAGGCTATCCTGATTTATTGATAATTTTAAAAAGTATAAATAAAAAAATAAAACATAAGGGAATGGCTATGGAGAATATATTAGAACAGATTGCACTCTGTGTTGAAAGAGGAAAGATTAATAGAAACTCACCTTATCCTCCGGATTTGCGTGGACAGGATGGAGCAGAGGAGTTGGTCCAGCAAGCCCTTGCTATGGGAATTTCTGCAGGTAGAATCCTGAATGAAGGTTTAATGAAGGGTATGAGTGTTATAGGGAAAAAATTTAGTTGTAATGAAGTTTTTGTTCCGGATGTTTTGATGTCAGCACGAGCAATGAATGCAGGGATGCCGTTTCTAAAAAGTGCCTTTGAAACAGGCGAAGCCACACACAAAGGAGTTTTTATTATAGGTACTGTTCAGGGTGATTTGCATGATATAGGAAAAAATCTTGTTCGAATGATGATGGAAGGGGCAGGCTGGAGAGTTATTGATTTAGGTGTTGATACATCTCCTGATAAATTTCTTGAAGTGTTAAAAGAAAATCCCGGTGCGGTTGTTGGAATGAGTGCATTGTTAACAACTACGATGATGAATATGGAGAAGGCTGTTAAAGTATTAAAAACTGAAGTCCCCAATGTGACTATTGTTGTTGGTGGTGCCCCATTGACCCAAGAATTCTGTAATAAAATAGGTGCGGATGCTTACTCGCCAGACCCTCAAGGTTGTATTGAGTATCTTGATGCTAAATTTGGTTTTATGAATTAAGAGAATAACATGAAATCAGTACTTTGTGAGTTGTTGGCGTTAGAATATGATCCTGTGTCTATAATATGGTCTAATCAGAAACCTGAACATGCTATTGAGTTTAAACCGGGGAAATGGGGTTGTGTTGTATGGTGGCTTATTAGTTCAGCAAAAGGGAAGACAGCAGTCTTTTCTCGTGAGTCTTATGGTTGTTGGGGGGGAGGTGTAGGACTTGGTTTTGGAAACCTATATAAAGACTTTCCGGGAGGCGAAGATTGTTTCTGCAGGTTTCTTTCTACGGGTAACAAAGGACATCCTGCTGGTGAGGCAGTCGGAGAAAAAATTAAAGATTTTGTTACTCCAGAGTTTTTTCATGACTTTATGTATGGAGAAGGTTATTTGTCTACCCCGGAGCAAGTAAAAAATTTTATTTGTAAATTACCTATTATAGACATTCCCTATGACTATGTGATATTTAAACCTTTGTCTCAAGTGAAAAGGGATGTTGAACAACCGAAAACTGTTGTCTTTTTGGTTAACCCGAATCAATTTTCTGCATTAATAATACTTGCTCATTTCCGGAGTAAAACAATGTGTCGGGTTATCGCTCCTTTTTCAGCAGGGTGTCAAACTGTGGGTATTTGGTCTTATGCAAGTGCTGACACAGATGAACCAAAAGCCGTTATTGGTATGACGGATATTTCGGCTCGATTAAATGCAAATAAACAAATAGGTGATAACTTTTTATCGATTGCTTTTCCATGGGAATTATTTCTTGAGATTGAGGAGGACGCTCCGAATAGTTTCTTAGTAAGAGACACATGGAAGAAATTAACAAAAGAGAGAGGTAAGGGGTAAGAATGGACCGTATAAAATCAAAGATACAAAAAGGGAAAATTTTGGTTGGTGATGGAGGATGGGGAACATTACTAATCAAGTCAGGGATGAAATCGGGAGAATGTCCCGAGATGTGGAATATAGAACATCCTGATGTTGTGAGTAGTATTGCTGCTGCATACAAAGAGGCCGGAGCCGATTTAATTTCTACCAATAGTTTTGGAGGGAATCGAATAAAATTAAAAGCATATGGTTTGGAGAATGAAGCAAAAAGATTGAATAGACAGTCCGCATATTTGACAAGGAAGGCGATAGGAGAACAACATCATGTCCTTGCTTCAATAGGACCCAGTGGTAAATTTATAATAATGGGTGATATATCGGTGGACGAATTATACGAGTCATTTCGGGAACAGGCGATTGCATTGGAAGAAGGAGGTGCTGATGCATGTATTATCGAGACGATGGTTGATTTAGAAGAAACTCGATGTGCCGTTCTTGCCGTAAAGGAAAATACAAAATTAGAGATGATTGTTAGTCTTACATTTATGAGAAGCAATGATGGTGGGAGGTTCAATACCATCATGGGAACAACCCCAGAAATGTTTATAAATGAGATGAAACAGATGAATGTTCCGGTTTTTGGAGTAAATTGTACGCTAAGTGTCGAAGATATGAGTGTTTTACTGGAAAGAATGTATCTCTTTGAAAAAGAGGTTCCTTTTTTGGTTTATCCAAATGCAGGACAACCGCAACTAACTGATAATGGTATTTTATATCCTGAATCCCCTGAAGTATTTGCTAAATATGTGCCAGATTTTATCAGAAATGGGGCAAAAATTATTGGAGGATGTTGTGGAACTTTTCCGGAGCATATCCGTGCGATAAGAAATGAAATAGATAGAATACAATAGATTGTATATGAAGTGTTTTAGTGGAAAGAAGCGGTATATAGCAAAATGGCCAATATTAATAGATATTTATAATACTCTTTCGGAATATTATGGACCCACAGGATGGTGGCCCGGAGAAAGTCCTTTTGAAATAGCCATAGGGGCTATTCTTACTCAAAATACAGCGTGGACAAATGTCGAAAAAGCAATTTGTAATTTAAAAAAACAAAATTTACTTAATCCGCATAAAATGGTTGAATGTAAGAGAGATACACTCGAACAGGCCATCCGATCCTCTGGATATTTTAAGCAGAAGGCAGAACGACTTATCATATTTTGTAATTATTTAATTGAAAAATATGACGGAAAAATGGAGAATATGGCTTGTGTTAATGCATCCCATTTGAGAAAAGAATTACTGAACTTAAAAGGTATTGGTCTTGAAACTGCTGACGATATTCTACTTTATGCTTGTGGACATCTTATATTTGTTGTTGATGCCTATACAAAACGAATCTTTTCAAGGCATGGTATTTTAGATGAAGAACTGAAATATGAAGATATACAAAATTACTTTCATGAGCACCTACCGAAAGATGTTCATATTTACAAAGAATATCATGGACTTATAGTTTGGACAGGAAAAGATTATTGTAGAAAACAGCCTAAATGTCTCAAATGCCCGCTAAATAAGTATCCCATAGACATAAATTGTTTTTGAATTAAGAATTTTATAAATGTTATAATACCTTATCTTTTATTATTCCTCTTCTGATAATAATTTCTGTGTTGGCAAATCTATAAAAACTGTAAGAGTAATAATAATATAAACAACTAAATTAAGGAGAAATATTATGCCATTAGTTCCAATGAGACAAATTCTTGATGAAGCAGCCAAAGGTGGATATGGGGTGGGTGCTTTCAATGTGAATAATATGGAGCAAATCCAGGCGATTATGCAGGCTGCAAATGATACAAATAGCCCGGTTATTATACAGGCAAGTCGTGGTGCATTGAAATATAGCAAAATGATTTACTTAAAAAAACTGATGGAAGCGGCTGTTGAAGAATATCCTCATATTCCTGTGGCATTACATTTAGACCATGGTAATAGTGTTGAAACTTGCAAACAAGCCATTGAATTGGGCTTTACATCAGTGATGATAGATGGTTCTTTGAAAGAGGATGGGAAGACAAAAAATACTTATGAAGGAAATCTTGAAATTACAATGAAGGTTATAGAGTTAGCCCATCCGTTAGGTGTTACAGTAGAAGCAGAATTAGGTTGTTTAGGTGGAATTGAAGATGGTCATGGAGCCGGGCTTTCCGATAAAGAAGTAGAAGATTTCCTGACGGATCCGGAGCAGGCGGAAGAGTTTGTTAAGTTAACCGGAGTTGATGCCCTTGCAGTAGCCATCGGGACGAGTCATGGTGCTTATAAGTCGACAAGAAAGGACCCTGTTACAGGGGAAGTTCTACCTCCTAAATTAGCTATGGACCGTATTATAGAAATCCACAAGAGAATGCCGAATTGCCATATGGTAATGCACGGTTCCAGTTCGGTTCCACAGGAATTGGTGGATATTATTAATAAATATGGTGGTAAAATGCCGGGGACAAAAGGAATACCATTAGAACAAATTCAAGAAGGGATAAAAAATGGTGTCCGTAAGATAAATGTAGATACCGATAGTCGTCTTGCAATCACAGGTGCTATTCGTAAGGTATTTTACGAATCACCAGAAAAGTTTGATCCCAGAGATTACTTAAAACCAGCGAGGGAATCTGCTTATCAGGTATATGTTGAACGGATGAAAGCGTTTGGTCAAGCAGGACATGCAGGTGACTATAAGCCTATGACCCTTGAAGATATGAAAGCATTTTATAAAAAGTAGTAATTCTAATAGATTGTTTTTATTGGAACATTATTCTTTTACTATCAACTACAAAAATCAATTTTAACGAAAAGAAAGGATTGTTTTAAAATGTGTGGAATTGTAGGTTATATAGGTCCTAAAAATGCGATAGAGATTATTCTTTCTGGTCTTCATCGATTAGAGTATCGTGGATATGATTCAGCAGGTGTTGCTGTAGTAAACAATAATGGTTTGGAATTTTTAAAGAGCGTAGGAAAACTAAAAGTTCTCGATGCTAAATTGGAGCAACATCCGATACAGGGGCCATTAGGAATTGGTCATACTCGTTGGGCCACTCATGGGGAACCTTCAGAAGTTAATTCTCATCCTCATTTTGATATGAATATGGAAATAGCGGTAGTGCACAACGGTATTATTGAGAATTTCCATGAGCTTCGGGAACAACTTAAAGAAGAAGGTGTAACATTTAGAAGTCAAACAGACACGGAAACAATAGTCCATTTGGTAAGAAAATATTATGATGGAGATTTATTCAAGGCTGTTCAACGGGCCCTTAAAGATTTAAGAGGTGCGTATGCTATTGGTGTGATATGCAAAAACAACCCCGATGTATTGGTAGCAGCAAGGAATGGGAGTCCTCTTATTGTAGGTATTGGGGACGGTGAAGGTTATATAGCATCTGATGTTCCTGCTATTATGAAATATACAAGAAAGGTGATATATATTGACAATGGACATGTTTGTGAGATCAAGAGAGATACCATTTGTATTGAAGATGTTGATGGAAATTCTATTCCTGTTCATGTCCACAATGTTGAGTGGGATGATTCTGCCGCAGAAAAAGAGGGTTATCCTCATTTTATGTTGAAAGAAATCTTTCAGCAAGCAGAGGTTCTTCAAAGTACCCTTCGTGGACGAGTTGAAGAAGGTTCAGATAAGGTCCAGTTAAGGGATATGAACATTTCCGAAGAAGAATTGAAAGCCTGTCAGAAGATTTATGTTGTTGCTTGTGGTACGGCCTGGCATGCAGGAATGGTAGGCAAATATTTGATAGAAAAATTTGCTCGCGTTCCAGTCGAATTAGACCTGGCTTCAGAGTTTCGTTATAGGGACCCTATTATTCCACCTAATACTATATTAATTGCGGTGTCTCAGTCTGGAGAGACTGCGGACACATTAGAAGCCATTCGTATTGCGAAAAGTCGTGGTGCTAAAGTTGCTTCTATTGTTAATGTTGTTGGTTCAAGTGTAGCAAGAGAATCTCATGGTGTTATTTATCAGCAAGCCGGGCCTGAGATTGGCGTGGCTTCTACAAAAGCGTATACATCGCAATGTATGGCCTTTGCTTTATTTACAATATGGTTAGGACAGATTCGTGGCACGCTCACAAAACAGCAAGCCCGAGAAATGATAGAACAGTTAAGGACCATTCCTGCAAAGGTAGATTATATATTGAAAAATCATGATAAAGTAAAGGAGCTGGCCAACCGACCGGAATATAAGGATGCGGAAAGCTGTTTTTATCTGGGAAGAAATTTTAATTTTCCCAGTGCATTAGAAGGTGCCTTAAAATTAAAGGAGATTAGTTATATTCATGCAGAAGGGTATGCTGCAGGGGAAATGAAACATGGACCTATAGCCCTTGTGACAGAAACTTTTCCTGTTATTTGTATTTCAGTAAAAGGTGATACTTATGAGAAAATGGTTTCAAATATCCAAGAAATTAAGGCTCGGCGCGGACTTGTTATTAGTGTAGCAACAGAGGGAGACGATGATATAGCAACCCATAGCCGTGATGTGATTTATGTGCCGGATTGTTATGAGCCGTTTAGCCCGATTGTGGTCGCGGTTCCATTACAACTTTTTGCCTATTATATTGCGGTAAATCGTGGGTGTGATGTTGACCAACCCAGAAATTTGGCCAAAAGCGTTACGGTTGAATAGAAAATATAAAAGAATAAAAAAAACGGGCAAATTAAAAGATATTTGCCCGTTTTTTTATAAGGAATAATAATTAATAACGATAATGGTCGGGTTTATAAGGGCCGTCAATTGGGACTCCGATATAATCAGCCTGTTTCTGTGTTAATCGATCTAATTTTATGCCTAACTTTTCGAGATGTAGTCGTGCTACTTCTTCATCTAATTTTTTTGGTAGTGTATAAACTTTCCCTTTTTCATATTTTTCGGGTTCGGTAAAAAGAGCAATCTGAGCGAGGGTTTGGTTTGTAAAGGAATTTGACATAACAAAAGAGGGATGACCTGTCGCACAACCAAGATTAACCAACCTCCCTCGTGCAAGTAAGATGATTTCTTTACCATCCGGAAAGATAAATTTATCGACCTGAGGTTTAATATTTTCTTCTCGTATTTTTTCTTGTTTTTCCAGCCAATCCACATCGATTTCTGCATCAAAATGACCGATATTACACAATATAGCACGGTGCTTCATTTTGAGCATGTGTTCTCCACGAATAACATCACAACATCCTGTTGCTGTTACGAATATATCCCCTATTGGGGCTGCATCCTCCATTTTCATGACTTCATAACCTTCCATGGCCGCCTGTAAAGCACAAATAGGATCTATTTCCGTAATGATTACACGGGCACCCAATCCCCGCATTGCCTGGGCACAACCTTTACCGACATCGCCGTAACCAGCCACAACGACCGTTTTGCCGGCGATCATGACATCCGTTGCTCTTTTAATACCATCGCCGAGTGATTCACGACAACCATAAAGGTTGTCAAATTTAGATTTAGTAACGGAGTCATTAACATTCATAGCACGTGTAAGAAGTTTGCCTTCTTTCATCATTTGATAGAGGCGGTGGACACCTGTAGTTGTTTCTTCAGAAACACCAATCCAGTTTTGAACTGTGCGATGCCATCGTTCAGGGTCTTCCTGATATATTTGTTGGAGAAGACTATCTATAATTTGTAATTCCTTGTGGCCATCACTTATAGGAGGAAGTTTTCCATTTTTAAGTACATATTCCTCAAATTCATAGCCACGATGTATAAGAAGCGTAGCATCACCTCCATCATCAACTATCATATTAGGTGTCTCTCTGTGAGGGAAGCACATTGCCTGGTAGGTGCACCACCAATATTCTTCCAGAGATTCTCCTTTCCATGCAAAAACAGGGGTTCCTGTCGACACAATTGCTGCTGCGGCCTGGTCTTGTGTAGAGAAAATATTGCAAGATGCCCAACGCACATCGGCTCCTAATATCTTAAGTGTTTCTATTAACACTGCAGTTTCAATAGTCATGTGAAGGGAACCCATAATACGGGCACCTTTCAAGGGTTGTTTTGTAGCATATCTTTCACGAAGGGCCATCAGACCGGGCATTTCATGTTCTGCTAGTTCTATTTCTTTTCTGCCTAATTCTGCCAGTTTTATATCTTTAATTTTGTAGGGCAGACCGGAATGAATTTTTGGGAAAGTGATTGAAGCAACAGCCATATTTAAAACTCCTTTTTTATAGAAGGAACCTTCTTCGGTTCTATTATTTTGTTATGTATTTTAAACGATTTGTGGTAGTCCTTTCATGTTTAGATTATTGGAATACAATATTTCCAAAACCAACTATTGCTATATCATTGTTTTCAGTTGGAAGTATTTCAATGGTTATTGTAGGTAGTGTTCCAGACCATTTCTCTATATTGAACGATATCTTTGTCCATTGAGTATCTGTAATGGTTTGTTCCTGAACAACATGATAATCAACTCTAATTCGGAGCAGGGAAGGTTTGTTATTAATAGAACAAGTTTCTATTAGCAGTTGTTTGGCATTGATTGGGGTTTCTGAGTAATACTCAATAAGTGCAGGAATACCTCCCTCAGGAGGAGTTATTATGAGTATATTATCACGGTCAAATTTGTTTGGAAATACACCTGTATCATTTGATTTTTTGCATGATTTTACTTTCCATAAGGGGTTCCATTTAGATACGATTTCTTTCGGGATTGGAGGTAAGAATATCTCATGCTTATTTTTCCATTGTTCTAATGTTGGAGGAGGTGAGGCTTCCTGTATGGGTATTTTATAAATACCATTTTCAATAGTTCCACCGGCCCTTTTAATAACTTGTTCGGTAACACGAACAGATGCATCTATTAGTGTATTCCAGGAATAGTTGGTAAAGATAAATTTTTTATCGGCAATATTCGGAAGATAATCTTTCCATGAGGGTTCTAATGCAGAAAAACCTTTCATACAGCAGAGGATACCTCCTGCAGATGAAGGGTTACAGTCGGCATCCTGGCCGCATCTTGTAGAAATTTCTAATGTTTTTTTCAGGTCTCCTTTTCCATAAAGTAAGCCAATGGCAACATAAGCACCATTGATTTTTGCGTCGATATTTACAAGGTTGCCAGGTTCACAGTCAATATCATCCTGCCATTTATGTTCGATAAATTTCCATGTTTCAAGCCAGTCATCAGGATGTTTGTGATATGATGCTATTACATCCTCTATACATTTCCGATAATTGCTCTCGGGAGGAAGACAGGAGAGTCCCAAATGAACAATTTTCTCGATATCATCCTCAATAAAAAATGCGGATGAATACATTCCTGCAATAAAATAACCGGCATAAAGTCCATCGCCATAATTCATAATAGACCCAAACACTTCACCTAATTGTTGCATTTCTTTGAATAGACCAGGTGTTATAATTCCAAACAGGTCGCTTTCAATTTGGAAATCAATATCATCTGCATGAGGATTAAATCGGGGATGTCCGGATAGTGGAGGCATAATTCCATTACGGACATTATTTCTACCCGCCTTGTTTGCATGCCATAAAGGATATTTGGAATCTGCAAATGTCTTACCTGCTTGTTCAAAGGAGATGTTAATTCCATGTTTTTCGATGGCTTCCAGGAAAGTCATTTCTACATACAAATCGTCTTGTTCAAACGAACGTTTTAATGCTTCTGAGGTCCACTCGTCTAAAGGCTCAAGGATAGGGATACCATTTGAGCGAAATTCATATTTATCACCAAAGGTAACACCTATCATTTGTCCTAACCATGCTCCCTTACATTTATCAATGTACTTTTCTTTTGGGAGTTCTTTGAACTCTATTGTTTGTGCACTCGTCGTATATGATAAAAGGATAAGGATAAAAAGGATAGGGTAATTTTTCATTTTTGACTTTCCTAACATTTTGTTTTTAGTATGATTCTATAAAGCCAGGGTCAAAGTCAATCCAGACTGGGTCATAACCTTTATTTTTGATTGCTTCTACAAATTCTTCTATGGTTCTATGGTCATCTATTTCAAATTGTTCCAGAACGGGCCTTTGAGTATCTGTTGTTTTGTGGAATACTTTGTAACCACCGGGACGAGTAGAGGAACCAGCACTCATAGAAGTAATTCCTAATGGTATTAAATGGTCACGTACCTCTGCACTTTCTCGTGTGCTTAAATTAAAGGGAGAATGGGGAAGAAATAGTCTCATAGCGGTAATAATTTGTACAAGTTCCTCAAGACAAACCAGATAGGGAATTTGAAATCGAGAAGGGGTATGTTTAAGTCTTGGAAAAGAAAGAGATATGACACTCTTCCAGCAAGTATTTTCTAAATATTTTGCATGTAAAGCAAGCCAAACGATATCAAAACGCCAGTTACTTAGTCCTAATAAAACACCACAGGTAAGTTTACGAATGCCGGCCCTACCGGCTCTTTCTAATGCGTTGAGACGATAGAGGTAATCTTTTTTCTTCCCGGAGAGATGGACTTTATCGTAAATGTTTTTATCATAAGTTTCCATGTAGAGAGTAACACCTTCTGTCCCTGCGTCTACCAGTTGTTTGTATTGTTTTTCATCCATAGAATATACTTCAACATTGACAGACTTAAAGTATTCTTTCGCAATGACTACTGATTGAGATATGTAGTCTACGGGGACTATTTTTGGGGCATCACCTGTGAGTAGCAGAACTGTTTGAATACCCTTTTTTGATAATTCGGCACATTCTGCCCGTATTTGTTCCTCTGTTAATGTAACTCGTTTTTCGCGAATTCCAGAGTGAGAAGCAAAAAAACAATACAAGCAATCTGAGGCGCAGAGGTTGGATAGATAAATAGGAGTATATAGTGATATTGTTCTACCAAAATGCCAGCGTGTTATTCTGTTTGCCTTCTGTGCCATTTTTTCAAGGAAAGGAACTGCTTTGGGTGAAAGGAGTGCAATTAAGTCTTCTACAGAAAGGGAATCTTTTATCAAAGCATGTAAAACTTTGTCCTCATTAATTCCTTCGTATAGTTCTTGTATGAGTTCGGCATTCCATTTGTCAAGGATTTCAGAGAAAGAATAAGGTTTCATATTTTTATCTTGGTATTTATTGTTTTTTTGAATTGAACAAAAAACCAGTTAGTGGGGAAGATGCTTCTGCGGTTTCGCGTTGAGGTCCTAAGCCGGCACGAAATGCCAATCGACCTGCTTCTGTGGCTAAACGGAAAGCCATTGCCATTTCTTCATGGTTTTGAGCGTCTGCGAGGGCCGTATTGACAAGAACAGCGTCTGCTCCCATCTCCATTGCCTCTGCAGAATGGGATGGGGCTCCTAATCCCGCGTCAACAACAACGGGGACATTGGCTTGTTCTATGATAATTTTTATTAATTCCTTAGTTTTTAATCCTTTATTACTGCCAATGGGAGCACCTAATGGCATTACAGTTGCTGTTCCTAATTCTTCTAATCTCTTTGCTAATATGGGGTCTGCCTGGATGTAAGGAAGAACGGTAAAACCATCTTTTATTAATAGTTCAGCCGCTTTTAATGTTTCGATGGGGTCTGGAAGTAAATATCTTGGTTCTGGTGTAAGTTCTAACTTTATCCACGGTTCTAATCCTGCGGCACGGGCGATACGGGCCAATTTTAAGGCTTCTTCAGCAGTTTTTGCACCACTGGTGTTTGGTAAAATCAGGACTTCTTTGGGGTTGAGAACGGATAGGATGCTATCATTCTCTGGTTTTTTTATGTCAACTCTTCTCAATGCTACTGTTACAATCTCTGTTCCAGAAGCCTTGATTGTTTTGCATAATGCTTCTGCAGAGGGGAATTTTCCTGTGCCAACTAAGAGACGGGATTTAAATTTTCTTCCTGCAATAATAAGAGGATCGTTGTTATATAAATATTTATTGTTTGTGTCTTTCATTAGATGTGCCTTATGGAAATAGTATTGTATTATAACAAGGATAAACTTAATATAATTTCGGTTGGTTTATATATTTTACCAAAAATGGAAGTATTGAAAAAGGTTTAATTATCAGGAAGATTTAAATAAGAACCTTCTTCACTGGGTTTTATTTCTATCCATGCTTTTTTGGGGTCAAATTTAGGCAATTTCCAAAGCAGTTCAGGAGTAATATCCTGTGCATAAATAGGACTGGTCATTGCATATACTTCAACATCGCCGAATCCTTTTGTGTTTTCGGGGGGACCGATAACCCGAAGACGATAGGCCCCACTTCGGTTAGGTTTGTCTGTAAAACGAACAGTAAAATTATCGCTTTCTATTATCTTCGCAACAATAGGTCTTCCATTAAATAAAACCTCTAATTTTTTACCTTTTGCATTCATTGCGATAGCCTCGAAACGGATGTCTATCCCTAATGGGACAATACCTCCGATATTCACATCGATTTTATTGTCTGCCAAAGAATCCGCCATAAAACTTAATTTAGGTCCATTGATACCCGAGGAAATATAAGTTCTTCCCAATCGGAGTCCTTCAAGAATTGCTCCTAATGATTTATTCTCTGCACGAACATAAGTTATGGGTTTTCCTAATGGAACGGAAGGACTTGAGGAATGGCTGCCTGCAATTCCACAGACCATAGCACCCCTTGCAATTTCGTAATCCCAGAAACGAGTTGATTGAGAATTGGCGGAAATAGAGGCTATTTTTGATTCGTTTACTGCGGCAGCGAGAGAGTAAACGAATTTCCCATCTTTTTTTTCTTTGACCCATTCATCCAATTTATCCATTGTGAGGGGCGGAATGGATCTCCATTCTCTGCACCATACTTGAATTGCATTTACATAACTTAACCCCCATCGCCAAAATCCTGTTGGAAAGCATGGATGGGCAATCGCAAAAATACCTCCCTGAGCCTGAACTCTGAGACATTCTGCCTGTGCTTCTGGAATAGTGGTTGGAGTATCCAGAGGGGTTAGAGGACAGTAGACGAGGGCATATCCCATATTGTCATTTCCCCATTTCATTGCCGGTATGAGAACAAGTTTGTCAGAATGATATTCAGGGTCTTCAATAGATTTTAATGTGTTAATATCAGTTATAGCGAGAAAATCCAGGCCTTCTTTTTCTGCTCTATTTATTAATTCTCCAATGGTTTCGTTGCCAATACTGTATTTGGAAAAACAACATAATTCTCCTTTATACCACCCAGATTTGTTTACTATTACTTTATTTTTTACAGGGATTGTCTTTTTACCGGGGATATCCAGAGGATTATAAGGATCGGTTCCGGATTCTATTTCAACCCTATCCAATACAAGGTCATGGTCACTATCAAAATCTCTCAGGACAAGAGGGCCGGTAGTTCCTTCCAAAAGAGTTAGGGGTAGAAATATAGGTGTGTTTTCTTTAATGGTAATATCTTTGATTTGCACCATTACGGGAACGCCATTGTCATAAGCGAATATATATGCTCTAAAATCTCCAATGGGTACTTTTTGTTCTCCTTTTCCTTCTGGGAAATCAAAACGATATCTTTTGCCATCTTCTATGTTTAATAAATCAACCCGAGCACCCCAGTATTTACCTACGACATCGGTTACATCTATATCTAATATTCCCTTCGGTCCGGCATATTCGCTATATTGTTGGTTTTCATATTGGTTAATGGAAGGGGTTTGTTGTTTGAGTTGTTGTGAAGAAGTTTTTTTAGGGGTTGCTTTCTTTTTTGCGTGTGTATTATCTACAATTAAAAATAGGTTTAACACTAAAAAGAGAGTAAAACAAAACTTTATTGTTTTGGGTCGCACCATTATACAAAGTCCTATATAGTGTTTTTGTAATTAAAAATAGACTCTTGCACTGATATAAATGTTTGAGTTTTCCATAAATTGACCAAAGAAGGTATAAGGTTCATTTCCAATAAAAATGTTGGCACCACCTTCAATCCACCATTTATCATTTATTTTATAACGCATATTCGGTCTTAAAAAGAAATCCCGGTCTGTAGGGGAATAGTACATAAACCATGATAAAATGAGGTTTTGGTTCATTAATTGTCGAGTGATTCGAATTGTAGTTACGAATCGGTTTTCGTCTTTGTTATATACCCAGAAAGGTTGATTGTCTTTGTAATTATCATAGCCCATGATATGTTCTAAATATATCTGAAAAGCACCAGTAAGATCTTTTGCTAATTCTTGTTCGTAACCCATCAGAAAACGAAATTCGGAGTTATTTATAAGAGGGCTATTACCGGCTCGGTCTTCTCTTGAATCATAATAACCCATCTCTAAAGATAATATTCCTTTGCCAAGCGGTCCTCTCAGGCTGGCTCCATGGACATTGAGTTTAGGGAAATAAGACTGAAGAGGAGGGATTAATCTTTGTCCACCGGGACTTTTCCATCTACCCGAGTAAGTATACAGGGCGAGTTCGTAATTGTTTATTTTTCGATATGCACGGAATGCCCATTCGTCATCATGAAATCGAGGTCCAGGATGATCCGGATGAATTTCTTGTTCTTCTCCTTGTAGTTCATTTAAAAGAGGGTTCCAGAAAGTAATTGGGTTTCCCGTGATGTATCTATCAGGTGTAAACCGAGGAGTATAGACAAGTTCAAAGTTAAACCATTCTGGATACCAACCTAATTTTATGGAATCTGATGGGGCTTTTAGGTATTCTTGTTCTCTTCCGACAAAGAAAGAATTCCAATCTTTTGGAAAAAGGTCATTTATAAAAATTTGGTCTCCTGTACCCCATGTAAGTATTTGTCGCCCAATTCGTAAATCTAATGTGGGGGATAATGTCCATGTGAGTCGTGCTTGACGCAGGTCGAAGTTAAATTCTTCTTGAATTAAATCTCCATAGAAATCTCCTGTTGTTTCTATTCCAATTATGTCCCAAAATTTTTCTGCCTTTAACTGTAGCCTTGATTCTCCAAGTGTTAAATCTTTTGATTGGTGTTTATCGTTTCTGTATCGTGTTCCTATGCGGTTATCCCAGAAGCCTTTTATATCAATAGGTAAATATTTTTTTTGTTTTTTATTGTCTTTTATTTCTTCTTTAGTTGTTGTCTTATCTAATCCTTGAGGAAGTTGTGGCTCGGAGGAATCGGGAGAATGGAGCCCCTGAGGTAATTGGGGCTCTGTAGAAGAAGACGGTGTTAATCCTGATGGTAGAGCCGGCTCGTCTGAATAACTATATGACCCTTTTATGAAGACGAAAAATAAAACTAAAAAAGTTGAAACAAATAGATAAAAAATTGTTTGTATTTTTCTCTTCATATTTGTTTCCCGTAAAATTATTTTTATAATGATATTGTATTATGATTGTTCTTGTTCAAGAAATTCATTAGTTTTTTTGAATATATCAATTATTTCTTCTCCATACATTTTAAGACGAACAGGACCAAGGATGCCTAAATTTTTCAGTTCTGCTAAAGATTTAGGTTCATATATAGCGAGCAAATAAATTTTGTTTTTAGGTAGGATAGCGTCAGAATCGATGTCGCGTTCAATTGATTTTTGTTTTCTCCATTGTAAGAGAAGTGATATTCGATTTTTTACATCCGGATTATTATTTGTTGGTGGTGTCTTAATTATCTTTTCTGTATTCTTTGCTTTTAGTATTACTTCAAGTAATTTTTGTCTATTTATTTTATTGGATATAGAACTTGTTCCTATGGTCTGGTTCAATTCATCAAGAGTAGTTGGGATTTTTTTTGATAGAGTTAATAGGCATTTGTTTGAGATTAATTTGTTTGGAAGGACATGTAAGGATTTTCCGAGTTCGTCACGAAAAAAATAAAGTTCGTGTAAGACTTTTAGATTCTCTTCAGGGAGAATTCTGTCTTTAAATGATTTGAAGAATTGTATTGATTTTTGTTCGTCTTCTTCTACTACTATATCTTGTGCAAAATCATTAAAAATTTCTTGAGCCTCATCCCAGAGGTTTTTTTCTTCAAGTTGTTTTTGTAATACCTCTGCTAATGGGATTAAATAATGGGAATCACGATAGGCATAACTTAATTGTTGATAAGAGAGAGGTCTATTTTTCCAGTTTGACTTTTGAAATTTCTTATCATGTTTAACATTCAAGAAAGTTTGTAGTAGATAAACAAGACCGAGTTGTTTACAACCCAAGAGTTTGCTTGCCAACATGGTGTCAAAAAGATTTGTTACAGACCATTGAAACTGGTTCCAGAGAAGTCTTAAATCGTATTCGGATGCATGGAAGATTTTTATAATATTTTTGTCAGATAATAATTCGCCTAATTCCGGGAATGAAAAGTTAGCCAGAGGGTCGAGCAAGAAACCGTATCCACGAACGGAAATCTGTATAAGACAGATTTCTCCGGGATATTCATATAAGGAGTTCGCTTCAAGGTCAATAGCAATTTTAGGTTCGATTGAAATTATTTTAAGTGCTCTTTCCCAATCTTTTTTTGTTTGTATCAGGTTGTAATCATTTATCGTAAAATCGAGTTTTTTATGAGGCATATAGCAAGAAAAAAAGTTAAAGTTAGATTTTACAAATGAGAATTAGCAAAAGATATACCATTTTCAAAGATTCTTAACCCTTCTCCTGGCCCATTAAGTTTAAGTCGATTCCATAAAGGATGTAATTTTGCGTCCCAGAAGGCTTCAGGATGAGGCATTAATCCAAAAATTCTACCTGTCGGGTCACATATGCCCGCAATGTCTTCTATAGAACCGTTTGGATTTATAGGATATTCTCCATTAGCTAATGAGTTATCTTTTTTTGCATATTGTATCACGATTTGATGGTTGTCTTTAAGTTGTTTTAAAACAATGTTATCTTTAGGAATAAACTTTCCTTCTCCATGTCGCACAGGTAATTCTATAATTTCAATATCTTTTGTCCAAACGCAGGGAGTTTGTATATTTACTTTCAGGCGAACCCATCTATCTTCAAAACGACCGGAATTGTTGTGGGTTAGAGTTACTAATTGTTGAAATTCTTTTTGAAATAAAGGAAGAATACCCATTTTGACCATTACCTGAAAGCCGTTACATATACCTATAATGAGTTTCCCGTCATTTATAAATTTTTTTAAGGGTTTTTCTAATCGATAACGGATTCGATTGGCTAAAATTCTTCCAGAAGCGATATCGTCTCCAAAAGAAAAGCCACCTGGTATAGCAAATATTTTTGATTTATCGAGGTAATCTGGTTTTTCAATTAAATCATTTAAATGAATAAGGATAGGGTCTCCGCCTGCTTTTTGGAATGTGTGGGCCGTTTCCCGTTCACAATTTATACCAAAACCTGTTAAAACAAGAACCTGAACCATATAAATTCCTTATATCCGTAATGTTTTCTGCCATGCTTCTTTGAGATCATAAATCGAGGTGTTTATGATAGGATTGTTTGCATATCCGTAAACCAAAAATTGAGATTGTTCTAAGACTTCGCCTAAAAAGAAAACATCCAGCCCTTTCATTAATTTTAAGAAATCGTTTTCATAATGGGGAGGAACCGTTACAACATGTCGGCATGGAGTTTCGCTAAATAGAGCAACAATGTCGTTGTCAATTCCTAACGGGTTAATGTTAATTTTCATCCCAAGACCGCCTGAAAAAGCACTTTCAGCTAATGCAACAGCAAGACCTCCATCAGAACAATCGTGGCAGGATGAAATCCAGCCCCTTTTAATTGCTTTATTGATCTGATTGTACTGAGAAACTGCTTTATCGGTTTTGACTTTTGGAATACTTCCCCCACTAAATTTGTGAATGTTTGCCCATTCACTACCTCCTAATGCTTCTACCGTTTCACCAATTAGATAGACCTTATCCCCGGGATTTTTTACATCCATTGTCATTATGTATTGAATGTCATCAACAAATCCGATGGCCGTAAATAGTAATGTCGGAGGAATGGATATTTTAATATCACCGATTTTATAATCGTTTTTCATACTATCCTTACCACTTATTAATGGGACTTTGTAGGCAAGGCAGGTATCGTGTAACCCCTGACATGTTAAAACTAATTGAGCTAATTTGTGAGCGCCGTCTGGTGTTTTTTCACTTTCTACGGGATCGGGCCAACAGAAATTATCTAAACCCGCAATATCTCCTAATTTAACACCTACTGCTACTAAATTCCTTACTGCTTCATCTACTGCATTTGCAGACATTTGATAACAATCAAAGTCGCTATATTTTGGGCAAATACCACAACTAATAGCCAAACCCCGGTTGGAATTATAAACAGGACGGATTATTGTAGCATCACCGGGGCCATCATGAGTAATTCCCTGGAAAGGTTTGACTACTGTTTGTGCCTGAACTTCATGGTCGTACATTCTAACAAAGGCTTCTTTACTACATACATTTAGACTACCTAAAACTTTTTTTAAATCTTCTGTAAGATTATTTTTATTTTTAATATAAAAAGGTCTTTTTTCAGGGAATTCCAATTTTGCTTTTAATTGCATGGTTGGAACACCCTCGTGTAAGAATTCCATAGATATTGATGCAATTAATTTTCCATTAAAGTAGCATTCGAGAAATCCTGAGTCATTAAATTCACCTAATATTGTAGACTCAACCTCTCTTTTTTGAGCCAGAGTCATAAATTCATCGATATTTTGAGGTGAAACTGCGACAGTCATTCGTTCTTGGGATTCTGATAAGAAAATTTCCCATGGGGCTAAACCAGCATATTTTAAGGGTGCACGGTCTAAATAAATTTTAGCTCCGCCGGAACTTCTTGCCATTTCTCCAACGCTCGAGGATAACCCCCCTGCTCCATTATCAGTTATCGCATTGTATAAAGAACGGTCTCTCGCCTCGAATAGGAAATCGGATAATTTTTTCTGTGTAATAGGGTCTCCTATTTGAACAGCAGTCACAGGAGAACCTTCATGCAATTCTTCGGAGGAGAAGGTAGCACCGTGAATGCCATCTTTGCCAATTCTTCCTCCTATCATTACAATAAGGTCCCCTTTAATGGCTTTTTTCTCATGTGATAAATTGTTGTTTATTTTTTTAGGAATAATGCCCCCTGTCCCACAAAATACCAAAGGCTTGCCTAAAAATCTTTCATGGAAAACAATAGCTCCATTTACGGTAGGAATACCACTTTGATTTCCACCATCCCGAACCCCTGCATGTACTCCCCTTAATACACGCCTTGGATGAAGTAATCGGTCGGGAATTTTGCCTTCGTAAAAAGGAGAAGCAAAACAAAAAACATCCGTGTTAAAGATACAACGGCAGCCCAAACCTGCACCTAAAATATCACGGTTTACACCGACAATCCCCGTAATGGCACCTCCATATGGGTCTAATGCTGATGGACTGTTGTGGGTCTCGACTTTCATCGAGATGAGATGTTCATCATCAAATTCTATCAATCCAGCATTATCATGAAATACACTAACCAACCATGGAATTTCTGATTTTAATTTTTCTGTTGTTGATTTTATATAGGTTTGAAATAAACTTTTTATGGTAATGTAATTTTTATCGTTATCTTCGTAGTTAATTTCAGCATTGAATATTTTGTGTTTGCAATGTTCTGACCATGTTTGAGCCAATATTTCAAGTTCAATATCTGTTGGGTATTCTGGTAAATTTGATTTTTTGCGGTGTTGTTTTGTATTTGGATGTTCGTAATGATCTTTTATAGCCTTCATCTCTCTTAGGTCAAGAGCCAATAGTTTTTTCTGACTTAATTCTAGTAACTCAGAATCAGATAAGTTTAAAGGTATTGTTTCAACGGTGCTTTCAGTTTTCTCAGTAACCAACGGAAGGGGTAGGATAGAATAATCGTTTTTATTTTCTAATTCATTTAATGATAAGACCATCCAATGCTGTATAAGTTCATTTGCAATAAGTTGTTTGGCAATGAGAGAGCAATCATTTTTTGATACACCTGAGAACCAATACATTGTAGATTTAAATACAAATTCCTCAGGTTTAAGGGTTCTCGATAATGTATCCTGTATACCCTCTCGAGCACTTTTCCCAACATTATCTGTTACTCCCGGGCGAAAGCCCACTTCTACAACATGTTGATAATCAGATGGAAAAGATATATGTTTATTAATAGAATAGATTTGAGTTACTGAATCTGTAAAAAGTTCTTTTGCGATTTTATCAAGTTCTTCTGGACTTAATTCCGCTAAAATAGTATAAACATCTACAACACGGACAGATTCACAGATTATAGATAAATCATTTTTGATTTGAATACATAAACTTTTCCCAATGGGGTCTTCTAATTCAGGACGGATTGTAACTTCAATTCGGTTGAGCATATTTCAAAATACCTTTATAATAAACTTTGTTTTCTCCTTTAATCGTTTTCCCAACAATGTAAGTAGAAACCCCAGCTTGTTCAAAGGCTTTTAATACTTTGGGTAAATGGTCTTCAGGGATAATAAATAGTAAACCGATACCCATATTGAAAACACGAAGCATTTCAAGGTCATCTACATTTCCAGTTTCTTTTAAGAAGCGAAATAGATAAGGAACCTCCCAAGAAGATAGGTCAATTTCAGCCCCAATCCCTTCAGGAAGAATTCGAGGTAGATTTTCAGTAATTCCTCCACCTGTTATATGGGCCATACCTCGAACATCGACAAGTTTCATGACGATTTGCATAACTTTGGAATAACAAACATGAGGAGCCATCAGAATGTCATAAACAGATTGATTTGTACCTGGAAATGTGTTATTTAGTTCTAATTTTGCGACTTCAAAACATATTTTCCTTGCTAATGTATAGCCATTTGTATGTAATCCTGAGGAGGATAATCCGAGGATAATATCTCCTTCTTGTATATGTGTCCCATCAATGATTTTTTTACGGTCTACGATTCCCACAATGGTCCCTACCAAGTCGTATTCATCTGGTTGATAGACATCCGGCATTTCTGCAGTCTCTCCTCCTATCAGGGCACATCCGGCCTGTCCACATCCCCAGGTTAACCCTTTAACAATTTCAACAATAGTAGAAGTATTAAGTTTCCCCATAGCAATATAATCAAGGAAAAAGAGTGGTTTGGCCCCTTGTACAAGAATGTCATTTACGCAATGGGAAACAAGGTCTATTCCCACAGTGTCGTGTTTGTTTGCCATAATAGCTAATTTAATTTTTGTCCCTACCCCATCAATACTTGAAACAAGAACAGGTTCTTCTATTCCCTGAAGGTCAGGTTGAAATAAGCCACCAAATAAGCCGATGTTAGACAAAACCTGGTCATTAAAAGTCCTTTTAACCAATTCTTTTATCTCACATACCGCTTTGTTAGCGGTGTCAATATTAACACCCGCATCTTTATAACTTAATTTTATTTGTTCATCCATTGATTGTTTCCTTTACTATATGGATATGGAAGATAGTAAGTGTACAATTTTAGCAAAACATCATTAAAGCATAGATTTGTTTGAAAAGTTGAAAGTATAATAACATATATAAAGGTATAATTCTAATGAATTTTAATTATAAAAACTATAAGTAAAACTTATGGATAATTTTTCTTACGATGCATTGCAATGTTTTTGTGCTTTAGTTGAAACAGGGTCATTCGGTAGGGCTGCGGAAAAAACAGGAAGGACACAACCTGCATTAAGCCAAAGAATAAAAAGTATCGAGGAACAACTTGATGGAGAATTATTTGACCGTAAAAGGAAGTGCTTAACGCCCTTGGGAAAAAACTTTTATGAAATAGCAAAAGAGTTTACTTTAATACAAAAGAAATTTAATATGTTGTTTCAAGAAGCAACACAGGGGTTTTCTTCGGAGTTAAAAATAGGGACCAGTGATACTTTTGCTTTTCATTTGTTACCAAAAGTAATTCGGGAATTTCTCCGTCAATTTCCGAAGATTCAATTATCTGTTATAACTCGTTCTTCCGATGAAATAGAGAATATGGTATATAAGGGTGAAATTAATATTGGTGTTGTTACACATCCGATTATCCATAGTAATTTAAAGGAAGTAAAGATATGTGAAGACCCTATTTACCTTGTTACATCTAAGAAGCATCCTTTTATTAAAAAGAAGTTATCGAACATTATTCATGAAATTGATGGTGAATCTATTGTTATGATAGATTCTAAAACAAGAACAGGGAAGATTATCAGTAAATATTTGAAAACAATAAAAGTAGAACCTAAATGTGTTATCGATGGGGGGTCTTTTCAGGTAATTATGAAATATGTTTCAGAAGGATTTGGTATTTCTTTTGTTCCACGGATGGTTGCTATAGAGTGGAAAGAGAAAGTGGAGATAATTGGAATAAAAAAAGCCCCGACGATTCCCTATGTTTGTATCTATCCTCGATTTTTGTCGATGTCAAAAACTGAAAGTACTTTTCTTAATTTGTTGAAAAAGCATACAAGTAAAATAAGAATTTGATGCATATTCATATTGAGTAAATCTATGTATCTAATGGGGAAAGAAAAAATACTCTGGATAATTATATTTTCTATTATAACTTTTCCTTCATTGATATTCTCTTACGAATTTACATCATTTATTTATCCAAAAGAAATTGTATTAAGTATACTTTTGCTTTTATTGTTCCCTTTTTTATTAATAAAAAAAGGAAAACTATTTGTTCCTATATATCTTATTTTCTTATTTTTCTTTAATGTGTTTTTATTATCAGGTTGTATGTATGCAAAAGTTCCAGAAAAGGTAATTATTCGTTCTACGGAATTATTTCTAACATTTGTGACACTTTTGGTATTGGTAAATCTTGTTAAAGATGAAAAGTATGATATATGTATAGAGTATGGAATTTTAATATCAGGGTTATTGGTTTCTCTCTCTTTAATTGTGCAATATTTTAACGTTCTGCCTGTATTATTCCCTCAATACACATTTTATAAGCAATTATACTCTGTTTTTGGTAATCAAAATCTTGCAGGGGCATATATTGCAATTGTGATGATGGGCTTACTTGTTCGTTGGAATAGAATTTTATTGAATGATATATGTAAATTTATAAGTTTTTTTATTTTAGGGTATGGACTCGTTTTAAGTAACTCCCGTAGCTCATGGTTTTCTTTTTTGGTCGTATGTACTATTTATATTTTAAAAAAGTATAAAAATAATCAATGGGACAAGAGGAGATTTGTATGTCTAACAAGTATTATGTTTCTCGTAATACTTCTTATGCTTCCCAATCTATACGATCGTTTTCAACATACTTTAACAGATAAAGATGTAGGTTTTCGTGTTCGTTTATGGATATATGATGGTTCTATACGAATGTTTTTATCCAATCCATTTTGGGGTGTGGGTTTTGGAAATTTTTATTATTGGAGCCCTAAATATCTTGGTGATGCTTTAAATTCAAGTTATGGAACCATGCATTTCAGGAATGAATTACTAACTTTACATGCCCATAATGATATATTGGAATTATTAACAGAAACAGGTAGTATTGGAGTGCTTTTTGTTATTTTATTCTATTTATTACCTTTGTTTTTATACCGCAATACTTATGTTTGGTGGGTGTTTTTATTTCTTTCTTTAACCAATCCAATTCTAATAAGTTCTTCACATTTTATAATTACATGTCTGTCGTTGTTTAGAGAAGAAGAACGAATGAATCTCGAAGAAATAGTTAACATGAACAAATTTTTGTTCTTTTCTACTAAAACAAAAAGTATTATTTATTGTTTGACTGTGATTTCTATTCTATTTCTCTTTTATGCTTTATGGGTTCCAGATTATAAACTTAGACAGGCGGAAAAATTACTAATTTTAGGACAAGATTGTGAAGCACAGTATGCTGAATTGGTAAATTCCCGATTTGCTACATATTCTATGTATGAAGGTTATGCACAGGAATTGATAGGAAAAGGGAAGTATCAAGATGCATATAAAATATTGCAAAAGGCATTGGATAAAACGGATGGGGGAAATATTTATCTCTTGTTGGGAATGTGTGCAGAAGAATTAGGTCTAAAAGAGGAAAGTGAAAGATGGTATCGGGAGTGTTTATATCGTTTCCCTGATAATAAAGAGGCTCAAGATTGTTTAAGTTTTATTGAGGGCTCAAGATAAAAAGACTTTGTACTCTGGCAACAAATGGGGTTTTATTCTCTGTGAAAACTTTGAATGTAAACATCTCATCAGTGTTAACAGAACAATAAGATAGCCAATTTCTTGCCCGACTTTTTTGGTAAATAATAGGTTTTGTCTCGCCTTTATTGACTTCAATGGTAAATGTGTCGGTATCTTCTAAGAGAAGGTCAATTTGAATCTTGTTGGCTCTCATGTCAAGCCAATAAGAACCTGTTTTTTCAAAAGAGATATGTTTAATTATGGAGCCATCAGAACTTTTAATTTCTATTTTATGAGGTGGTTGTATATATTGATTTTTGAAGAAACGGGCCACATTGGGAATTTGTGTGAACGGATTTATGAAAGTGCCGAGAATATGAGTTTCTACTGCACTAAAAATGATGACAGTTGATATGAAGAGCATAAAAACCTGAAATAGACAAAGGCTTAGTGTTTTAATTAATGAGGTGGCAAATATTCCTAAAAAGACAAGAAATGAAAAGATAGGAAAGAATATGAAACCCCATAAAAATAGGGGTTTGGGTAGCCATGAAGAAAGATTGACAAAGGATGCTATTAACAGTCCGGTTAAAATTATAAGATTCATAGGTATTTTTTCTCTTAATCCAATGATATTAAACCCAATTTTGATGAACAAAGGAGAAACAAAGAGCAGTACGATGTTGGTAATAAACCGAGCGGGAAAGAGTTCGTACCGGTATATATCCCAAAAAGTTAGACTTATATGGATGGATTTATAATTTTCGAGGAAAAACTTTAATGACATAAATATGTTTATTGAAATGAACGAAATGGTAACTAATCCAAGGAGTAAAGTAATGATTTCTGGTGTTAAAATAATTATTGGATTGAAATGAACATCTGGGGGAGATAAATCGAGTTGAGTGGATTCCAATGTAAGAGGTTCGCCACATTTCAAACAATGGTCCATATAGCCTTTGTTTTCTGTGCCACAACGCTTACATATAGATTCTGGAAGCAAATCAAAATCAGAACTGAAAGTGAAGGGAAAAGGTGTTTTTCTAACATGTTTTTTGCATAAGAAACTATCTATTCGTGTAATAGCTGTCTGAGCCCATCTATGTTCAGGATTAATTGCGATAAGTTTTTCATATACTTTTTTTGCTTCTTCTATTTTTCCAATAGTAATCAGTGCCCTTCCCAGTTGCTCGTATAGTCCCGGTTCATTTCCCCATTTTTCTATTGCTATTTTGAGTTCTTTTACAGAATCTTCATATCTACCAAGACGGTATAATGTTGCGGATAGGAATCTATAAACATTTATGTGAGGTTCCCATTCGTTCTTTAGTACATTCAAGTGCTCTAATGCTAATACATAATCTTTGCTCTGATAAAGTTTTTTTGCTAATTTCCAACGATTTTCGTAATCTTTGGGGTTTTTATCCACATAGTCAAGTAAATCAAGTAGATTCAATGTGATTCTCCTGAAAAATTATTAACTAGACTTTTTCTTCTTTTTTCTCTCTTTTTTTCTTATTTCCTTATGTTTTGCAAGATTGATTCGATAAAGAATTTCATTTACAACCCATGCAATTACTGCTCCGATCACAGCAGACATTCCTACTGTTAAACCTATATGAACACCGATAGAATTATCATAAAGTAATAAACCCGATAAAAAATAGTTTGGTATAAGTAGTAAAATAGTGCATATTGACCAGAAGACCCATCCTACCGACTCAATATTTTTGAATTGTTTCATCGTATTACTACATCTCCTTTCCATTTGTTTCTATATTGTTCTGGGGAATAGTAATTATAAATGTCGTTCCGGTATCTTTTTCACTAATAACATTAATTTTTCCCCCATGTTCTTCTACAATTTTTTTGGTTACAGATAACCCCAGCCCTGTTCCTCGATAACCTTTCGTAGTGAAAAAAGGCTCAAATATATGTTCTATATCTTCACTGGGAATACCCTTTCCATTATCCGATACAAGGATAATTAAATCATTATTATCAGATAATTTCCCCTCAAGTTTAACAAAGCCTTTTCCATTAGGTACTGTTTCTCCTGCATTCAAAAGCAAATTAGTTAAACAGTGAATAATACCATTCGGGTCGAGGAATACCTTTTCCTGCACCTGGGATATATCAATTTTTAATTCTATCTGACGGTTCGAGAAAAGATCTGCGAAAAATTCAGATACCTTGCTTGTTATGTCATGTAAGTCGCAATATATTTTTTTGGGTATCCGAGGTTTGGAAAATAATAATAAGTCTTTGACGAATTCAAAAACATAGAGGGATGTTCTTTTAAGAACAGGCCATGCTTTGTGAACAACCTCATAATTCTTTTGGTGTAGTGATTTTTCGATAAGTTCTGTGCTGGTCAACATTCCCGTTAGTATATTTTTTAGATGATGTGCCAGTACAGTCAGTGTATAACCTATGGCTGTGAATCGTTCTGCCTGGATTTTCTCTTGTATTAGTTGCGAATTTACGACAGCAGAAGCAGCCCATGACGCTAATATTTCTAAAAAACGGAGGTCTTCATGTGAAAAAGATTCATGGCCTACTTTATTAATCATTTCGATTACACCTATTAACCGTTGACGGTCGATTAATGGAACCGCAAGGATATTTCGTGTCGAAAATTGAGTTGCCATGTCCACTCCCGGAAAGAAACGCGAGTCGTTTTTAGCATCATTAACAATGAGTGGTTTTTTTGTTCTTGCGACTTCTCCTGCGATTCCGCAATTTATAGGTAATCGAATTTCTTTTTTTACTATCTCAGAACCTACAGGTCCTAAAGTTACCTGAAATGATAACTCTTGCTTTTTATCATCATAAAGTAATAAAGAACCGGCTTCTGCATTGCATGCTTTTTTACACTCCTCTGTAATAATTATTATAAGTTGTTCGATATCTGTTAAGTTGGTGTAAAAATGTTGAACCCTATATATCGATTGGATATAGTTACGGATATTTTCATCCAACCAATCTAGTTTTGTAATTTCACTATCTAAATTATTTGCCATCCTTATTTATTCCAAATAATAAGTTAATAAATTTTTATATTTTTAATATGTTTTATTCTTCGTTGTTCTTGTAATCTCTTTATTCTGCTATAAATAGTTTTTAATTCATTAATTGAGATATTACTTAAAACAGTAAAAATCAAGTCTTTTAATATCTCTTCATTTACAAAATCACAAAAGGAATCGTAAATTTGTATTAAATTTTTTATTTTATATTTTATTTGAAAAGGACTTATCAAACAAACAGAATCCAAATCAATTAGATAGATATTATCTCCACTTATAGTGAGTAGATTTTTACCCGACAAATCCTTATGATATATTCCTTTCTCCCATAAGAGAATAAGCAGTTTTTTTAAAGTATGAAAAAAATTATCTATAGTGATATTTTTCTTTATATATATATTATTCTTAATAAAAACCTCCACATTACAATTTTCTTGAAGGTACTCAGAGATAAAAAAATGTTGATAAGGTAAATAAAATTTGAGAGTCTCAAAGTGTGCAATAGGTTGCGGAGTATGTATACCACTTTTTATCAAATAATTACTTATATTCCATGCATTTCTACATCGCTTTGATAGTAATACATGTCTGAAAGCACCTTCAATAAAATGATAATTTGTTTTTTTTATAAAATAGACACCTAAATGAAACGAAGAAGTTTTAGATGTCTCTTTTATTATTTTTCCTTTAGTATACAATTCATTCAGTATATCATCCGGGTCAAAATTCTTAACATTTGACCATAATTGATAATTCGATTTCTTTCTATATTCCATTGCTGTTTTATTTATATTTTATTGCTTTTTATTGAAAAATTTTTTTACTTTTATCCATTGGATGTGTGGATAAGAAAAAAAGTAGGAGTAACTAGATAAGTCAGAAATATCATAACCATTCAATAAAATACTAAAAAAGTCAATACTTATATCCCTTTTGAAAAAAGAACGTTTTAGCCTTAATAAGTTTTGTGTGCGATTGAAAAGATTTATCGAGGGTAGTTTTTTTGCATTATCAAAATCAATTAGATAAACAGATTTTTCCGCCGGGTTAATTAATATATTCCTAATTTGCAAGTCATTATGAAGGATACCAATATTGTGCATGGTTCTGATGGTTCTCCCACATTTGATTAAAATATCATATTTTTCTGAATTTGTATGTGTTTTTATTCTTAGATAATTTTCTAAAGTAACAGTATCGGAAAGATATTGTGTTATTACCCCACATTTATAGAGTCCATGTCTTTTAATCCAAAATCCGCCAAGATATTCAGGGACAGGTATATTGTTTTTTAGGGTACTTGTGTATAGGTAGAATTCATTTAAGAATCGATTTGAAAAGTAATAATATTTTGTGGAGAATAAATTTTTAAGTAAACCACCATGTGAGTAAAGTTTTAATAAAACATAGAAATTTTTATTTACCTCAGACAGAAAAATATCATTTCTTCCACCTGTGAGAGGTAACAATTTATCTGATGGTTGTTTAAATAGAAGTTTTAATGAGGTATCAAATAAGTTCGGAGAAAGGTCTTCTCTTAAAATCATAAAGGCAATGTTATTAGATATTTGTTTATATCCTTCAGGTAATAACATAAAAAATAAATATTTAGATTTAAATTTTTTATTGATTAAATAGATTATAAGACACAAGGGTATATGATAAAAAGACGAGATAGGAGGGAAGCGGCAGGTTTGGGCTTCCCTGCCGCTATATTTGCGGGGGGTGTCTGAGAAATTGCTCTGTAGGCGCAAGAGGAAAATTCGTATTCAATTTTGAAATTGAAATTTGGGCTTGTCTGAGGAATCGGGCATATGCAATTCCCAGACACCATATATATAGTAGCACAATATATAGTATTTTGTCAAGTGTTTTTTATAAAAAATTTTTAATTTAAAAATTATTTACTGGTAGGTATATACTAATGACAATTTGAAGTTTTTTATGTTTTTTTTTTATACTATTTAACAATTTGACGATATTCAATTTATTTTCAGTATTTAAAATTAAATGAGTGAGAGGGTATTTTTATGATTTTTATACCTAAAGAGGTTTGCTCCAAAGAGACTCGAGTACCCATTGTTCCCGATACCGTAAAGAGATTGGTAAAATTAGGAGCCAAGGTATCCATAGAGACGAATATGGGATGGAGTTGTGGCTATTCTGATGCACAGTATATTGAAGCAGGTGCAGAATTAGTATCGCGTAAAGAAGGTTTAGAGAATGCAGATATTGTTTTGAGGTTAAGGAAACCACCTATAGAAGAAATTAAATTACAGAAAAAAGGGTCTTTGCATATAAGTTATTTAGAACCTTTTTTTGATTTTTCGATTCAGGATGAATTTATAAAAAATGAGGTCAATGCGATATCAATGGAAATGATACCGAGGACAACATTGGCTCAAAAGATGGATGCATTGAGTTCTCAGGCAAATTTAGCGGGTTATGTGGCCGTTATTGTAGCGGCGGAAAGATTACCCATGGTATTTCCCATGATGATGACACCCGCAGGAACCCTAAAGCCAATTCGTATTTTTATAATCGGTTGTGGTGTAGCCGGTCTTCAAGCAATAGCAACTGCAAAGAGGTTGGGTGCCCGTGTTGAAGCATTCGATACAAGACCTGTTGTAGAAGAGCAAGTATTATCGTTAGGCGCAAAGTTTGTGAAGATTGATGTGGGATCTACAGGACAAACTAAAGATGGTTATGCTTTAGAACTAACTGAGGAACAAAAACAAAAACAAAGAGAAGGTATGAAGAAAGTAATTGCACAATCCGATGTTGTAATAACAACCGCACAGGTGTTTGGGAAAAAGGCTCCTTTATTGGTTACAAATGATATGATAAAAGCGATGAGACCGGGTAGTGTTATTGTTGACCTTGCAGCAGAAACAGGAGGAAATGTAGAAGGTTCAAAACCAGGTGAAGAAGTTATTATTGATAATGTGGTTGTGATTGGCGCAGAGAATTTTCCAGGAAAAGTAGCCGTTCATGCAAGCCAGATGTATTCGGCTAATTTGGGTAATTTAATAGAGCATTTCTGGAATAAGGAAGCCAAATCTTTTAATTATAGATTGGATGATGAGATATTAAATGGCTGTTTAATAATTCATGAAGGTAAATTAAGAAATGAATTAATACAAAAGGCAAGGAGTTAACAATGATAAAAAAGATTGCAAAACTAAAAAAAATTCCCATGATGGGATGGGTGAGTTTACTCGTTTTTGTACCTATCCTATCACTATTGTTACTGGGAAGTTTTCCAAAGGTAGAGGCAGAAAGTAATGTTGGTAATTTGTCCACTCCTGCTGTTATAGCCACTGCAACATGTTCTACAGAACAATCCTTACCCAGCAGTAGGGCCTTAAATCCAATGACATTACTTCTTTTTACTTTCTTAATAGCGGTATTTCTCGGTGTGGAAATATTGACAAAGGTTCCGTCGCAACTTCATACTCCCCTTATGTCTGGTTCGAATGCTATTTCAGGAATTACAGTTGTAGGAGCCTGTTTAGCGGCTGGACAGGGGAGAACTTCTGTATTATTAATAGGTATTGGTGTTGTTGCAATGATTTGTGCCATGATTAATGTGGCTGGTGGTTATCTTGTAACAGATAGAATGTTAAGAATGTTTAAAGGGAAGGAAAGGAAATAGCAGTGAACGAGACAATCAAAATATTAACAGAAATTGCCTATATGGTATCGGCGGTAACATTTATTTTAGGATTAAAAATGCTTAGTAAACCCACGACCGCCATTAAGGGAAATATTATCTCTGGGTTGGGGATGTGTCTTGCTATTGCTGTTACACTTTTCAATCCAGTCGTTGAATCTTATGAATGGATAATCATTGGTGGGCTAATAGGAAGTATCATTGGTGCTATTGCTGCGATAAAAGTGCCTATGACTTCAATGCCGGGATTTGTGGCTTTCTTTAATGGAACAGGTGGACTTGCCAGTATGTTAGTGGGTTGGTCTGATTTTCATGTTACATATACAGGTAAGGGTTATGGCTCATATAGCCTTGAGAACATTGTATTAATACTTGCCACCTATCTGGCAATGTTAATAGGCGGTGTTACCTTTTCGGGAAGTATGATTGCTTATGGAAAATTGGAAGAGAAAATTCAAGGAAAACCTATCCTATTTAATGGGCAACAATTAGTAAATGCTATTGTATTAGGATTGGGTATTCTAATTGGCATTCTTTTCTTTATGGGTCCAAATAGTTCCTTTGTTTATCCAGCCATAATATTGTTAATGGTATTAGCGAATATTTTAGGAATACTAGTAACCATACCTATTGGTGGTGCTGATATGCCTGTTGTAATTTGTTTGTTGAATAGTTATTCTGGAATGGCTGCTTGTGCATCAGGTTTCGTTTTAAATAATACAGTATTAATCGTAGCAGGGTCCCTGGTGGGTGCCAGTGGTATTATTCTAACCGCAATTATGTGTAAAGCAATGAATCGTTCTCTTGCAAATGTTTTATTTAGTGGTTTTGGTTCATCCGAAGGAGCGGTTAGTACTTCTGTAACAGGAGAAGTAAAAGCATTATCCCCTGAAGATGCTTATTTCGTATTAGAAGCGGCTCGTTCTGTAGTGTTTGTTCCCGGTTATGGTATGGCCGTAGCACAGGCTCAGCATGTTGTGAAAGAATTGGCAGATTTGTTAGAGAAAAATGGAGCAGAGGTAAGATATGCTATTCATCCTGTTGCAGGTCGTATGCCAGGGCATATGAATGTATTATTAGCAGAAGCCAATGTCCCTTATGACCAATTGTTGGAAATGGATGATATAAATCCAATAATTGATACAGTGGATGTTTGTATTGTTGTAGGTGCCAACGATGTAGTTAATCCTTCTGCAAGAGAAGACCCCAAGAGTGCTATTTATGGCATGCCAATCATCAATGTTGATTATGCAAAAACATGTTTTGTTTTGAAGCGTTCCCTTGCTTCGGGCTTCTCAGGTGTGGAGAATCCTTTATTCTTTAAGGAAAATACGCGTATGATTTTTGGTGATGCTAAACAAACATTAACAGCGATTATAAATCAATTTAAAGAAGCACAAGAGTAAGAAATAGTATTAAAAGCCCTTGTTTTAGATAAATCTAACAACAAGGGCTTTTAATTTTATCGAGACTTTTTTCAGAGAGATAAATATATTTTTTATTTAGGGTTTCTGATTGAGCATTTCTTTTAAATTCTCACATGCTTTGTCTATAAGTTCTTCACCAGTTCCTACAGGTACCCAAGCAAACATGGGGTCTGCACCGTATCCACCCTCTTCAACCGCTTCTTTTGTAGGTATGTAAAGGGAATGTCCGTTACAATACCCTAAAAAGATAGTTTTCTTTGCAGATGATTTATTTTTTAATTGAACAGCCAGTCCAGAAAAGAATTCTCCAGATCCCCCTACAAGGGCGAGTTCTTTATTGATTAAGGCTGTTGTTAAAGTAACAGAAACTGTATTGTTTGAGAATTCTTTTAGTAATGCATTAATAAGTTCAGGAAAAAATCCCTGTTTATAAATGCCGACTACAAGAGGATTTGTTGTATCCATACGGGAGGGATAAGTAAATCGTTCAGACTTGAATTGTATATTAGGTTGATTTGGAACTGTAGTTATAACTTTTTTAAAGAGTTCTATTGTGTATTCTCCAATTGCATTTCCAAAGCCTACCATGCCTTTTCTTTGTTCATTGGTATTGGGAGACATATCGCCTGTGGAACCTTGTAGGAACATACAAGGGACATTTATTAATTCCTCAAATTTTGTTTGCATAATGCCAGCCCAATCGGAACTCCAACGACGGTCAAATATATCATCCAATACAGGGTGTGCAGAGAAGTTAATAATTGCAGTAATGGGTTTATCATCTATTGTGTCTATTCGTATTACTGTTAACTCAGGGTCACGCATTTTTGGGTTTTTCTTTGAAACTCGGTTGCGGTTCAAATCTGTCTGTTCGCTAATCCAGCCTATCTTTGCGGGAACGAGTCTGGATGTTGCTTCCGAGATTGCTGAACAAATTTTATCTTCTAGTTCGGTTACATATTGGATAGCTCCATCAAATTTTCCCTTACCACAATCGGGTTCATCAATGAGTTCAATAACGGGTCCATGGTGGGTATGAGAACCTACAAGCATAACATAGTGCACATTACATTTTTCTTTTACACATTCTATTATTCTTTCCATAGATTTTTGGGTTGGAGAACGACCTAAATCTAATCCCCCTATTGCGATTTTGTTTGTTCCATCATCAAACACCACAACTTTGAAAGATAAATGATATTTTGTGTCTGTTGCGGGTAAATCATGTCGGGCACCATATCCCCACATAGGAATACCAGAAGGAGGGGTTATATCGACCTTAGCGAACCCTGCTTTAAAAACAGGTTCAGAGAAGGCTAAAGAAAATGATATTAAAAACAAAAATATAAATAATGGAAAAAAACTTTTAAAATGATATCGAAACATAATAATCTCCTTAGAATAAATGAAAGGTTTTTTTCTGTATGACCTGAAGCAGGAATAAATTGTTTCAATAGTCCTGTGTGTTGGTGACGAGGTTTGTTTGTATTATTTATTTACATACTTTTGTAAAGTGTTATTTGGAATTTCCCAGAATTTTACACGCTCTCTACGCCATGTATAAGTAATCCCAAGTCCCCTTTTTGTTGTGATAATTGAAGGATAAGAGTATTCGTGAGTAGGATTTAAGTCTTTTTCAAGATATACAAATTCGGTCCATGTTTTTCCATTATCCTTTGAAAATGCAAGCATCAAGGAATTCCGAGGTCCCCAATTTCCTTTAATAGGATTATAGACTAACCAGAGAGTTCCATCTATATTTTTTACAAGGTCTATTCCACTATTGTTATTGGGTAAATCAGTGCAGTAGACTTTTCCCCATGTTTTTCCTCCATCTTCAGAATCACAACGGGCAATACAACCTCCGGTAGAACGCATAAGAGCGTGGACATGATTGGGTTGAGATTCCCATAAGGTGGGTTGGATCACCCCTTTCCCACGAATCCCAGAATCAGCCAAATCCCAATCACGGCTTCTTAGCCAGGTGGCTCCTTTATCGTTGGTCCTGTCTGCAAAGCAACGCCATCCTTTGGCTTCGGTAGAGGAGGGCGCAAGCCATGTGCCATCATGCAAAATAATAGGTTTGTTTTTTACAGGACCTCTACCACCAATGTCCCCAGGAACAAGTTCTATGGGTTCAGACCATGTTATCCCGTTATCATTGGATTTAATCCAATATGTAGACCAGATTGGGACATCTTTACCAACTTTGAAAAACAAATAAATAGTATTTTCCGGGTCCTTAAATAAAACCGGGTTCCAATGTGCTTCTTCACGAACTTTTGCTGTTCTTTGTGGGTATGACCATTTTTCTCCGTCATATATTGATGTCCATATAGCGACATCTGGATTTTTTTCTGCGGTTCCTCCAAACCATGCACAGATAATATTTCTATCTGATGTTTCTACCAGTGTAGAAGCATGACATTGCTTAAAGGGTCGGTCATCTTCAAAAATGTATTTTATTGTTCCACCGGAATTTTGAACACTCTCTATAAACTCATCAGTGGAAACTATAGGGATATTGTGTAATACTGTACAGGAGGATATAAAAAATGCAAATATTAACATAAAAAAGTTCCTTAGTAAAGTTTTTTTATATAATTGTGCCATATCTACAAATATATTAACAGAACAAAGATTGCCGATGGAATAACTGCAATTAGAGTAAAAGGGATGGAAATTTTTATCCAATGTAAGAAAGAGACGGGGTACCCTTCCTTTTCTAATAATCCTGTTCCTACAATATTAGCAGAGGCCCCAATAGGAGTTATATTTCCACCAAGGCATGAACCTATGAGTAATCCGAAATAAAGTAAAGTTGGATTAAAACCACCTTTATCAGCAAGAATGGTAGTGATGGGAAGCATAGTGGCAAGGTAGGGGACATTATCAATAAACCCAGATAATACAATAGATATAAAAATCAAAGTTATATATATTACAATCACATTACTTCCTACATATTTGTAAATAAGGTCTGCAATATCATTTGTCCATCCGGATTTATTAAGTGTTCCGACCAATATAAACACACCGATGAGAAAAAATGTTGTATCCCAATCTAACTGTTTTACTGTTTGTATAATAGAGGTTTTATTGAAAAACTTAGCCCAGATTAATCCAAAGGTTGATATAACGATACAAATGAATCCTGCTGAGGTAAATAAGGTTTCCTCAAAAAAAGAAGCGGTTGCAAGTAGTATAATTAGGAGGATAAGCAGAAAGGTAGGTAGCCAGGATTTTATAGATTCAATCTCAACTTCTTGTTCACTTTTATATTTTTTAAATATGAAGTATAAGAAGGTTAATGAGGTCATAGCACCTATTTGTATCGCGAAGAAAATACTCGGTTTTCCATGATAAAAAAAGAAATCTAAAAAGTTCATGTGAGCATAGCCTGCTAAAATCATACTGGGAGGATCGCCGATCAAAGTTGCGGTTCCTTGTAGATTACTGGAAATTGCAACACCTATAATCAATTCTCTAGGGTCAATTTTTAACCGTTTTGCTAATTCAAAACATATCGGAGCAATAATAAGGACTGTGGCAACATTTTCAACAAATGCAGAAATAAAAGAAGTTAAAATACAAATGATAAGTAGTGCGGTAGAAGTACTCATTCTTCTATGAATCAGATAAGTGGCTAAAAAGGCAGGACAACGGCTATCAATAAAAATGTCCGCAAGGAAAAGCATACCGACAAAAATACCCATAACATTCCAATTGATAGCGTTAAATATTTCTATAGGAGACATTATCTCTGTGGTGTAACTGGATACTATTCCAATAAATAAAATAATAATAGATGCAAGGATGGCGATGATGCTTCTGCGCGCAGGAAAAACGAAAAATAGCAGATAGGTAGAAATAAAAAGTATTAGATAAAAAATTTTTAGGTAAGACATATGCTAATAACTAAAAAAAGTTGGTTCAGGTTGACCTATTATATCATTCTGTTAAGGAGGATAAATAATGATTTTTATTTGACCCCCTTTTCTTTCAAAAAGGGACCATATTTTTTGTCTGTTCCCTGAATATGTTTAATCAGCCATTCTTTTAAGAAACTTGCAATATTAGAAACAATCAGGAGATTGCCTTTTTGAATCTCATTATTAAATTCTTGAACTTTTTTTATAAAACTTTCATGTTCTTTTTTATGTTGTACAAACTCGGGATACCCGTGTTGTTGCATTAGTTTTTCTTCTGTACCAAAATGTGTTAATGCATATCCGGACATATCTTTTACAATTTTAGTTATGATTTCCTTGCCCTTTCCTGTACTCATTGCATCGTATAGTTGATTCAACATATTAACAAGATTCTTGTGTTGTGCATCAATCTGAATGATTCCAATACTCAGATTATCATTCCAATTAAGAAAAGCCATGGTCAGGACTCCTATTTAATACCCGCAGACTTCATGGCGGATTCATATTTTTTATCTGTTCCTTGAATATGATTTACAAGCCAGTCTTTTAAAAAATTAGACACAGAGAGAGTAACTGATAAAGAACCTTTTTCTAAATCGGACTGGTACTTTTTTATATGATTCACAAATTGGCTATGCTGTTGTTTATGCATAGCGAGGCCTTCATATTTGCACTGTTCCATTAATTTCTCTTCCGCCGTAAAATGAGTAACGGTGTAATCATGAAGTTCCGTTAGAACAGGTGCGATAATATCTTTTCCTTTTCCGGTACTCATAGCATCATGGAGACGATTTATAATGTTTATTAGTTTCTGATGTTGAGTATCCATGGAAGGTATCCCAACACTTAAAGAGTTATTCCATACAATTAGTGGCATAGGTGAACTCCTTATTGTTAAATTTATAATATTTATATAAGAAAATAAATAAAAAATTCAAAAAAAGGATATTAAGATGAATAGAAGAGATTTTATAGGGAAGACAATCAAAACAATCACAGCTACGGGTTTAATGGTGGAGAGATGTCTAGCAGAAGAGACGGAAGATAAACGAGTATCTTGGAAAATACCTCCAGGTACAAAAGTGCCTACAAAAAAATTGGGGAAAACGGATATTGAAACTCCGATTCTTATTATGGGTTGTTGCCAGAATTTAGATCCCGTTTATGACCGTAGATTGCACCGTGCTTATGAATTAGGGGTAAACCATTTGGATACGGCTCAAATGTATGCAGAGGGCCAATCCCACAAAACAATAGCACCGTTCATAAAACAAATAGGCGATAGAAAGAAATTAATCATTGCTTCAAAAGTACATCAAACAGAGAATAATGCTACACCAGAAAAATTTGTGACAAATATAAATTCATCATTAGAAGAATTGGAAACTGATTATCTTGATATTTTTTATATGCATATTGTCAAACATGAGCGTTTTTTGGATAAAGAATTTATAGATATGGGGGAGAAACTTAAAAAAGAAGGAAAAATCCGTTATTTTGGTTTTAGTGCCCATCATGGTAATGCACATGAGTTAATGATGAAAGCGAGTAAATTAGGGGGTGAGATAGATGTGATTATGTTTAAATACAGTTTTCGTGAGATGGGAAAAGATAACCTTAATAAGGCTATAGAGGCTTGTAAAAATGCAGGGATTGGCTTGATAGCGATGAAGACTTTGGGGAGTATACCGGATGATGGGGAAGAACTTATTCCATGGACATCAAAAAACTTCACAAAAATTCAAGCAAAATTGAAATCTGTATGGGAAGACGAACGCATTGATGGGATAGCGTCGCAAATGGGAAATATACAGCATGTTCATGAAAATGCCTATGCGGCGATAACTCCAACGAAGTTAACAGAACTGGAAAAACAGGAATTAAGAAACATAGCAGAAAAGACACAACATCTTTACTGTGCAGGATGTAACCATCATTGCGAGAAGGGATTGGATACCTCTCTCTATATACAGGATGTCTGGAGGTGTATGTTATACGCAAAAAGATATAAGCAGGAAAAATGGGCTCAATATTGCTATCGTGATATTAAAAAATATATTGAGTTGTTATCAGAGGAACAACTTAAGATAGCAATGGAACAATGTCCTTATCATCTAAATATTCCAGAGTTATTTAATTTAGCCCGAGGAATGTTGGGTTAATTATTCCCTTTTACCTAGAAAAGAATGAAGGTCAAAAATTAGTTTCTGAATGGCTAATTCCTTTGCTTTTGCTTCGATATCAAGAGTAAAAGGTCCTACATAAAACCACTCCCTGGGGAAATCAGTAATACTAATGTAATCGTTATGGTTTTTGGGGTCTTCATTATTCCAGCCATTTTTGGGAGATGATATATGAAAATAGGGTTCTTTCTTGAGTCTTTTCCATGTTTGAATACATATAGCAGTTGCCTGATCAATAGAAAGACCATCGGGATTACAACGATGGTGATGGACATCATATACTATGGGAAGATGTGTTTTTTTAGAAATTGTTTGTAAATCAAGGATTGTGTAATTAATATCATCATTTTCGACAGATAACCTCTGCCTTGTCTTTTCAGAAAGTAGTTCTAATGCTTTTACAAATTGTTCTAAACTCTTTTCTTTATTACCATATTTTCCACCGACATGAATGTTAATAACATCAGCTCCTAAAAGTTCTGCTAACATACCCTGATACTCTAATTCCTCTATGGATTTTTTTTGAACGGTTTTATCTGGAGAATTGATTACTACAAATTGGTCAGGATGAAAACTTAACCGAATGTCGTTTCGTTTAGAAAATTCTTTAACAGAAGACATTATTTTAATTATTTTATCTAAGTCAGGGAGATTTTCTAAATAATATCCTATTTCCGGGTGGGTATAACGAGGGAATAGCGGTGATAGTATTCTGAAGGATTTGATTCCATGACCATTACAATATTTAACGGCTTCTAAAAGACTATTACAATTATGCAGACAAATTTTGGAAAGTTTTTTAAACTGTTCCTTTTTAGATAATGAAAGGAGAGATTTTGCTGTTAACGAACGAAATTTGATGTTTTGTTCTCTAAATATACAGCAAAGTCCAAAACGAATGTGTGAAATATCCATAATTAAAAATTGAAATATTTTTTATATTTATTGGTATATAATATTAATAGTAATGATTTAACATAAAACGGAGAAAGTGCTATGTTTATTTCACCATTTGATACACTTCGGGTTTTGCCCCGAAAATTAATGATGGAAGTATGGCGTCGTTTAAATACTGGTTTAAACGAAAATGAGCCATGGGAACCCCTCGCAGATGTTTATGAAACAAATAACGATTACTTTGTTTTTGTTGAATTACCCGGTGTGAAAAAAGAGGATATAGTATTAACAATTGATAAGAACAAATTGTGTATTCGTGGAAATAAAACGAGGAAAATAGATGGAGATGAAGAAAAAACTCTGTTTTCCGAATGTTTGTATGGGAGTTTTGAAAAGGTTATAGAATTCGCCGAAGAGATAGAGGAAGACAATGTTAATGCAGAACTACAAATAGGATTGTTGAAAATAACATTACCTAAAAAATTAGTGTCCGTGGGAAAAAGAATAGTGGTATCCGGCGAATAGGGGAATTTATGGATTCTTTATAGGTATGGGTGTTATTATCCAATCAGACCATATAATATTGGGTGTCCCTTCCGGCGTGTATGCACAAAAAATATAGGTATCTGCCTCTTCTATTTTAAACGGCATTTCAATATGTTTTGGTTTATCTGTTTCTCCGGAGATTTCCAGAAGAGGGTTAATAAAAGGTTCTGTTTTGCCGGCTTCTTTGGTTCTCCATACTCCAATATTTACCTTCGGTCCTTTTATTAGTGTAGCATTTATAGAAAAAGTGTAGTCATTAGGCTGTAAATCAGATATTGAAATCCGAAAAAGGTTATTTATATCTACGCCTTCATCTGCTTTAATCCACTTTTGAACAACCTCATATCCGGTTCCTTTTTTAGCCTTCTTGTTTATATAAGAATATTGGGAAAAGGGAGGTAAGAAACCGGAAGGAGCACGCGTTCCCGACAGCCATTCTGTAAAGGAACCGTTCTTGATAATATTGTTTATAGGGATGGAAATAGGCTGTACTTCTAAAACCTTAAATTCTCCTTTTAGATTACTTTCTTGAAAGATAGGACTGGAGCAGGACCCGAAAAACAAAATTGTTATTATAAAAAATGAATATTTACTGTGAAATGACATGTATGTTCCTTTTACAATAGAGGAGCAACTGTTACTTTCCCTCTAAAAATTAAACCTGAAATATATAATGATAGTCAAATATGCACATTTACATGTAAAACAATTGAAGGAATAGATTATGTTGACAAAAAGAAAAAGAAATTATTGTTTGTGTTTCCTTTTACATTTTGTTTTATTCTTTGTTATTTCTTCAACTCTATTTTCAGAGGAAATCGAATTAAATATTATCTATACAAATGATATACATGACCATATTCGACCTGGTTATATGGGTGTTGGGGGAATTCCTTATGTAGCGGGTTATGTAAATCAGGTAAGGGAAGAAAAACCGAATGTATTACTCGTTGATGCTGGGGACTTGACTGATAAAGGAGATATGGTAGCAGATTTAACAAATGGTGAACTGATGTATAAAATAATAGAAAAGATGAAATATGATGTAATGGTTATTGGGAATCATGATTATGACAAAGGTATTGAACAACTTTGTAAATTGAAAGAATTATCTCCCTCAGTAGAATTTGTTGCTACAAATTATGAAGAAGGTTTGGACAGGTGTTATAAACCATGGGTCATAGAAAAGATAGGAGATTTTAGTGTTGGATTTGTAGGTGTTGTAAAATTGGGTGGAGAGGAAAAACAAGTAGCGAAAGGAGCCGTTCCCGAAATTAAAAAGGCAATTGATACATTAAAAGGACAGGGATGCCATTTTATTGTAGGACTGTTTCATTTGGGGAGTAATGCATGTGAACAAGTGTCAAGGGAAATTCCTGAAATATCCGTTTATATATCCGGACATACACATGAATTGTTGAAAAAACCAAAAATTTTCCCGGACACAAATGCAATTATTGTACAAGCGGGTTCGTATGCAAACTATGCAGGCCATTTGAAATTAATAATTGATACACAAAAACAACAGATTGTTAAGTATGAAAATCGAATAGTGGAATTAATACACGATTCTATAAAACCGGATGAAGAAATTTTGAACTGGGTTTTTGCAGAGGAGAAAAAGATATGCCCTATTGCTTCTGAATTTTTAATTGATAATAATAAAATAATAGGTACCCACCAGATTGCAGTTCTTGCGGTAAATGCAATTAAAGAAAGGGCCAACGCAGATATTGCATTTTTCCATCCTCGATTACTTATTCGTAGTACATTTCCCCCAACAAAATTGGATTATAATGCTGTTTATTTAACAGCAGGACATCGTGCAAAGGAAATAGTAGAAGTAACATTATCAGGAAGACAAATAGAACAATATCTAATTGATTTAATTAGAAATAGATGGAGTAGAACCGAATGGACAGGAATGAACGCGGAGTACGATAGGACTTTTCCTCCAGATAAGGTTTCGGTTAAGACAGATTTAGTAGCAGATAAGAAATATAAAGTTGTGCTTGCAAAATTAGAATTCAATAATCGTTTGCTCCGTTCATTAAAAAATAATAATGAAAATAATATAGAGGAAATAGAAAATGGATTAAAACAATGTGATTTTACATATTTTGATGCAGTTTCTAAATATATCGAGAAAATAAAAGAAAGTGGTCTTACATTAGACAAATATATTGAAAAAATGAAAATTAACGGGAAAGAAGAACAAGAAGAAAATAATTATGATGCGGAGTAGTAAATAATTACTTCAAATACACTCCGAAGTCAATCTTTGATACAATAGATATATACTTTGGAGTTTTTTGAGTGATTGTACAGGATATTATAAGATCAATAAATGCAGAAATTATTGTCAGGGGAGGAACAACAAGAATTGAAAAGATCTTTGCTGGAGATAGAATCAGTGACCTGATTCATTATGCCGATGAAAGTACATTAATAATTACACATTTAAATCATATTTCTCTGGTTCAGTTGTTTCAGATATTTGAAGTACCTGCTATATGTCTTATTACGGAGACTGAACCTATCCAAGAATTAATAGAGAATGCAGAGGTAAAAAAGGCTCACCTTTTTGTATCTCCATTGGAAATGTATGAAACCTGTGGGGTTATATATAAAATGTTTGAGCGGGGAAATGCCCAGCAATGATTACAGGGTCATATCCGGTAAAAAGAGGAGATTATTTAGGCGGAGGACAGGTATCTTCAAAGATAAAGGAGACATTAAGAAGATTAGGTATAACCTCAGAGATAATCAGAAAAATTATGATTGCTGTATATGAAGCGGAAATGAATGTAATAATCCATTCTTATGGGGGTGAGATTAGTTTTGTCATAGATGATGATAAAATAGAAATTACTGTTAAAGACACGGGACCCGGTATACCCAGAATCGACCTTGCAATACAAGAAGGATATTCTACTGCACCTGATGAGGCAAGAGAAATGGGATTTGGTGCAGGGATGGGCTTGCCAAACATAAAGAAAAACTCAGATTATTTTACTATTCACAGCGAGAAAATGGGGACATTATTGAAAATTCTTGTGTTTATTAATTCTGATAAATATTTTTCAAACATAGATACTTGTCTCAATGTTGAGTCGGAAAAATGTAAAAAATGTTTGAGATGTATAACCAGATGTCCAACCAAAGCCATAAGATTATATAAAGAGAAAATACATATCTTATCTCATCATTGTGTTAATTGTAATGAATGTATTAGAGTGTGTCCTACGAAGGTTTTCGATTTAACAAATTATGAAGAAAATAAAGATGAGGGAAAAGAAAAGGTATTGGTTGCCCCTTCTCCATGGATTGCCTCTATTCTCTTTTCTTGTTTATGGGATAACTTTGAGGAAGTAATAATAAATGAAAAAGGCCTGGAAATATATCCATTAGCAATATGGGAAGATGTATTAAAAGAAAAGACATTTGAATATATTAAAAATAATGGAAAAATAAAGCATCCTGTAATATTACCTGTTTGTCCTGCAGTTCTATACTGGATACAAACAGAATATCCTTCGTTAATAGATTACATTGCGCCTTATTTGGGGCCTGCTGAAACGGCAGTAAATAGTTTTGAAAAACAAAAGAGAGTTTTTTATATTCCTTCCTGTCCTGCAGAGGTATGTGCTATTCATGGTAATAAAAATTCAGATGTTAATGTGAGTTTTATACTTCCACAACAGTCGATTGAAATGATTTTAAATACAAAAAAACGGACTACGGGAGAAAAACAAATAGATAAAATTTATGATATATGTGTTGATAAAGAAATTGATAGAAAGATCGTGAAGATATCAGGTGTAGAACAAGTTAAGACTTTTTTGGAGAGTATAGAAAAGAAACGGTTGATGTATAACATAGAAATGGTAGAGTTATATGCCTGTCATAATGGATGTTTTGGTTCTCCATACTGGGTATATGAACCAACCGTAGCAAGAATTATTTTTGATGCTTTTTGGAAAGAGCAGAAAATAAAGTATAAAGAGAATAAATTTGATGGAATATTTCGTGTATCTACGATCAAGCCAAGAAAAGGTATAAGGCTCGATGAGGATGTTAGAAAAGCAATGATGAAATTGAGTGAAATAGAGAAAATAAGTAAGAGTTTACCCGGATATGATTGTGGAGTATGTGGTGCTCCTACATGTTTGAATTTTGCAGAAGACATTCTAATGATGGGAGAAAATATATCTGAATGTCCCTATTTAAACATAAAGTAAAAGAGGAAAAATATTATGGGTGTAAAACTAAGTGAAATATGCAATCGATTAGACCTCGAACTGCTAACTTCTGGAATTTCGGAATTAATGGATAAAGAAGTTAGTGAAGGTTATGTTTCAGATTTGTTAAGCGATGTTTTAGCAAATGCACAAAAAGGTATGATATTGATAACATTACAAACACATATCAATGTAATTGCAGTTTGTGTTCATACGGAACTCTCTGCGGTTATCTTTATACAAAGTCGCAGACCGGATGATAATGTAATAAAGAAGGCAGAGGAAGAGAGGATATTATTATTCTCATCATCAGAGTCAGCATTCAGTATAGTTGGTAAACTGTATGAGATGGGATTAAGAGGATAATATCTTGTCCGTGATTTATGCCGATTTACATATTCATTCTATACTATCACCTTGTGCAGACCGTAATATGACTCCTCAAAACATATATCCTCGCATAGTAGAAAAGGGGATAAATGTATTTGCGATATGTGACCATAACAGTACAAAAAATGTAAGAGCCTTTTATGAATTTGGGCAGAAATGGTTTCCGCAAATTTTGTTTTTACCCGGTATCGAGATAGAAACAAAAGAAGAATTACATTTTTTAGGTATATTTCCTGATTTGGAAAATGCAGAAAAAGTCGGAGAAATTATAAGAGGGGGATTAAAGGAAGAGATAAAAAGAGCAGAATTTATGGAACCTCAATGTATTATTAATTCAGATGGTGAAATCATCGGTGAAGAGACAAAATCTCTATATTTGTCAGCGGAGATTGATTTAGAAGATGCCGTTGTATTATTGCGCAGACATAATGCTGTTGTGATTGCCAGTCATATAGACCGCCCCTCATATTCTATTACAAGTCAATTAGGTATTATTCCTGATAGTTTATTTGATGTACTGGAAATATCTCCAATATCAGTCAGAAGGGTTATAGAGAAGAAGGAGTTTGTTTTAAGAAATATGGTCTATCCGTTGCCAGAAAGTATCCCTATAATTACCTCAACGGATGCACATTCAATAGATGAAATTGGACATGTTCGAACAGGAATCCCTATAAACAAATTAAATTTTGAAGGACTTAAAGAAGGAATGAAGGAAAATACAATGTTGGAGGTGATAGGGTTTGATTGAGTTATCATTACATATACTTGATTTGATAGAAAATTCAATTAATGCAGGTGCTGAAGAAATAAAGATTTCGTTAGATGTAAATGAGGAAAAAGATTTACTAATCCTAAAGATAGAGGATAACGGTAAAGGTTTTAGTGTTGATGCGGAACAATTATTTGACCCTTTTTATACTACAAAAACATCAAAAGTGATAGGAATGGGTTTAAGTTTAGCGAAAAGTTCCGCAGAAAGAGCTGGTGGAGAAGTTATAATAGGGAAAAGTGAGGATTTAGGAGGAGCAAAAGTTGTTTTAACATTTTCCTTATCACACATTGATAGGTTGCCTGTAGGAGATTTAGGGGGTTCTATCGCGGGAATGTTTATTACAAGTCCCAATATAAATATACAAATAGAGATTATTCAAAATAACAAGACAAAATTGGCAATTAGTACAAACGAATACCGTAAAAACTTTTCAGGGAAAACAGATATAGAACTCTATCCGATAATTGAAAAAGAAATAAATGGGGTTATTAAAGAGTTAGATATATAAATACTAATGCGGGTATTTTTTTGTATTTTGTATGAGAAAAACAAGTGTAGTTATTAAATGTTTTGCTGATGCAGGAAATTCCTTTAGACTTTTTGCCAATGCTGTAAAACAATCTATAAGAGATATATCTGTATTATAAAGTTTGGACATTCTTTCTGTCCCATCGGGTAGTTTTAGAAAAAAGTCAATTATTTCTCCAGTAGGTTCAGGGCTTAATAATTTCTTTTTAATTTTTCCTTTTGCTATGTCCTCTAATATAGATTTTATAGTAGGACTCAAAATATTTTTATTTTTCTTCAAAACTTCATATGCAAGGTTTTTAAATAGTGGCATTAAAAAAACATTGTGAAAATAATTCTCTATTTCGAAACATATAAGTTCTGATATGAAGGGATGTTCATATGGGATAGAACAGTCACTACCCAAACGATATAAAATGCTTTTACTTTCAGAAGAAAGACATTCCCAGCCCGGTATTTCTTTGTCAAGAAAGATTCCTATATTATCGGGAACATGGATGTTAATTATAGATGTATAATCGGTTTTTGTTTGTGTTTGTTCAATGGTAAATATTCCTTTTAATTCTTCAATAAGATAATTTAGTATTTTATATGCATTGTCAGGATATACAAAAGGTTTATCTGTCTTTAGCATAGTTTCAATTTCAAAAAGTTTATTACTTTCGCTATAACTTATAGTTAACGCACTGTGTTTTGAATCAGTACAAATAAAAAAGGGAGAGCAGGCACAAAGCAGTAATGATGAAAAGGTGATTTCAGGTATTTTTATGATGGGTATTAACGGGTCTATTTTAATTTCAATTTTTTCAGACTTGTTTATAAGTTGTTTCAAATTGTTCCATATGGAATAAAAAAATGTTTGTATGTCGATTAGTTTATTGCAATTCCATAGAGGTAGTTTATTTTCAATAAATTCTTCTATTTTCTTCAGTGGAAGGGATGGAAGGTCAGGAATGAGTTCATTCAAGATGTTATGTTTGTTATCCAGAACTTTGAAGCCTGCAAGTTTAAAGATAATTTGATTGTGTTTGATCTGGAATTTTCCTCCATTTGTGCTTTTCGTCCACTGATTATTTATAAAAGAGGTGCAGATAGGTAAGAAATCATCAAGCAGTATAAAGTCTGTAATCTCTTCTAAATTATTAGATGAAAAGAAGACGAGGTTTGGAATTCTATAACCGACTTCTTGAGTTTCCTCGTAGTGAACAGTAAAAATATTTTTCCCAATGGGTTTGAAGATGAGCGATAGACAAGTTAAGAGAATTTCTTTATCTAAATACAAGTTTTCTGATTGGATTTTATTTTCATTTTCGATATAAAAACCCAAATAATCCTTTATTTGGCATAAAAAATCCTTGGTGCTTATTTGTGTGAGTTTTGGATGGAAAAACAGATTTAAAAAATTACATAAAAGGGGGGAATTATCAAGCACGTTACTTTTGTTTTTTGTTAAAATCACAAGAATAAAAATGTATGTTTTTAATAACAATATATTAAACATCTTTGGTTAATGCAAAATTTAGAAACATTATATCTCTTTGACTTGTCATATTATATATGAAGTATACTTACTCAACATCAATGAGGGTTAATAATGGCTGACCGTATTTTACAAATAGTTGTTCAATATACATGCTTGTTATTTTGTCTCTCTGCACATGAAGCGGCACACGCTGCGGCAGCAGATCGTTTTGGTGACCCTACTGCAAGGATGTTGGGACGATTGACATTAAATCCTGTAAAACATGCCGACCCGTTAGGAACTTTTATTTTGCCGTTATTAATGATGATAACCCAGTTTCCTTTTTTATTTGGATGGGCAAAGCCTGTTCCTGTAAATATTCGAAATTTGAGAAACCCCAAACTCCATTCTGTTTTTGTAGCCATAGCGGGACCATCGGCAAATTTATTATTAGCAATTGTTTTCACTTTTGTTTTGAGACTTACTGTTATTATGAATGGTATTTCAACTCCTGATGAGATGTTTACCTCTCCTGCCTGTTTGGTTTCTATTTCGATTGTTATGATAAATCTTGTTCTACTTCTTTTTAACTGTATTCCTTTACCTCCTCTGGATGGACATCATGTATTAAACTATTTTCTTCCGCCTGAGGGACAAAAGTTTTTACAACAAATGGGTCCTTTTGGACTTATTATAGCAATTACTTTGGGCTCGCGAATTATTTCCCCACCTTTGCAGTATATTGCAGGGTTTTTACTTACTTACGGTTTAACAGGTTTTAATATACTTTAGATGTGGGTATTCTCCTGTTTCCACTGAATAACTTTCCCAGAAATAGGTTGATTTAGTATACTATTCATCTGTCCTCTCGATTTTCCAGAAAATATCTATATATTGGTTTTAATCATAAAGGAAGGTTTTTATATGGATTTGCCCAAAAATTATGATGTGAAAAAAATTGAAGAGAATTGGATGAAGAAGTGGAAAGAAACAGGGATATATCGTTGGGACCCATTAAAGACACGGGAAGAAACTTTTGTTGTTGATACTCCACCACCAACAGTGAGTGGTTCCCTTCATGTTGGACATATGTTTAGTTATTCACACCAGGATTTTATAGTTCGTTATCAAAGAATGAAAGGAAAGAATATTTTCTTCCCGATAGGCTGGGATGACAATGGCTTACCGACAGAAAGGAGGGTGCAGAATTTTCTTAATGTTCGTTGTGAGCCTTCAATGCCATACGATCCTAATCTAAAGGTTTTTCCAGGACGAAAAGGATCCCCTTTATCGGTTAGTCGTAAGAATTTTATAGAGTTATGTGACCAGGTTATTGTAGAAGATGAAAAGGCGTTCCGTAATTTATGGACAAGGCTCGGAATGAGTTATGATTGGGAACTCGAATACGCTACCATTGACCGACATTGTCGATTAATTTCTCAAGCAAGTTTTATTGAACTTTATAGAAAAGGAGAAATATATCAAGAGGAAAAACCTGTTCTCTGGGATATTGATTATCAAACGGCTATTGCTCAGGCAGAACTTGTAGATAAAGAAGTTCCTTCTGCTTTTTATTATTTTCGGTTTCCTTTTCCCAATAGTAGCGATTATCTTGTAATTGCTACTACACGACCAGAATTACTACCCGCATGTGTGGCCGTACTGGTTCACCCTAATGATGAAAGGTATAAACAGTATATAGGCAAAACGATTCTAACGCCTTTGTTTCATGTTCCTGTTCCTATAATGGGTGATGAAAAGGCAGATCCCAATAAGGGAACAGGTGTTGTGATGGTTTGTACTTTCGGAGACCAAACTGATGTAGAGTGGTGGAAACAATTTAATTTACCCCTTCGTCAAATTGTTGCTCGTAATGGAACACTCTTGCATATCGAGTTCGTTAGTAATGACGGTAAGTTAAAACATCTGTCCGATACAGGACATCTTGTAATCCCTTCTCTCAATCCAGACAAGGCCAATGAAATATACTCGCAAATTCATAGATTATACACAGGTAATGCAAAAAAAGTATTAGTGGAAGTTGCTAATCAAATAGAAGGGGTTATTGACCGTCCTGAAACACACATTACTCATACGGTTCGATTTTTTGAAAAAGGGGACCGTCCTCTTGAAATTGTTCCAACGCGACAGTGGTATACAAAAATAATAGACAAAAAGGAGGCACTTATAGAGCAGGGGAAAAAGATTAAATGGCATCCCGATTATATGTATAAAAGGTATGAACATTGGGTTGAAGGATTAAACCAGGATTGGTGCTTAAGTAGACAGCGCTTTTTCGGTGTTCCCATTCCAGTATGGTACCCAATAAATGAGGGTGGGGAAGTGATATATAGCAAACCTATCGTCCCTGACATAAAAGATTTGCCTGTTGACCCATTATCAGATGTTCCAGAAGGATATAAGGAAGAACAAAGAGATAAACCCAATGGATTTACAGGTGAACCTGATGTTTTAGACACATGGGCAACGAGTTCTCTTACTCCACAGATAGCAACACATTGGTTTTTAAATCCGGAACGACATAAAAAATTATTCCCAATGGATATTCGTCCACAGGCTCATGACATTATTCGAACATGGGCATTTTATACTATTGTAAAGGCATACTTGCATGACGGGGAAATCCCATGGAAAAATGTTGTATTGAGTGGCTGGATCTTAGACCCTGACCGTAAAAAAATGTCGAAAAGTCATGGGAATGTAGTAACCCCAGAGCCTCTGATTGAACAACATGGGGCCGACAGTGTCCGTTATTGGTCTGCAAAAGCAAGATTAGGTGTGGATACTGCTTATGACGAACAGGCGTTTAGAGTAGGTCGAAAATTATGTACAAAATTATTTAACGCCAGTAAGTTTGCAATTATGCAGCTAAAAAATATAGACAAAGAATTACTCAGGAAAGAAGCCATACAAAATCCAATTGATATTGCCGTGATTAATGAACTTAAAACATGTATACAGAGGGCAACAGCCAGTTTTGATGATTTTGATTATGCACAATCGTTAATGTTGACAGAAGAGTTTTTCTGGAGTGTTTTTTGTGATAACTATCTTGAAATAATAAAACCCCATGTTTACCAATCGGAAATAACTAATGAGAAAATTTCAGCATGCAGTGCTTTACGGTTTATTCATCGTGCTATAGTTCGTTTATTGGCCCCATATTTACCATATATAACGGAGGAAGTATGGAATTGGGAATATTCTAATGACAAGGATATGTCCCCTTCTGTGCATAAAAGTCCCTGGCCATCAATGAGAGAATTTGATGGTATTGCAGAAGAGAAATATCCCGGATTATATGAAGTCCTTATCGGACTTATTAACCCAATAAGGAAAGCCAAAACTGAAGCAAATATTAGTCTGGCAGCACCCATTAACAGGATAGATGTTCAATGCCCACCTATGTTCAATGAAGTTTGCCAGATACTCATAAAAGATGTTGTAGCTATGTTACATGTAAACGAATACTCTATTTGTGAAGGAAATGAAAAAATAGAAGTTTTTGTTCATATCTAAATAATGCTTCTAATTTCTATTAAGTTGGATATAATAAGAAAAGGGAGTCAATATAGGTAAATAAATGGATAAAATTGTGGAAAATATTTTAAAGTCAAAAATTATAAAAGATTATATTTGTATCAAGGGAAAAAAGTTTAATTACTCAATTCCAGTAAAAAAAATAAAAATCAATGAAAAAATCGTTCCGGAAGAAATAAAAAAAAGTAATGTGTTACAAGTATTTGAATACCATATTTATGACACATCAGGACCTTATTTTAATATTGATACTCTGTGCCATCTCCAAGAAGGTATCACAAAAATACGGGAAGAATGGATTGAAGCAAGAAGTGAAATACAAAATTATCAGAAAGGGAATAAAACGGTTCGAAGAGCAAAAGATGGGAAACGGGCTACACAGCGATACTATGCACGAAAGGGTATTGTTACCCCTGAAATGGAATATGTCGCATATCGTGAGAGCATAGAAATAACACAGAATACATTATGGGTAGAATGGTTGTGGAAAGAGAAAGCAAACGAGGTCATGGAGAAGGGGACGTTATCCCCTGAATGGATTTGTAAACAGGTGGCAGAAGGAAAAATTATTATCCCTGCTAATATTAATCATACCGAATTAGAACCAATGGGTATTGGACAGGGGTTACGAACAAAAATTAATGCAAACATAGGCAATTCATCTGTTAGAAGTGGGATAAGGGAAGAGGTTGAAAAGATGGTTTGGGCTGTAATGTGTGGTGCTGATACTGTTATGGATTTGAGTACCGGCGAAGAAATAGATACGATAAGGGGGACCATAATTCGTCATTCACCGGTTCCGGTAGGAACAGTGCCGATTTATGAAGTTTTAGAAAGAGTAGAGGGGAGACCGGAAGATATTTCATGGGAATTATATCGGGATGTACTAATTGAACAAGCAGAACAAGGGGTGGATTATTTTACCATTCATGCAGGTTTGTTACAGGAACACTTACCCTTAATAGAAAAACGACTGGCAGGTATTGTTAGTCGTGGAGGATCTATTATTGCTCGCTGGATGAAATCGCATAAACAACAGAATTTTACATATACTCATTGGGATGAGATATGTGAAATTTTGACTATGTACGATGTGGCTGTTTCTATTGGTGATGGTCTAAGACCGGGATGTATCTATGATGCTAATGATGAGGCTCAATTTGCTGAATTAAAAATTCAGAGTGAACTGGCTAAAAGGGCAGAAAAATTTGATGTTCAGGTAATGCATGAAGGTCCCGGTCATATCCCTGTGAATAAAATTCTGGAAAATATAGAAGTTCAGAAAGAATGGTGTAATTCTGCACCGTTTTATACATTAGGTCCTGTTGTTACAGATATAGCAACAGGTTATGACCATATCAGTTCTGCAATAGGTGCTACACTTATTGGTTCCGCTGGTACTGCTATGTTATGTTATGTTACGCCTAAAGAACATATTGGTCTGCCAGATAGAGATGATGTAAGAGAGGGTGTGATTACATATAGGATATCCGCTCATGCCTCAGATATAGCAAAGGGTTTACCCTCTGCATTTATTCGTGACTGTCTCATGGCATTAGCACGAGTTAAATTTTCGTGGGAAGACCAGTTTGCATTGGCATTAGATCCCGAGAAATCAATGGAGATGTTTTTCGAGAGCAATCCTTGTTTGCAAGAAGATAAAGAAGGAAAGATAAATCAGAATTACTGCACAATGTGTGGTCCTAAATTTTGTGCAATGAAACTATCAAAAAGAGATGAGTCATAAACCAGAAAAATGAAAATAGGAAATTATGATATAGACAAACCATTATTTCTTGCCCCAATGGATGATGTAACTGATTATCCTTTCCGCAATATTTGTAAAGAATGGGGAGCCGATGTTGTTGTTACAGAGTTTATAAGTGCAGAAGCAGTAATCCGCAATGTAGATAGGTCTTTTAAAAAGATGCATTTTAATGAAGAAGAGAGACCTATCGGTATTCAATTATATGGTAGTGCAGAGTTATCAATGGCAAGTGCGAGTCAGAAAGTTGAAAGCTTTGCCCCTGATTTTATTGATATTAATGCGGGATGTTGGGTGAAGAAGATTGTTAATAGGGGAGATGGAGCAGGCTTATTAAAAGATTTAAGGAAGTTAGAACGAGTTTTATCTGAAGTTAAAATGAGTACAAAATTACCTGTTACATTAAAAACGAGATTAGGTTGGGATGAAAAAAACATTACTATTTATGATGTTATAGACATTTCTCATAAGATAGGAATTGATTTTATTACTGTCCACCTACGGACACGACAGCAAGGTCTTAAAGGAAATGCTGATTGGACATGGATACCAAAAATAAAGGAAAAATCGAACATACCTATTGTTGCAAATGGAGATATAAAAACCCCGCAGGATGTAAAGCAGTGTTTTGATTTGGGTGCAGACGGAATTATGATTGGAAGGGCTGTTATCGGTAATCCATTTCTATTTAAACGATGCAAAATGTTTTTAGAAAAAGGGGATTATGTACCTGAGCCCGATATAAAAGAACGGATACATTGGTGTCTAATTCATTTCAAGAAGCATCTTGAGTATTACGGTGAGCAAAGGGGAGTTCCTATATTTAGAAAGTTTTACAATGGATATCTACATGGCTATCCTTACATTGGGAAAATACGCACGGAAATTATGAATCTAAGATGTGCAAAAAAAATAGAAGAAATTTTGACTTCGATTATGGAAAATCCAGAGAGAGTAAGTGAGATAATTCTATCTGATGTAGATGTAATTGAATAAAGGGAAAAGTATGTTAGAAAGATTGAAGAAAGAAGTCTTTGAAGGAAATTTACAGTTAGTTCAAGAAAAACTTGTTATTTTGACATGGGGAAATGTAAGCGGAATTGATAGAGAACACAATGTAGTTGTAATCAAACCAAGTGGAGTGCCCTATCATAAATTAAAAGTAAGAGATATGGTTGTTGTAGACATGGAAGGTCAAATTGTTGAAGGAGATTTAAAACCGTCTGTAGATTTACCTATCCACCTTGCTATTTATAAAAATATTTCCTATGCCAATGCTGTTGTTCATACGCATTCCCATTTTGCAACATGTTGGGCCCAAGCAAGAACCCCCATCCCTTGTTTAGGAACAACACATGCAGATTATTTTTTCGGTGATATACCTTTAACGGAGTTGCCGAATATAGAAGATTATGAACAATCGATTGGCGAAAAAATTGTTCAGTGTATAATAAAAAATGGAGAGAGAAAATGTAGAGCAGTTCTTGTGCCCGGACACGGTCCTTTTGTATGGGGAGAAAATGTTGAAAATGCGGTAGAAACTGCGTTTGTACTCGAAAAATTAGCAGAGATGGCATATCATACTATTATGATTAGCAATGGAAACCTGGAAGTGTTAGAAGAGAAATATATAAGAAAACACTATGAGAGGAAATGGGGGAATGAAGCGTATTACGGACAGAAATAGATTTATAGAACCAAATGAAAATAAATGTATCTAAATATAGTTTTTTGTGTTTTTGTATTATTATATTGGTTGTTATTGTTATGTGTTCGTTCTCTTTGTTTGCAAAATATGTTTTTCCAGGAATTCTGTATCAAAGAACATCCTTGGTTTATAGAACACCAGAATTTTATCAGTGGAAGTATGAGGATGTCTTTGTTACTGTTGATGGTTATAAAACTCATGGATGGTATATCCCTTGTGAGGAAGCAAAAGGCGTTGTTTTGTTTTCACATGGAAATGCAGGGAATATTGCAGACAGATTGGAGTCCGTGGGTATATTTAGAAAATTAAGATTGGATGTTTTAGTTTATGATTATGGTGGATATGGAAAGTCAACAGGAAAGCCTTCAGAAGAAAGATGTTGTAATGATGCCTTAGCAATGTGGCAATACTTAATAAAAGAAAGAAAATGTTCTCCCCAAAATATTATTCTTTTTGGTCGCTCTTTAGGTGGCGCTGTAACGGCTGATTTGGCTACAAGAGTTGATTGTGCAGGGGTAATACTCGAAAGTACATTTCTTTCAACCATAGATGTGGCAAGAGATGTTTTTTCATGGTTTCCGGAACGGTTCGCAAAAAGAAATGAGTTTTATACAAAAAGGAAAGTGAAAAATATAAAATCCCCTGTATTAGTAATTCATAGTCCACAGGATACAGTTGTAAAATATTATCATGGGAAAAAAATATTTGAATTATTAGAAACAGAAAAAGAATTTTTAGAAATTACTGGCGACCATAACGAAGGTTTTATTATCACAGGGGAAATATATATCAATGGATTAAAACGTTTTATTGAGAAAGTATTAAATAATTAATAAAAAGCAAAATAAATTTATTGAATAAGAGAATAATCTACTGTGTTGAAAAGATTATTATCGAGGGTTCGTGAAATAATGAAGAGAAAATCACTTAAACGGTTGTAGAAAGGTAATACTACTTCGTTATTAAAATCGGGATGACTTTTGGTAAAAGATACTAATCTGCGTTCAAACTCCCTCGCAATAGTGGTTACAACATCAGAGTAAGCGGAAATAGTATTACTTGCTGATGCAATAAATTTTTTTGGTAAATTTAGTTGTTCTTCTAATTTTTCCTGCCACTTTTCTAATTGTTCTAAATGTTTTTGATTAAGTCGGGGATGATGTGCAGGTAACAGATTTCCTGAAGGGTCCGATATTTGTGTCCCAGTAATAAAACAACAATGAATAATCCAGAGTAATACATCTAAGAGAAAATCTTTGTTGGGGTTGTCCGTTTGTGAGATTTGCAATCTCAGGGAAGATAAGTGTGCACGAAGACTGTCTAATGAACCAAGACATTCAATAATATCGGTGTCCTTTGAAACCCATTGACCATCAGGTAATTTTGTTTTTCCTGTATCGCCTTGTTTTGTTGTAACATAAGATTTTTTCATACATATAAGCCCATTTATTTGATTTCTATACCTATAGGACAATGATCAGACCCAAAAACATCTGATAATATCCAGGATTTTTTTACATGTTTTTTAAATATTTCATTTACTACATGATAATCAATTCTCCAGCCAATATTTCGGGTTCTTGCATTGGTTCTATATGACCACCATGTGTAATATCCCCCTTCTTTACAAAACATTCGAAAAGTATCAATAAAACCTGATTTTAAAAATTTTGTCATGGATTCTCTTTCCTCCGGATAGTAGCCGGCATGATTTTCGTTTTCTTTCGGACGAGCCAGGTCAATTTCTGTGTGTGCTATGTTAAAGTCACCACAGACAAGTATATTTTTGTTCTTTTGAACGAAGTCAAGAAGTATTCTTTGTAATTTCTCTATGAACTTGAGTTTGTAAGGCAATCGTTTTTTCTCTTCCTGACTATTGGGCCAATAAGAGTTACAAAGAATAAAATTGCCAAAATCTGCTATTTGTACTCTTCCTTCATCATTAAAATCAGGTTCATTTACTTCAATGAGTTCAGTAGGTTTCTCTTTGGAAAAAAAAGCAGTTCCACTATATCCAGGTTTTTTAGAGAAACTCCAGTATGTATGGTAATATTGAGGGATAGGAAAAAAATGTGAACTTATATCAGAAGGTTTTAACTTTGTTTCTTGCAGACAAATAATATCAGGAGAAACTTGTTCTAACCATTCAGTAAAACCTTTTTTAAATATGGAACGAAATCCATTAATGTTCCATGATAAGACTACAGTCATAAAAATCTCCCTTCTCTTTATAAAGATAAAATAACACTTTACAATCAATAAATTCCATGTCAAAATTTTACTGTGTAGAAATAAGAGGAGTAATTTTTGTATAATAGAATCCCTAATGGCGGCGTAGCTCAGTTGGTTAGAGCAGCGGAATCATAATCCGCGTGTCCGGGGTTCGAATCCCTGCGCCGCCACTTTTTGTTTGTATAAGATATTTAAGAGGGAGATATTTTATGGAGTATGTTTTATTAGGGAGATCGGGTTTAAGGGTTTCTGAAATATGTTTAGGAACAATGACCTTTGGAAATGAAGCAGACAAAGAAGTTAGTTTTCAAATTATGAACTATGCATATGAAATGGGTATAAATTTCTTTGATACAGCTCACAACTATAATAGAGGGGAAACAGAAAAAATTATAGGAGAATGGTTAGGGAAGAAAAGGAAAGATATCGTTCTTGCTTCAAAAGTATTTTTCCCTTCACAAAAGGGTATTAACAACGAAGGTTTATCAAAAAAAAATATTATGCAATCTGTGGAAGAGTCTTTGCAAAGGTTAAAGACAGAATATCTCGATATACTTTATCTTCATCATTGGGATGAGCATACATCTATCGAATATTCTTTAGAGGCTGTACATACTCTAATTATGCAGGGAAAAGTTCTATACATGGGAATATCTAATTTTTCGGCATGGCAAATAATGCAAGCAATATCAGTTGCACGGGAATATTGTTATGCTCCTGTTGTATGTATACAACCAATGTATAGCCTGATAAAAAGGCAGGTAGAAGTAGAGATTTTACCTCTTGCGAAACAAGAAAACCTTGCAGTTGTTCCGTACAATGTTCTTGGTGCAGGTATATTAACAGGAAAGTATCTGAAAGGTGATACGGGAAGGTTGAACGAGAATAAGATGTATCAACATCGTTATAGTAATCCGATTTATGAAGAAATTACAAAGAGATTTGTAAAATATGCTGAAGAAAGAAATGTATCACCTGCAGTACTGTCTGCGTGTTGGGTGAAGCATAACCCTATGGTTACATCGATTTTGTTAGGTGCAAGGACTCTCGAACAATTTAAAGAAGTTGTTCAATGTGTTGATTTAAAACTTTCTAAAGAGCAATGGGAAGAAATCTCAAATTTATCTTATCACCCCCCATTACCAACGGATAGAGAACCACTCGATGTTTACCGTTTAAGAGGATGGTAAATATTAATCATATTGTGCTAAAAAAGGTTGGACGCGTTTGGTAAGGAATTCACGCATTTCTTTTAAGTTTTCAATAACCAAGTCAATGTTTTGTATAGATACAGGATTTCTACCAAAAATGCCACGAACCTCTACGAATAGTTCTTTTTTACTATGCCGAAATGATTCAACAAGGACATGATATATTCCAGGTGTGTCGTTCGATTCCGGGAATACAAGTCGTATTCCTGTGGTTGCTAAAGGCCTTCCAAAATAATCAAACAATAATTCCTGTGATTGATTTAATAATTTATCCACAATGAAAGATTTGGCATCATCGTATCTGGTAAGTGCGTAAGTTGAGCGTAGAGTGCCTGTGTGAGCAAGGAAAAGCATCTGATTTCTTGCTTGCAGTATCTTCGGTCCTAATTCTTTTACTTTGTTTAAATACTCTTCAAAAGTTATAGATGTCCATTCTTCAATAATTATGGTTCTGTCTAAAAGAAAAAGAACTATAGATTGACTTCTATTTCCGCGTGTAGAGTAAAAACGTGTTTGCATGGGAAAACTAAAGTCAATGCTATCATAGGCAACCGGTGAACCTATTAAGTCATAGTAAAGTCGTTGTAACGATTCTTTGTTTATGGGTGTCGGATTATGTATCAATTCAGCAGAAAAATGAATGGGTCTGTCTTCAATATGCATGAAAAACTCCCAAAAGCGTTATAATCATAGAAATCATTTTATATTTATATAATTATAGAATAAAGCGTTTTGTTATTAAAATATGAAAGGGATATAAATTGGAAGAAGGAAGAATACTTGCAATTGATTATGGTGAAGTGCGAATGGGTTTAGCAATAAGTGATCCTTCAAGGATTTTTGCATTTCCTCTAACCATAATAGATCTAAGAAAAACAACAGATTTTGTAAAAACAATAGAAAATATTATTAAGGAAAAAGAGGTAAAGAGAATAATTATTGGTTATCCTTTAAAAATGAATGGAACTGAAGGAATACAGACAGCAAAAGTAAAAAGTTTTTTTGAGGAAATAAAAAAGAAAATTAACATAGATATTGAAATGGTAGATGAGAGACTAACAACTTCAGTTGCACAACGGGCTTTATCAAATATTGGTGTTAATAGAAAAAAACAAAAAAAAATTATCGATGAAGTTGCAGCGGCAAAACTATTAGAGACATATTTGGAAATATGTAAGAAAAAGTAACACATATATCCCTATGAAAAAAAGATTACTTAAAATAATATTCATAATTTTAGGGATTGTTATTTGTTTCATTTTAATAGGGGGAGTTGTTGCTATAGGAGGTTATGTATATGTAATGAAAGATGAAATTCCTGGAGAATATGTTGAAATTACAATTAATAAGGGAAGTACAGCGAAGGATGTGGCCTGTATACTGCGAGAAAAAGGATTTATCCCTCACGAGTTTTTATTTCTTGCTTTAATGAAGATAAAAGGAGGAGACAGGGATATAAAATATGGAATATATTCTATTCCCAAAGGATATTCTGTTAAACAGATATACGAACTGCTTCTAAAAGGACCTGTTCGACCTATATATGTATATAAGATAACAGTTCCGGAAGGTTTAACAAATTGGCAAATAGCTCAAATAACACCTGACCCTGAAAGATTTTTGAATATTGTGAATTCGATAGAATATGCAAAAGAAAAGAATATTCCGGGACCCACTGTTGAAGGTTTTTTAATGCCTGGGACCTATTTGTTTGAAGAGATTCCTGATGCAAAATCACTTGCTGATGTTATGATTAATCAGTTTGAGAAGGAGTGGAAAAAGTTAATGGAGGAAAGTGGGTATGAACTTTCAAATGAAGAAAAATTTCAAAAAGTTATCATAGCATCGTTAATAGAAGAGGAAGCAAAAGTAGAAAAAGAGAGGTCTCTTATTGCTCAGGTTATATACAATCGTTTGAAGAAAAATATGCCATTACAGATTGACGCAACATTACAATATGCTACTCAAAAATATGGAGTATTACTAACGAATGCAGATAAAGAAGTAGACTCCCCCTACAATACATATAAAAATAAAGGTCTTCCTCCTACGCCTATATCAAATCCTGGAATTTCAAGTTTACGATCTGCATTGTTTCCCGATGTGGGTGAGTATTTATACTTTGTTGCTAATGATGATGGGAAAACCCATACATTTAGTAAAGATATTGATACACATACTGAAGCAGTTATACATTATCGCAAAGCAATTAAAAAGAAACAAGGGATTAAAACAAATACTTCTAATAAA
>CAKZKR010000015.1 GCA_937124615.1 uncultured bacterium
ATGACAGAAGGGTCGCCATTGTGCCACTCATCATAATGATTCATTGTAGGGTTGAAAAGAGGTCTCCACAGTTTTGGGTTGCCTGTATTATCCCATTTATTTTCTCCGGCATATACTTCCCAAGGACCTTCTATTTTTCGAGCCCGTGCTAAAAATATGGCATCACAACCTTTGAATCCGGGGATATTTCTATTACAGTCTTCTACCGCCCATCCAAAAAACCATGCTTTAAATGGATAATCCGCATTCGGTTCATGTAATACATGAAAATTATACATGTTTCCAAAACCACTTATAATATCCTTATAATTTTTCTTCCATAAATCGGAGAGATTGCTTACCTTTTCCTTGGGTAAGTCCTGACAATAGGCAAGGCCCAAAAATGCTATTTTGACGAGAGCAACGAAAAAAACTATTGAAAATCTGTTGTGTCTGCGGTATAAATTCCTCATGATGTTTTACCTCAATATAAATTTTCCGGAATTATGGAAATACAATTGTTTTTTGGGATAATAAAGTCAATTACAAAAAATCGATGGTTCAATTATCGGATAAATGGATTGATATATCCAAACCACAATAAAACTGTAATGAAAAGGAGTATGTTGTATGTCTAAAAAAGTGAGAGTAGGAATAATTGGTTGTGGAGCAATAGCAGAACGAGTTCATGTGCCGGATTTTCATGCCTGCTCACAGGCAGAATTGGTGGCTTTTTGTGATGTGGATAAAAGCAAGGCGGAGGCATTAGCGAAACAATTGGCCCCTTCTGCTCGTATTTATTCGGATTATAAACAAATGTTGAAGGAGGGAGGGATAGATGCGGTATCCGTTTGCACGCCGAATATTTATCACGGACCCGCAACGATTATGGCACTGAACTCCGGCTGTCATGTCCTTGTAGAAAAGCCCATGGCGACCAGCCTGGATGAAGCCCAGAAAATGATAGATACCGCAAAGAAGAAAGGTCTATTGTTGATGGTAAACCAGAGTCAGCGTCGTTTCCCGGAACACCGTAAAGCAAAAGAAGTTGTGGAAAGCGGTATCCTTGGAAAAATACTTCATGTAACTGCAATGTTTGGCCATGCAGGTCCGGAAGAATGGAGCCCAACCGGAAAATGGTTTTTTAACAAAAAAGAAGCACGGTTTGGTGCAATGGCCGATTTAGGTGTTCACAAAGCCGACCTTATTCGCTACCTAACGGGAAAAGAAGTAGCGGAGATATGTGCTTTTTATGGGCGATTAGAGAAACCCGGCGCAACCGTTGAAGATAATTTTGTTTCTGCATTGAAATTTACCGATGGAACATTAGGAACCTTATCCGCTTCGTGGACCGTAAAAGGGATGTCGGCGGATTATATTATTCTTCACTGCGAACGAGGGTCTCTTCAAGTAGGTGTTAATCCGGAAAAACCAGTAATAGCCAGTTTAGTAAAACCGCTATGCGAAATTGTTTTCCCCTTGCCGGAACCTTATAGCAATGTGAGTTGGGGAATTGATATTGGAGGTGCTTTTGTCCGTGCTATTTTAGGAATAGAGCCCCCGTATTGTACAGCCGAAGAAGGTAAAAAAGCATTAGAAATTATTCTGTCTGCCGAGAAATCAGCCCTGACAGGGAAGTCCGTCAAGATAAAACATTAAACCTAATACGGAAAAAGATATGTCAGATTTAACCTCCAAACTAAAAACGGTCTGGATTCAACTCAGTGGGCATTCCTATCCTATTTACATAGGCATTGATATTGTTCCCATTTTAGCAGAGGAATTAATACGCCTCGGATGGAAAGGGAAAATAGGCATAATAACGGATACCCATGTCGCAAGGTATTACCTGTCCCTGTGTGAAGAACAAGTCAAGAAGGTATCTCCACAGGGATATGTAGTACATGTGTTACCCCCAGGAGAGGAATATAAAACACTCCAACAGATTGAAGAGATATGCACAACCATGTTGCAAGGGGGATTAGACCGTTCGAGTGGGATTGTCGCTCTTGGGGGAGGTGTTGTAGGAGATGTTGCGGGTTATTTTTCCGCATCTTATATGCGGGGAATCCCATTTATTCAGGTGCCGACAACGATTGTGTCTCAGGTCGATGCCAGTATAGGTGGGAAAACAGGTGTTAATCATCCGCTTGGCAAAAATATATTAGGTGCTTTTCATCAACCGCATTCCGTAATTATTGACCTCAATTTATTAGCCACATTGCCTGAACGGATATACCGTGAAGGTTTTTCAGAGATTATTAAGCATGGGATTATTGCTGATGAAGGACTTTTTGAGTATTGCCGGGACAATGCAGAACTGCTCATCCAAAAGGATTTGAATTGTTTGTTATACCCTGTTATCCGTTCCTGTGAAATTAAGGCAGACATTGTAATGAAAGATGAAAAGGAACAAAATATACGGGCTTACTTAAACTACGGACATACTTTTGGGCATGCGTTTGAGGCGGTTACACAGTATAAAACCTTTCTTCATGGAGAGGCTGTCGCCTTAGGCATGATTACGGCGGCGGAGGTGGCCGTTCAAATGGGCTTTGTATCCGAGGATGTTCCCCAACGACATCGAGAAGTCTTAGCAAAGTATGGCTTACCTATCCATTGGTCTGTTTTACCCGTTGATGAAGTTATGCAGTCTATGAAACGAGACAAAAAGGCAAAAGCCGGAAAATTGCGGTTCATTTTACCACGAAGAATTGGAGAGGTATCGATTGATTCAAATGTGCCTGAGGATTTTGTTCGTCAGGCTCTGGAAAAAATAAAGTCCCCCTCGAATTGATTTAAGGAGAATTTTTAATATGTGGAATGGAGAGAGTGAATTTGATGCATTATATGACAAAGGCTTAACAGAATTGATGAGAGGAGACCTTGTTTCCGCTGAAAAAACGCTCAAACAATCCTTGGAGTTAAATCCTAAATCCCATATTGGCAGGTATCAATTAGGGAGATGCTATCTCCGTTCGGGGCAACTTGTCAAAGCGAAAGAAGAACTGGAAGAAGCAATTCGCCTCCAGGAAGAACACATCCCGTCTCTGGCGGAATTAGGGTTTATATATTTATGCCAGGATCGAATAGAAGATGCGGGGAGTATGTTTCAAAAAGCACTCGGATTAAGACCCAATCATGGGAAGTCATTAATTGGGATGACCGTGTATTATTTTTCAAAAGGACAATGGGAAAGAGCCTATGAGTGGGCTTTGAAGTCGGTTCAATTAGGAGGGAGTCATTTCATGGCACTTTATATACTGGCCAAAACAGAGAAAGTGTTAGGACTCATCGAAAATGCAGAAGAACATTTCAAAAAAGCAGAGGAATTATTAGAAAAAACTACGGAGGTAGCACCTGAACAGCCCGAAAGTTATTTTATGCGTGGAGAAATAGCCCTATTGGGGGGATATTATAACAAGGCCTGCGAGTTATTTTGTGAAGTCGAAAATCGTATGGACAAGAACCGTAATTATTATTTCTATCACGAAAAGTTTGACTACATAACAGTTTTAAACAAACAGGGTATTTGCTTAAAACAAACGGGCAAAAAAGAGGAGGCAAAAACAATTGGGAAAAAAATCCTTGAATTAGACCCTAACAATAAATTAGCCAAACTATGGGTTGAAGGATAAGTAAAACATAACTTTTTTAACATTGATGATATTGGCCATTATCCGGTCGTACACAATTTCTTCTGAGGAATAATCCTACAAGGGCGGGGTTCGGGGGTGTATTATTCACAACAAGAAATAGGTGTTGATTTAAGCAGAAATGTTAGTTGAATTGCAATTATTATTTATATTATACTTATACATGGTATATGTATATCATATAGGAGTTTTTATATGAACCATAAAGATAAAGAAACAAAAATAATCGAACGGTTAAATCGGATTGAAGGGCAAGTTCGTGGGCTTCGACTGATGGTGGAGAATGAACGACCGTGCTTTGATGTTTTAAAACAGGTATCAGCAGTGCGGGGGGCTTTGCATTCCTTAGGGCAAGTTATTTTGCGAGAACATTTAGATGAATGTATCGCTTCCATAGGGGAGGACAGGAAAAAGGCAAAAGAACTGAAAGAAAATTTGGTTCAATTATTTTCGAAAATTTGTTCCAGTTCATAGACTCTATTAAAAAATGAAAATAAACAAGAAAAGAAGGAGATAAAGATATGACAACGAAACGAATTGTTGTTGTAGGTGGAGTGGCGGGTGGGATGAGTTGTGCCACTCGATTGAAAAGGTTAGATGATAGTTTGGAAGTGATTGTTTTTGAAAAAGGAGGGGATGTATCTTATGCCAATTGTGGTATGCCCTATCATATAGGCGGAATTATCCCCGACCGTTCTTCATTGTTAATTCAAACAGAAAAGGGCTTACAAGGGCGATACGGTTTAGACATTCGCACCCATCATGAGGTAATTTCTATTAATCGAGATAAGAAAGAAGTGGTAGTTAAGAATTTAACCAATAATACTGTATTGACTTTCCCTTACGATATCCTTGTCCTTGCTACGGGTTCGGTCCCATTAATTCCACCAATCCCCGGTGTAGATAGTCCAAAGGTATTTGTATTAAATCATCTAAGTGATATGGACAAGATTATTCAACGCTTGCCTGAAAGTAAACTTGCTTGTGTAATAGGGGCTGGCTTCATTGGTTTGGAGTTGGCAGAGAACTTAAGGCATCGCGGTATAGAGGTGTCATTAGTAGAGATGCAAGACCATGTTATGCCTCGTATGGATGCTGAAATGACAGTTCCCATCCTTCAAGAACTTCTTTTAAACAAAGTTAATGTATATTTACAGGAAACCGCCCAAAGGATAGAAGAGGGTCGAGTTGTTCTGAAAAGTGGGAAAGTGATTAATAGTGATTTGATATGTCTATGTGCGGGTGTTCGCCCAAATAGTCAATTGGCGAAGGATGCAGGTTTGGAACTATCACAAACGGGTCATGTCCGTGTTAATGAATATATGCAGACGAGCGACCCCAATATATATGCTGTGGGTGATGTGGTTGAAGTTTCGGATGTTATTACGGGGGGCAGAATATCGGTTCCATTAGCCGGTCCGGCAAACCGTCAAGGGCGGGTTTGTGCAGACCATATTTGTGGAAGAAATAGCCGTTTCGGTGGCATTCAAGGAACAGGTATTGTAAAAGTATTCAATCTTGCCGTGGCTCAGACGGGTATAACGGAGGCACAGGCGAAAACATTAGGGCTCGAGTATCGAAGGGCGTATGTGCATCCTATGCAACATCCGCGTTATTACCCGGGAGCCCAACCTGTTAGTGTCAAGATTCTATTTAACAATAAGGGAAACATCTTAGGAGCACAAGTAGTAGGTTCTGAAGGCGTAGAAAGTATGATTAACATTTTAGCGATGGCAATTCGTCATCGTAAGACGGTGTTCGATTTAGAGGATGAAGAGTTAGCCTACAGTCCACAATGGGGTGGTGCCAAACATGGTATCAATATGGTGGGATATGTAGCGTCCAATATACTTCGTGGCGATGTAGATGTTGTGGAACCGGATGCCATTCCGCCGGATTCCTATATTTTAGATGTGCGGGAACCTACGGAGGCAGAGGTAGGAACGATTCCAAATGCTACTCTTATCCCGGTTGACCGATTGCGGAGTCGTGTCCATGAGGTTCCTCGCGATAAGGTTATAGTTACCTATTGTGCGGTGGGTTTGAGAGGTTACATTGCCTATCGTTTTTTGAAACAACAAGGTTTTCATGTCCTTAATCTAAACGGTGGTTTTCGCACATGGGCTTGGTTTCACAGGAAACCATCTTCACTTACGCCCTCGCCTTCTTCGGGCATTCCAAAATCGGAGACGGCTCCTGCTGATGACTCTATTGTTGTTCCTGAAAGACATCGATTGGATGTATCAGGTATGCAGTGCCCGGGACCTATTTTGAAAGTAAAACAGGTTATGGAAAAACTCCGTCCGGGCGATTTATTAGAGGTATATGCTACAGATGTAGGTTTTACTTGTGATGTTCCTGCTTGGTGTGAAAAAACAGGCAATCGTGTTTTACAGGTGCGTCCGGAAGGGAAAGGATATATAGTAGAGATTGTTAAAGGGCAGGAATATAAACAAGATTTATCCGGGACAGCAGTTTCATGTGATTTGCCGGTGTCAAAGGCTATAACAATTATCTGCTTTTCAAATGACTTGGACCGTGTTATGGCCAGTTTTGTAATTGCAAATGGTGCCATAGCAATGGGATATAAAACAACGATATTCTTTACCTTTTGGGGATTGAATGTCCTTCGTAAAGAAAGGACAATAAAAGTTAAAAAAGGGCTTTTAGAAAAGATGTTCGGGATGATGATGCCTCGCGGGGTTAACCAATTAAAACTTTCTAAAATGAACATGGGGGGGATTGGAACCCAGATGATGAAGTATGTAATGAAATCTAAAAATGTTATGACTTTGCCCGAACTAATAAAAAATGCGATAGATTCCGGCGTTCAACTTGTGGCCTGTTCCATGTCAATGGATGTAATGGGTATCAAAAAAGAGGAATTAATAGATGATGTTGAAATTGGAGGTGTTGGTTACTATTTAGGTGAAGCAGGAAATGCAAGTGTTAATTTGTTTGTTTAACTGTAATAGTATACAATACATCCAACTATGGACGCTTTTGAACTTAAGAAAAAATTGTCTGAGAAAATTGGTTATGCTAAACCTAAGCGGTATGCTGTTGTCGCGTGCCATGTACTTTGGCGAGAAATAGCATACTACTCCGCTCTTTCTCCCCATGTGTATGATTATCATTTTTTAGAACAAGGGTTGCATGATGCCCCTCAATGTCTTCATGAACGATTACAGAAGAAAATTGATGAGGTAGATGAATTAAAATACGACGCTATTCTTGTTGGCTATGGTTTATGCAGTAATGGGACATTGAATATTACATCTAAACACACGCCGTTGGTTTTCCTTAAAGCCCATGACTGTATAACTTTCTTTTTGGGGAGTCGAGAACGATACCGGGAGTATTTTAATCAATTTCAAGGTATTTTCTGGTTTACTCCAGGCTGGATAGAAGATAGTGTAATGCCCGGTCCCGACAGAGAGAAAGCGGTTCGTGAATTATTAAGCGAAATCTATGGAAATGAAAATATTGATTATCTGATTGAATCCTTAGAAACATGGAAGAAAAATTACCGTTGTGCGGGGTATATCGATTTAGGAGTAGGGAATCGGGAGATGGCGAAACAATTCACGCAAAATTCAGCCCGGCATTTAGGTTGGGAATATTATGAATTCAAAGGGGACCCCATACTATTAATTCGTTGGTTATTAGGAGAATGGGAATACTCGGATGATTTTATTATCCTACCTCCGGGTAAAAAATTGAAGCCGACTTTCAACGATGAAATTGCTACGGTAGAATAATAATTGTATGTGTGTTCATACACATTAGAAATATGTCGGGACAATGTAATAAAAAAGATGGAAGCCTATATATAGGTACAAGTGGGTGGAGTTATCCCCATTGGGCAAAAGGAGTTTTTTATCCGCGTTCTGTACCCACACAAGATTGGCTGAAATATTACTCCTCTATTTTCAATGCAGTTGAGGTAAACTCAACTTTCTATCGATTACCGAACCCTTCATTACTCCAGAAATGGAAAAATATTACTCCCCTCGAATTCTCTTTTGTTATAAAAATATGGCGCAGAATATCTCATGAGTTACGATTAAAAAATATCCAAGGAGAACTCCAAAAATTTCACGATTCCGTGCTTCCACTGCAAGAAAAAACGAAGGTTTATTTACTTCAACTTCCCCCCTCTTTTATACCCACTGTAGAATTGTTCGATGAATTTTTCCAAATATGGTTCGACATATTCAAAGGTGCGTTATTAGCAGTTGAATTACGGAATAAAAAAAGTTTTTCAAAGGAAATCTTTGAAATAATGGAAACATATAATATTTCTATTTGTCTTGAAGACTATAAAGGGTGTGAACTTGATAATGTAATTACAGCGAGTTGGGTATATATCCGCAAGCATGGACCCACAGGCAGGTATCGGGGTGAATATGAAAAAGAGCAATTGATATTAGAAGCCAAAAAGATAAAGGAATGGCTTGAGCAAGGGAGAGATGTGTTTGTTTTTTTTAATAATGATTTTGGAGGATATGCCCCGAAAAATGCTTTACAGTTGTTGGAATTTGTTCGTCTTTAAAGTGAATTTAAAATAATAAGAGGGCATAAAATTTATGCCCTCTTTAATAGGTTTTCAAATCGTTATTCTGTTTCTCTGTTATCCTTCGCGGATTTCCCGTTTGGAATGGTCATAAATTTGTCGTTTACCTGTATCGTAGGCCATCATAGCCATAATACATGCTACAGAGTGTTGATAACCCGCATCAATATTTGCATTGGGTTCATTTCCATTGCGCATGCATTTTAACCAATCTAAAATATGGTCCGGTCGCTCTATCGGTTCTATTTCTACCTTTTCCTTAAGTGCGTCGGTCTTCTTATATGCACCGTCCGGTAATAGTATGGGATTGTGCCAATCTTGTAGGTCCATCAGACCTTGATTTCCAAAAATCTTGAATGAATTTCCAGCGCCATTCCCACAGTTTGTAGAGTAGGAGACCATGAAACCCTCAGGGTAAGTCCAGAGCACCTGGATATGGTCGGGACATGAGAAATTATACTCATCTTTCCATGTGTAAGTGCCACCGGAACAAACAGCCGTTAGCGGGAATTGGGCCCCTGTAATATAATGAACAAGGTCGATGAAATGACTGCCCCACCCGGGAACAGTACCATCTGAAAACTCACGATATCCATACCATCCAGAGCAGAAAACAGAATCAAAAGGTTTATCAGTAACGCCTGATGTAAATTCTTTCCAATTCACATCTTCAGCCTTCAAGTCTTTTCGTATTCGTAAATACCAATAGGGGCGGGAATCATTTCTGCATTGTTCCACACGTGCTACTGTGCCAAGAATACCCGATTTATAAGCCTCGCGGGCCCCTGTAAAACTGGGATAACTTCGCAATTGGGTGCCTATCTGTACAATAACTTTATTTTCTTTTACAGCATCATAAGCGGATATAAGTTCTTTCATATTCTTTGCCAGAGGCTTTTCGCAATAGGCATGTTTCTTTGCTTTTGCCGATGCTTCCAGATGGAGACAGTGAACATGGTCTGCGGATGCAATTACAACCGCATCTACTTTCGCTTTCGAAAGAAGGTCCTGATATGACTCGTATTTTTCGGGGTCTTTGCCGTAAACATCTTTTACCATTTTTGCCATCTGTTCCCGTTTTTCTTTCCACGGGTCACAAACTGCAACAATTTCTACATTCTCCTTCTCCTTATAGAAACTTATTTGCTTAAAGAGGTCATGAGACCTCCCTCCACAACCTATCATGCCTATTATTATCCGGTCATTAGCTCCGGCTACACGAGAGTAACTAAAAGCGGATAGTGAGACGGCTGTACCAATGGAAGCAGTCCTTATAAATTCTCTGCGTGTTTTCTTTTCCATAAAACATTCCTCCAGTGAAAAATTGTTTGTTGCAGGTTCCTGAAATCTATTGTTTACATTACCACATTATCCTTTATTGTTTCAAAATTCTTGTTTTTTATTATAATTGCTCAAATTTAGTTTAACATGTTAAAATGAGGTGTCCTAATGTTAGACATCCCGAAGGAGTATTCATATGTATTTTATGAAAGAATTGTTTCAATCCGCTTATGATTTTTCAACATATTACGATGGATATTGTGAACGATTGTGCCAATTGCTACATCGTTTGAACAAAGAGACATTGACAAAGATTGCAGATGAAATGTGGAATTGTATTAATGGCGGGAAAACCTTGTTTCTTGCTGGCAATGGCGGAAGTTCTGCTGTTTTATCTCATTGGGTTAACGACTTAGTTGTTGGGAACTATACGCAGAATAGCCCTCCTATCCGTGCGATTAATCTAACCGACAATCAATCTGTAATCACCGCATTGGGAAATGATGAAGGTTATGAAAATGTGTTTGTTGGACAATTGCGAGCATTATCAAAAGAAGGAGACCTGCTGATTGCTATGTCTGTTAGTGGGAACAGTCCTAATATTATTAAATCTATAGAATGGGCAAAAGAGCACTATATTAAAACGATAGGAATTGCAGGGTGTGATGGAGGTAAGTTAATTTCGGCTTGTGATATAGGTGTTTTTGTAGAAAGTACAAAGGATGAATACGGTCCCGTTGAAGATGTGTTTTGTATTCTTACGCATGTAATAAGCACTTATTTAGCACAGAAACGGGGCAAAAATTTATACCATTAAGTTGGGTTATGCCAAATGAATATTCAAGAATATCTGGAGTTAGCCATTATCGCAGTGCATCGGTCGGGAGTGATATTATCAGACCTGTATCGTCAGCCCTGTCAGGTTCTATATGAAGATGAACGAGATATAAAATTACAGGCAGACCGCGAATCAGAATCTACAATTATCGATGTTCTGGAATCGACCCCTTTTGCTATTTTGTCGGAAGAAGGCGGGTGGGTTCGTGATTATGTTCTTAACGAGCCTTTCTGGGTTGTCGACCCTTTAGATGGGACACTAAATTTTAGTAGGAAAATTCCTTTTTGTGCCGTGTCGATTGCTTTGATGAAGGATGAGGAATTTTTATTAGGTGTGGTTTATGATTTTATAAGACAGGAGATGTTTACAGGAACAAAGGAAAGCGGGTCCTTTCTAAACAATACCCCGGTCAAAGTCTCAAATATAAAGCGTGCAAAAGACGGAATTGTGGCCACAGGATTACCTGTATATCGTCCTTACACAGAAAAAGAATTTCAGGAATATATTCAAGAATTACGAAAATATCGGAGGGTTCGTTTTTTGGGTTCATCCGCCTTATCTCTGGCGTATGTGGCCTGTGGCCGGATAGATGCATTTATCCAGGATGAGATTATGTTATGGGACATTGCAGGAGGTTCCGCATTAATTCAATTTGCTGGAGGCGATGTAAGAGTATACGATATTCCGGGGGTACCCTTTACGAAAAAAATACGGACTGCATGTAGAAAGGAGGTTTTATTATGATTGTTGACCGGTTTGAAAACTGGGGACAGTATTTTCATGGTAAAGTATGCCAATTCGTTTTATCCTATATTAATGAACTAAATGAGAATAGTCCGGAGACGGAGATGGAGCCCCTTTGTGGTGAGGATATAAAAGCAAGGGTCATGTCCTATTCTACAAAAGATATATCCGAAGCAATTTTTGAAGCCCATAAAAGATATATCGATATTCAATTTACCCTTTCAGGAGAAGAAGGAATTGGATGGATACCTGAAGTTATGGCTCAACTACATAAAGACTACGACCCGGAAAATGATGTGGGATTTTATCGAGTGGATACTTCAAAAATCAATATCATAAAGAATGTTCCCGGTCAGTTTATGGTGTTATTTCCCGGTGAGGTGCATGGTGCGGGTATCTGGTTAAATAATACGATAAAATCTGTGAAAAAAGCGGTTGTAAAAATAGACAGGCAGGTATTTGAGAATTCAGAGATAGAATAAATCGAGGAGAATCCGTATAATAATAATCAATAGACTTGTTTGGAGGAAGATATGAGTCGAGTAAATTTAGTTACCGGTGGGGCAGGTTTTATCGGTTCTCATTTATGTGAAGTACTGCTGGAACGAGGTGAAGAAGTTATTTGCCTGGATAATTTTTTCACAGGTAGGAAAAAGAATATTCAACATCTCATAGGACATCCGCGATTCGAAGTCCTCCGACATGATATTACAGAACCCATCCTTATAGAAGTAGACCGAATATTTAATCTGGCATGCCCTGCATCACCTGTTCATTATCAATTTAATCCTGTGAAGACGATAAAAACAAATGTAATGGGGGCGTTAAATGTCTTGGGGTTGGCGAAAAGAGTAAAAGCACGGGTTTTACAAGCCAGCACATCGGAAGTCTACGGAGATCCTGCAATTCATCCTCAGCCCGAAACTTATTGGGGAAATGTAAATCCGATTGGTAAACGCAGTTGCTATGATGAAGGGAAGCGCGTTGCAGAAGCCCTGTTTTTTGATTATTATCGGCAAAATGGTGTCGATATTCGTGTGATACGGATTTTTAATACCTATGGTCCTCGCATGCTTATTAATGACGGTAGAGTCGTAAGTAATTTTATTGTGCAGGCACTAAGGGGAGAACCAATAACCGTTTTCGGCGATGGTTCTCAAACACGCTCTTTTTGCTACATTAACGATTTGGTGGAAGGTATATTGAGGATGATGGACTGTGAAGGTTTTACTGGACCTGTTAATCTGGGGAATCCTGGGGAGTTCACCATTCTGGAATTGGCAAAGTTGGTTTGTGAAATGACAGAATCAAATTCGGAAATTGTGTTCAAACCTTTACCTGAGAACGACCCCTGTCGGAGGAAACCCGATATTTCGCTTGCTAAAGAAAAATTAAATTGGGAACCGAAAATTCCGCTCCGTGAAGGTTTAAGACATACTATTGAGTATTTTAAAAAAGTTATATAAACTATAATTAATTAGAAACGGGGTATTATGTCACAAAACCAAGTAATATGTGGTGGTCAACGCTCTGCTCGTAAAAAACAAACTCAAGGGATTCTTCAAGAAAATTATTCAACGGCTTTTCTTGTTGTTCCTACCCGCCAATATGCACAAAAACGGAGTATAGAACTTTTAGATAGTATTGAAAATTCTGCTATTGATGGAAATAGTATTAGTGACTTTACCCGATTTACGCAGAACTTGCTTAAATGGCAAGGAATTCCGGTGAATCTACTCGAAGAGTGGGAACAAGTTTTATTAATTAAGTCTATTATATTGTCAAAAGAAGGAAAAGAACGATTTCAACACTATCCGGGTTTGCTTGCTCCTGAGAAATTGGCTAACTCTTTTCATCGGATTATACGAAATTTAAAACAAGCGGGGATTACTCCCGAAGCATTTGAAAAACAAATAAAAAAGAAAGCCATTGAGCCCTGGGATGAAGTTGTGGCCTGGCTGTATTCAGCATATCAAGAACAATTAATAATGCATAACGGATATGACATTCCGGGGCTGTTTTGGCAGGCAGAAATTGAATGTCAGAAAGACAGACCCGCTTATATTGCAGACAAAAAAATTCTCATATTTGATGGGTTCGATGATTTTACCACTTCTGAACTTCGATTAATTAAGGCGCTGTCTTCTCACTTTGAGCAAATTGTTATTGGTATTAATCTTGACCCGGTGCCAAATCGACAGGATATATATCGGCTGGCAAAAAATGCATTGGAGCGGTTACAATCAATATTGGACATAAAAACAGTTATTCTTGAAACTCCTCCACCCAAAACCTCCATTGAATTTATTGCGGATACCTTATTCTGGAGAGATGAACCTCAGAAATTTACTCCTTCAACTCCAACGGTTATTGAGATACAGCGGTATATTAACCGAGAAGAAGAAATTAAGGAAATCGCAAGAAGAATAAAGCAACTTATCGTTCAACAAAAAGTTAATCCACAAAAAATAGCCGTTAGTTACCGACAATTAAATACAGTCCGACCCCTTATTGAAAAAATATTTAATGATTTTGGTATTCCCTGTCACATTTTATCTCCTCAAAATCTAAAGGATACATACATAGGACTGTTTGTGGAACGATGGTTGGCCCAATTAAGCGAAAATTCCCTCTCTGCGATAACCTTAATACTCCATGACCCTCTTTGGAATATTCCTGTGTCTATTCGTGAAAACTTTTTATTACTGTTACAGACTATTGGACTTTCTACAAATATGACTCTTGAATATATCGAAAAAAAGATAACGGAAAAAGAAGAGACCCTTAACAATTTTATTGAAATAGAGGATGAAAATATTTCAACCGCAGAGTTCCAACAATTTTTTGATGAGTTAAAACGATGGCTATTGTGGCGGAACAAGTTTCAGAAGCGGGATAGAGCCTCAAATTATGTGTCTTTTCTTCTTGACCTCCTGAATGAATTAAAGGATACCTTCCAGGTCCTTTTGGATGATAGGGAAAGTGAGGGAAAACTAAAAAAGGAAAAAGAAGGGTACTTACAATTGCTTTCTGTCCTTAAGAAACTTTCCCTCTTTTTCAAGAATCAGGAACTATCATTGGAAGAGTATCAAAGATTGATTTTTTCTTTGTTGGCGGATGTCCCTCTTTTCGATCCAGAATACCATTGCGGAGTAACATGTTTAGACCTGCCCATGATAAGAAATATGGAATATGACTATCTTTTTATAGGTGGAGTTGAAGAAGGAAGTATCCCATTATCCCCTTCATCGAATGTTATTTATTCTGATAAAGATATAAACGCATTGCGTCAATCGGGTATTCCAATAGATGATGTAGCAAAACAAATACAAAGGGAATGGCTGTTTTTTCACCAAATATTTGAGACAGCCCAAAAGGGGGTATTTCTTTCCCATGTCTTATATTCCGAAACACACGAAGAACGCTCTGCCAGTTTATTACTACGCGAAGTTCAAGAGGTAGGTCAATATATCCAGGATGATGTTTCTATAGTACTGGATAAAAAGTCTGCCCAATTCTGTATCCCCTGTTCTCATGCAGAATTTCGGAATATGCTGTTTTATAATCAGGAGAATCAGGAAATATTAAAAAAACAGTATCCGGATGTTTATGAATGTGGCTATTCATTGCAAAAACGAGAAGAAGGGAATGAAAGTATATATACAGGAAATTTATTGTCAGAAGATATTCAAAATTGGCTTTCTAATAAATTTGGACCCAATCATGTTTACAGCGTTAACCAGATTGAAGAGTATATTGAATGTCCGTTCCGTTTCTGGACACAAAGGATATTAAAATTAAAAGATTGGGAAGAGGAACTTGTTTATCCATCTCCTTTGATGATGGGCTCCTGGGTTCATGATGTCCTTTTTATTTTAATCAAAGAACATTTTGATAACCTGAAAAAAGACAGGTCTTCTGTAATTAATGGAACATTAAGAGATGTAGTAAAAAATGTAGTAGAGAAAGACCGACGGACTTATGCACTACAGAAAAAATGGGTTGCTATAACAATTGAATGGCTTACTAATGTTTTAGCAGATTTTCTTTATTCAGATGCCGCTCTAATTGGAGAAGATTGGAAGCCTTCCCATTTTGAACTCGCCTTTGGCGAGACAAAGTATCAAATGGCAGATGAAAAAAGTCAACAAGAACCTTTTTGTATGAATATAAATGGCAAGAAAGTCCTTTTTTCAGGTCGCATTGATAGAATGGACAGACATGTCGAACAACCCAATCTTCGCATTATTGATTATAAGTGGGGGGATACCCCAAAACCTTCGGATATGGGAGTAAATCGAAACCAAATACAGGGAAAAATTTGTTCCTTACAACTTATGATTTACGGACTTGCGGTTGAAGATTATTTGTTCAAGAAAGAGAACTTATCTGTTAAGGAATCCTGCTTCCTTTCTATTAAAGAGCAGAAAAAAACATCGGCACCATGGAAAACAGATAAAGATTTGCGTGAAACAATAAAAAAGATAGTAGAAAATATGATTGACAATACCATTCAGAATATTCATCAAGGTAGGTTCACTCCTAATCCTTATAAAGCCCAGACATGCGTCTACTGCTTTTGCAGGGATGCTTGCAGATATAAAAAAGTGGAGCAAGGCGAAACATCGGGAGAGGATGAAAGTGGAGAAATTGAAACAACATAGTTATTTTAAAGGTTTAACGGAAGAACAGAAGAACGCTATCTTTTCTGATTCGAAGAGAATTGGGGTTGATGCTTCTGCAGGGTCCGGAAAAACACGAGTATTGATTGCAAGAATATTACGGTTGCTGAAAGAGGGGAAGGCCGATTTAGGTGATATCGTGGCTATTACATTTACAGAAAAGGCTTCCGCTGAAATGAGACAACGTTTAAGGGATGCGTTTCATGAATGTGCTCGCGATGCAACATCAGAAGAACTAAATCAATGGCGATGGCGGGAGCAACAATTAGAATCCGCGCGGATATGTACGATACATTCTTTCTGTTCCGGGATACTCCGTCAATATGCGTTAAAATTGGGTTTTGACCCGGAATTTCGTGTATTAGATGAACTTCAAAGCCCATTATTCCTTGATAGATTTATTCAGAGTCAGATAGACCTATGGTTAGAGCAGTATCCGGAAGTCTCGGATTTATCTATAGAACTATCTCCCCAGGGATTCCGAAATACGATAGAACTGCTTTTCCAGAAGGCCCTACATATCATCCCTTGGCTGGATGAAGTAAAAAATTCCACTGTGGAGGAATATCAGAAAAATTGTATAGAGAGAATAGAAAAACAATATGAGCAATATTTGCCGAATTATGTTAACTCTTCGGCAATAAGTGCAAGCATAAAACAGATAGAAGAGTTAAACGAAAATGTCCCTGAGGAAGAAGACGCAATGAAAAAGGTGTGTCAGCATTATCTATATAGTTTAAGGGACTTACAAAAGGCACAAACATTGGAAGAAATCCTTTCCTGCAAAGACAAAATACTTAATTCCAATAATAGATTAACAGTAAAAAACAGAGATTTATATAATGAACTTAAGGAAAAAATAAAAAATGTCCGAGATGAAATAAAAAA
>CAKZKR010000016.1 GCA_937124615.1 uncultured bacterium
TCTGGTGTTCCTTCTAGAATACCTTCAGTAGTACCTTCGCCCTCAGGGGTAATTTGAACAAAATTAGCTGTAATATTTCTATTCTTGGACATGGTTATTTTTATTTCAGGAGAAGTTGAGTTTTTTGTGTCTATATCACCAGACCAACCCTGGAAAACCCATCCATTAGAGGGAGTTGCTGTTATAATCGCCCTTTCACCATCCCAATAAGGGTATGTTCCCGGAGATGGATTGGTTGTTCCTGAACCATTAACAAATATAGTTAACTTCCATTGTGTGGACATTAATTGTAGTTGTCCACGAATTTCTCCAGCAGGATAGTTTTGTGAATATATGAGGAAATAATATAACCCCATTGCCAATTCAGCAGCCTTACTATTTTCAATGACTGAATAAAATGAGAGATTTGGAGGATTTCCAATGTTAAATATAACAGGACCATTTGCTCCCGGCAGTCCTTTGTTAATGCTCATCCCTGTAGGATTAATAACGGAATGAGAACCCGACAATGATAGTGTATAATTATCACTGTTAGGAACGGGCTGAAGTATTCCAAAGGCCTGGCCTATTGCTATTGTTGTTACCTGAGGAACTACTTGACTTCCACTTATAGGATTCGCTATTACAAAGAATCCATCGGCAGGTATGGGCCTTAATACATATAATGTTGCTATTGACGATTTTGTTGTCTTTACCAGATCCGTAGCTTCGCACCAGTACTGACCTGCTGAGGTATAGGTTACATCCGGGATACTAAGTGTATTAGAAGAAGTTCCAATAGGGACTCCATTTTTATACCATTGATAGGTAATAGTCCCCAAACCACCCGCTGTCGTTACTTGGAATAACAAATCACCACCTGCGAACAAATAAGTATCCATTGGATTTTGGGTAAAGGTAAGAGCATCTACAACAGTAAGAGTGGCAATATTGGAGGTTATCGTTTCAAAATTATCCTGAACTTCGCAGAAATAGTTACCCGCTGTCTCCGTTTGGACATTAGAAAGAACTAATTGTGGAGAATTTACCCCTAAATTGATGTTAATACCTCCTCCTATCTTTTTATACCAGCGATATTCTACATTTCCTAATCCGCCATCTATAACTACAGAGAAAGTATGAGTTGTTCCTTTATATACAGTTGCAGACTGAGGATGCTGTATAAAGGACATCCAATTGGCTACCTGTAACACTGCAGGGGCACTTGTCGCACCCGCATTCTGGTCGGAGACGAAGCAGGTATACACACCGGAGTCAGACGGTTGTAAGTTTTCTAAAACAAGTATAGAATCTGTATAGGGAATATTTACTCCATTTTTACGCCATTGATAGCGATAGGGAGGAGAGCCACCTGATACGGCTACTTCAAAAGTATGACTTTCGCCAGTGTGTTTTAAGGCTCCGACAGGTTGTATGTCAAAATTGAAAGGCGGGAATACCTGTAAAGTTGCCTGTTCGGAAATAAGATTTTCTCTCGCATCAGAAACAATACACCAATAAGTTCCTGCATCTGTTTCTTGCAATGGGTATATTAAAAATGTTGCAGAATCAGGTCCTACATATTCACCATCGTGGACCCATTGATAATGGACACCGCCTAAACCTCCCGTTACACCAATGGTAAGTGTAAAATCATAACCTAAAATACCTGCTCCAGAAACAGGTTGTTGGACTATTTGCATATGTTCGGCAACTTCAAGAAATGCTTGATTCGATTGGATGGTGTAAATGTCATCGTATATAACACAGGTGTAATATCCCATGTTTTCTAACTGGGCATTCTCTATTGATAGTGTCGACACTTCTGCACCTTCTATCACTTCACCATTGAATTTCCATAAGTATCTGAGTACACCGTTCGGTTCACCAGCAACAGCAGGCGCGAAAACAAATGTCTCACCTATATATACGCCTCCACCTTGTAAGGGCTGTTCAAAACGGATACGGTTTAAAATCGTTATGTTTGCTGTGTCGGATATAACTTGCTCACTACCACTATTTATAACACAGCGATAAGACCCTCCATCTGTTAACTGAATAGGATTAAATGAAATCGCCTGCTGTGTTTTGCCCGGTAAGGCTATCCAATTAGTCCCATCCCATTTCTGCCACTGGTAAGTAGGAATGCTATACCCTCCACGAACATTAATTGACATTGTATGACTATCTTCTCCGGGGACAAGGTTTTGGGCTCCTACTGGTTGTTGTGTTATTTCTAAGGGTGTATATTGAACTTCTAATTTTGCTGGTGCGGAGCGGCGTGTCCATAGACTATCGCAGATTGTAACTGTAAAATATCGTGGTTTTGTAGTAGGTAAAGGATATGAAATCTCTAAATTTTGTGAATAAATAGGACTACCAATAGATGAAAAATCATCAATCTTTATCTCTTCCCATTTATATACCTGAGGAACTCCGTTATTTTCTCCGCCAACTTGTTCAGTGGAAAATGTTACTGGGGTTCCTGATGTTACCGATTGAGACTGTGGTTGTGTTGTTATCTGCAAGGGTGGTTTTTGAATGGATTCGTTAATCATCCATGCTTGACGATTTGCATTAGCCAAAACATAGGAATTGTAGTTATTTCTTGAGTCATGATTTAGATTCCCTGTGGATGCTAATAGTTCGGGATGACAACGGAATTTAGAACAATTAAAATTGCCTACAAATTCTTCAACTGTTCTATCAATTTCCGAGCCATATATCCGAATAGTTACCTGTGTTCCGTTTGCATCAACTGTAACAACAATATCATCTGTTTTTAAATCTTCTAAAATTCCCGGTAATACATCCTGCAAAACAGTGTATATTATCACTCTAAATAGGCTCTTTAAATGTTCAATTCCTGTAGATTCGCCAATAGTCATATAACCAGCTATCAGATTGACCATGGCGTTTTTAAACAAGGGGCTTTGGTCTTCCAATAATTCCCATAGAGTGGGAACACCTTCAAAATTATCAACAAATTGACTAACACATAGTGTAGTAAAACCAAGTTTTACACATACATCATCATCTCCTGTTGTAATCGTAGTACTTCCGGTCAGTCCATAGGCCGATACCTGGACATTTCGTATTGTAATTTGTATTGTCTCTACAACGGCTTTGTTATACGCAAAGTCATTACGAATTGTTTGAATTTCGCTGGGGTTAAGATTTCCTAAAACACGGGTCATGTCTCCATTTAAAACTGCTCCTAATAGGTCAAAATGGTCATTGTCTTTTATATTGTTCCCGTCATTATCAGCGTTCGAAAAATAAGGACTGGTTTGATATTGTACTTCTCGCCAGGCACCGGGTTGAGGGTTTCCATATTCATCTATATAGTCAAACCAGGTAGGTAGGAAATCGGCCAAGGCTATATCTAAAGTATAAAAAATGAAATCAATATCAAACTGGTCTTGAAAACACTGAGAAAAAGCAGGCGGAAGTATATAAAATAACACACCTAAAACTATAATAAATGTTATTAAAACTTTGTAAAGTTTGGTTTTCATGATATATTCTCCTCGATTCTAAAATTAACTATAGAATTTTTTCCTATTTACTTTCCTTACTATCATTTTATCATACAAAAACAGGTCTTTAAAACAAAAATAAATTTTATATATTTATTCCTTTTTATGGTATTCTATTTAAATATTTGGAGAGATATAATTTGAAAAAAGTAAACATTAAATAAATAAAGAATTAAACAAAGCGTAATAATGTAGTAAGTAAATAAAAAAACTAATAGAGAGGAGAGGTAGAAGATAAATATAAATATATATGGTGGACCTGAGGGGGATCGAACCCCTGACCTCCGCATTGCGAACGCGGCGCTCTCCCAACTGAGCTACAAGCCCACAATGACTCTAATTTTATCATGTAAGAGAATTAAAAACAAATTTTTATGTGATTTTCCTTTGTAACAAATCAAGAAATTCTTTTCTTGTTATATCATCATTATGAAAACTACCAAGAACTGATGATGTCGTCATAACAGAATTTTGTTTTTCAACCCCTCGCATCATACAACAAAGGTGCTTACATTCAATTACAACTCCCACCCCTTCAGCCTGGGTATTGTCCATAATAGCCCTTGCAATTTGTGCTGTTAGCCGTTCTTGAATTTGCAATCGACGTGCATAGAAATCCACGATACGGGCAATTTTGCTCAATCCTATTACTTTTTTTCGTGCAATATAACCCACATGACATCTACCAAAGAAAGGGAGCATGTGGTGTTCACATAGACTGTAGACCTCTATATCTCTTGATATAATCATGTTATTACTTTCGGCTTGAAAGATAGCATTGTTAATAATACTCTGTAAATCTTTTCTATAGCCCGAGGTAAGAAATTCGTATGCTTTTGCTACACGGTACGGTGTTTTTTTTAAACCTTCACGGTCAGGATCTTCTCCTATTTCTATAAGAATTTCACGGATTAATTGTGCTATTTTATCAATGTTCATTTAAGAAATCCTTCCATAATTTTAGTGTAAATACACAGTTTATCTTTATTTCTTCTAACTTATATTCTGGCACTAATGAAAATAAAGAAGTTTTTTTGGGGTAAATTATAAGACTTGGGTTAAGATATAACAAACCAGCAAATATAAATCCTCTTGAAAATATGTCGGGGTCAGGAATATTTAAGTCTTTTTCTTTTATAGTAAGATTTTTAAAAAGTAGTATATCTAAATCAATTGTTCTTGGAGCGTATTTATCATCTGAACGAACCCTTTTTAATTCATTCTCAATTTTTCTAAGAACATTGAATTTTAAATAAAAAGGAGTGGTCATCTCTCTAAGTTTTGTCTCTATAACACAATTAAAAAAATCAGGTTGTTTTCCCTTTCCACCTATTGGAGAAGTTACAAAAACAGGAGAGATATTGACAATTTTAAGATACTCCTGTAATAAGTTTAATGATTTAGGAATATTAATTTCAGGTTCTATATTAGAACCAATTCCGATGTAAATATATTCGAGGCTGTCCGACATCTTATTTTTTCATTCGCGTGATTTCTACTGCCACGCTACGGGCAAAACGAAGCACAGCGGGCTTATCTACTACAACAGTTACCCCGATAACTTTTTCAAAAGATAAACAAATATTTGCAATTTCTTCTGCTAATCTTTCTATAAGAAAAAAGGATGAATTTTCAATAGATTTTAATATACTTTTTTTTACCTTTTTGTAATCTAATGCATCGCTGATAGTGTCGGAACGCCCAGCATGTTTGCAGTCTGTATAAAGGGTTAGATTTATTAGTATATCTTGTTTTTCTCTTCTTTCTTCAGGTTCTATTCCAATAATACAACGGACCTGCAAATCACGGATATGAATTTTGTCATATAGTTCCATCATTTGTACTCCCCAATAGAAATCGTCCTCCATCAACAAATATAACCTGTCCGGTAATAAATTTTGCTTTTAATAAAAAGATCACTGCATTTGAAACATCGTCCTCATCTCCGAATGTTTGTAATGGGTTAGTTTTGCTCATTTTTTTTAGATACTCCTTTGTTTTACCCGGTGGGGGAAGGATTAACCCTGGAGCAATAGCATTAACTCTTATTTTGGGAGCAAATTCCACTGCTAAAATTCGTGTTATATTTCGAAGTAAATGCTTACCCATAAAATAAGATGCATGACTTAAATCATAGTCCCACAAGCGTGTATCTAAAATATTAATAATCACACCTTTTTCTGCATGAAAGTATAGATGTCGTGATAATTGTAATGGTGCCCATGCATGGATGTTAATCGAGGCAATTAAATCATTATAGGTAAATGTCTTCATACTTCTTTCTGGAAAAATACTTGCATTGTTTATGAGAATATCAATTTTACCTAATTTCTCTACTGCTTTTTTGAATATTTTATCACCTGCATTATTCTCATTGAGGTCTTGCTGTATAAGTGTAGTTTGAATTTCATATTTTTTTAGTATCTTTTCTAATTCTATTGCTTCTTCATCAGAAGAATTATAATGTAATGCGAGATTAACTCCTTCCTGTGCTAAACGAATCGACATATTCTTGCCTATCCGTTTTGCACTACCTGTTATAATTGCACTCATTCCTTTCTGTAATAACATTTTTAAGTTTGCCTAAATTTATATTATTTCACTTCTATTTTAACAAAATATTTTTGAATACCCCTTTGTATTGCAAAAACAAATTTATTGATACCTTGTTCCTTTATTTTATTCAATTTGTCCTTAAAGTTATTTATGTCCACAATGGATTCATTCTGTATCGATAGGATAATATCTCCTTGTTCTAATTTAGCAAGGCTTGCCCAACCTCCTGAAATGACCTGTTCAACAATAACACCTTTTACATCTTCCTTTAAGTTCATATCAACTCTGTCGTAAAAACACAATTCTCTCACGGTAAATTCCAACCATTCATCTTGATATTTCTCAACCATATTACGTGGAAGAGGTTCTTTAATTAATTGAATTGGAATCTGTTTCACCTGGCCATTTCTTATAACTGAAACCATTACTTCCTGACCAATAGAAAAATTCCGAACTCTTTGCTTCCATTCTTCATAATCTTCCACTTTATTAGCATGAAATTTTTCACCTTCCATTCCGATAATAATATCTCCTATCTGTAATTCTTCTAGTCCCTTTTCCTTAATAGGATATATTCGTGTAACGATAAAACCTCCTCCATCCATATTCTTCTTTTCTGCCATTTCTTGTGTGAGTACCTGAACTTCTACACCCATCCACGGTTTACTGGCTTCTCTGATTGGTTCTACAGTCCGAGATGCTCCAATTTTAACCATTGAGTAAATTCTATTCCTATTACGTTCGGCAATTACAAGCACTTTTTCCTTTTTTTCTTCTAATAGGGAATGTGTTTTCTTTTCTAATTCCTCTAATGAAAAGATCTTTTCGTTTTCAATTTCCAATATAATATCTCCAACTTGTAAAGGGGGTTTTGCCTGAGCAGAGTTTCCTCCCATTCGCAATGAAGTTATCAACACACCAGTGGTATCATTTCTATTTTTATTTAATGCAAGAAACCAATTGAGATTTTTTGCAGTAAAGCCCCACTCGATTATTTCTTTTTCTTCCATTTCAGGAAATTCGTATAAAATAGGCTGAATCGAGATATCGATGTTTTTTGAATCTCTAACAATACAAAAATTAACAGGCTTATCTGTTGGCAACGAACATAAAATATTATTTACTAATGGAATCTGCTCCATATACTTCACATCAATGGGCTTATTGTCTATCTGTAATAATATATCGCCGGTTTTTATTCCAGATATATCCGCAGGTGAGTTTGGATAAACATATCTAATAAGAGAACCTTTCTCTAATTTTTCCGTTTTTGTAATTGGTTGTATTTCAATGCCCGTCCATGATCTTTTTACTTTTCCTTTTTGGATTATATCTTCGACAACTTTTTTAGCTAAATTGGAAGGAATAGCACCACCAAGGGCATATTTAATTTCATTAATACCTATGATTTCTCCCTGAAGATTTACAAGTGGTCCACCAGAATTCCCAGGACTAATTTCCGCATCATGACCTATCCAACATACTAAACTACCAATATTCTCACCGTCTTCTGAAAACATCTCAAAACTATTCAATTTGTATGGTAATGTCATTCTTTGATTACTAACAATTCCAAGTGTAACGGAAGGATTTAGAGCCATAGGGGAGCCCATTGCCAATACATAATCACCCACTTTAACATTATCTGAATCCCCAAAAAGTCCATAATCAAATTCCATAGGTTCATCTGTAATAATTTTTAAAACACTTATATCTGTTAATGCATCTGTTCCAATTAATTTCAATGGATAGGTTTTAAGATTTGCAAAAGAACAGTCTGCAAAGTATGCTTTCCCCGCCACATGATGATTGGTAACAACATAACCATCACGAGAAATAACAACTCCACTACCTGATTTTTCCTGTTTTAATTCTCTCCCTTCTGAATAATATTTCTCAACTACATGTATTCGAACAAGAGCTGGTTGTAATTTATTTACAGTACAAATAATTGTTTCTTGAATTTGTTTCGGAAATGTAGCAATATTTGATGGGAATAGATTTTCTTCTGCTTGAGGTGTTAGAAAAAATACAAACAAAAAAATAAGTGTTAAAATAGTTATAGTCGAATTGTTCATGTATTTTTCCTGATAAAAATAAAATAGGATTTATATTTTTAGGTTGTTTATAATATGAGTCTTACATTTCAAATATCATACATATTGTTGTTATATTGTATATAAAAAATCAAATAGAGGAAAGTAAATAATCGAATGAGAAATCTTATTACTACTGATTCTTTTCATATATTTTTTACTATTTTAAGTGGTATGTTTGGGGCTGTGTTCGGTAGTTTTTGTAATGTTTGTATATATAGATTCCCTCGTAGTGAATCAATAATAAAACCGGGTTCACATTGTCCCAAATGCGAGAATCCTATTGCATGGTATGACAATATCCCTTTAATTAGTTGGATAATTCTTTTAGGCAAATGCAGACATTGCAAAACAAGTATTAGTATACAATATCCATTTGTTGAACTAATTACTGCTTTATTGTTTGCAATCGTGTATATAAAATTTCAATTTTCTCTGGCTACTCTTGTTTACTTTTTTTTCACGGCCGGATTAATTATTGTAATAGTCCAGGATTTACAAACATGGACTATTCCTGATGAAATAACCCTAACAGGTATATTAGTAGGTGTAGGAGTGTCATTATTAGGAATGTTCTTTCCTGAACAAGGATTACGTATAGAAAATCCATTAGAAGCAGTTGATGGTATTGCACTTGGAGCACTACTCATTTGTCTAATGGACTTGATTGTAATCTTATTGATGAAAAAACCAGGAATGGGGTTTGGAGATGTTAAACTATTAAGTATGTTAGGAGCATTTCTGGGATGGCGGGGAGTTTTAGGTAGTTTAATGATTGGTTCCATGTTTGGAAGCATAATTGGTTTTTTTGTCATTCTTTATTATAGATATATTAAAAATATTGAGGAAAAGATAGAGGAAGAAAACAAAAATACAAATACCGATTTTTATCCTATTGACCCTATTGCAAGCATATTTTTAGGTATATCTTCCATTTATCTTATGATTAGGGTATTAATATCATTAAAACCACAGACTTCCACCACATTTCCGGATGAAATCATTAATGGTTTTTTATATTTAATTATCGCTTTTTTGCTGTTTTCATTGTTAATTGCACTTATATCTATATTTCTATGGAGAAAACAATTTGCTAAAATCGAACATAAAGGGATTGAAAGCAATGAAAAAGATTTGGAAATAACTTTACAAGCACATTATATCCCATTCGGACCTTACCTTTCTTTGGGAGGGTTTACTTTTTTATTATTTGGTCCTGAACTTATATCAAAATATCTACAAATTCTAAACATTGTAAAATAGTAATACCACCACTATGAAGGATAAAAAATATATCGAGAAAAGTTATTATTTTATTTTTGATGAAGGATATTTTTATAGACCCTGGGGAAATTTTGCCTTAAAAGAAAAATTAAACAAAAAAATACCTGATAACGAACCAATTGGAGAAGCATGGTTAATCTCGGATAGGGAAGAATTCCAGAGTACTGTTTTAGAAGGTCCTTTTAAAGGGGAAAAAATAAACGAATTAATTAAAAAGTTCCCTGAATTTATATTTGGAACAGAGAAAACAAGTCCTTTCCCAAAAAGATTTCCACTGTTATTAAAATTAATTGATGCTAATGAACTACTCTCTGTTCAAGTTCATCCTGATGATGAAAAATCCAGGGAATTAGGAGAAAGTGACTCTGGTAAAACAGAAATGTGGTACATTCTTGATGCTAAACCAAATAGTTTTTTATATATTGGACTAAAAAAAAATATTAAAAAGCAACATCTAATAAAAGAAATAGAAAATAAGGGCGATATAGATAGACTACTTAACAAAATTTATGTAAAGCCGGGAGAACATTATTTAATACCAGCCGGAACTGTTCACGCAATAGGCCCCGGAATTCTATTGGCAGAAGTTCAACAAAACAGTAATGTAACATATCGTTTATTTGATTGGAATCGAATAGATTTAACTGGAAAACCGCGAACATTACATTTAGAAAAGGCCATGCAATCCATAAAAGAAGAGAACTTTCTAATCAAAGCAAAAAAGGTAGAGATTAAACATTTGTTTGGAGTAGAAAAATATCTATGTTCCTGTCCTTACTTCACAGTTAAACACTGGAAAATAGATAAGATATGTAAAATATGGGATAAGAATTATTGTTTTCATATAATATTATCTTTAGATACAACACATATATCTATTTATGACAATGAGATTAAGTTATTAAAAGGAGAGGCCATACTTATCCCTGCACAATCTTGCTGTAATGTAGTTTTTAGGAAGGGAACCTTTTTGGATTACTATCAAATATAAAATGTTCCGTTATGGAACATTACATTCTAATTTAATACTTTAACTTCTCTTTATATTTAAGAACTATGGAAGAATTGACAAAAGAAATAAGGTTAATTAATGAATGTCTAAACGGAAATATTGAAGCGTTTAGGGATATAATTATGGCTTATCAAACAGCTGTATATGCAACAGCATTTTATTATGTAAAAAATTCTGATATAGCGAAAGAAATTGTTCAAGAGACATTTATTCATGCATATAAGAATCTCTATCAATTAAGAGATTTAACAAAATTTGGAAGTTGGTTACGAGAAATCACATTACGAGTTTCTTTTCAGTATATGCAAAAGAGAAAAGAAACCCACAGCGACACATTCGAAGAGAAGATTATCCCGATACATTTGGAAAAAACAAAAAGTAAACATATTTCTTTATCATTTGACGATATAAAACTTGCTATCCAGCAATTACCGGAAAGATACAGATTACCCGTGGTATTAAAATTTTTGGAGGGAATGACTTACGAAGAAATTAGTAAATTTACGGGGGAATCTCCGGGAGAGATTAAGGGGATATTACAACGAGCTGTAAAGCAATTACAAAAGACATTTGAAAGTGATAATATAGATGGAGAAGAACAATGGCAAGATGTTCACAGATAGAGCACGAATTACAGGCCTATCTTGATGGTGAATTAAGTAGGTCAAAAGAATTAATTGTGGAAGAACATCTCTCTGCCTGTGCCCATTGCAAAAGAGAATTTGAACATTTAAGAAAGAGCAATGCTTATCTCTATGAAACTCTAAGCCCATATAAATTGAATGAATCTTTAGACGAACATATAATGAAAAAACTTCCAGAAATTGACATTAGTTATAATCAAACCCATCAAATAACGCTAAGGGTAAAGCATCAAGATAAGAATCCTTATTCTTTTCCAAATATTTTCCCATATTTAGCCTTAACAGCAATGACAATTTTAGGTGTTTTTATTTTTGTAAGTTGGCCACATCGCGATATTACAGAGACACAAAGAATTGGTGTCGCAATAAATATAGGGGGAGATAGTTCTATAATAGAAAACAATATAAATAACTTCATAAAGGAAAACAACATAACCCCTATAAAAAATGATAACTATATAGAAACACAAAAAAATGCTTTGGTTTATTCATATCTTAAAGGAAATTCTGTATTAAAATTAGCAGAAAGTACAAGAATACGAATATTAGATGAACGAACTGTAAATTTAGAAAAGGGAAAAGTATTTTTTGACATAGGAAAAGATAAAAAAGTATTCCGAGTTAATACTCCCCAGGGAACTGTAACTGTATTTGGAACACGATTTCAAGTAGAAGTAGATTCTTCGCGGATATTAACAACAGTTTCCAAGGGAGAGGTAACAGTTGAAACAATAAATCAATTTGTAGTACTTCGAGAAAATCAACAAATATTGTTAGAAAACAACACATTTGCATCCGAAATAAATAAATGTGATTCAGAAAAGATAACTGAATGGGCAAATGAAGTAAAACCTCCAGACCGCATAATGCAAAAAGTAGCCACTTATTTTTCAAATACAAATTCTTTATTAATAATAGCCCCTGTTTCTCAAATATTTGTTGTTCCTATACAACAAAAGGAAGTTTCCACACTTGAATTATTATGGGACAAACAGAAAGTTACAAATAATTCTAATTTTACAATCTATGCATCGGATGACGAATTAAAGCCTTTGTTCCGTTACAAATTAACAAATAATATACTTTCATCATCATTTGAAGGGAAAATTAATATTCCAATTCCAACAGATATATCCCTTAGGAATGTAAAACTGTTGCACATTGAAATAATCTCAGATGATTTAGATGATTCATCTTTTATGCCCTTCACTAAGGTTTTTGCAAAAAACTGATATGAAGACATTTTTTGAAATAAATAAAACTAAAATTAAAGCCCACCCTGTCGGGAGGCATGATGAAGCAATAAACAATGTCAAATTTCTGCCTCACATCACTCCTTCCCCAGAAATACCTGCAGCCAAAATCACTGCTCTCATCCATGCCTCCCGCTTAACTATAACTATAATGATATTTCTCTGTAAAGTGGGCTCGATGTTATATACGGCGAAAAAACTGTCTCCTCTCTCCACTCCTTCCTCAAGAGTACCAGCCTAACAAAGCCACATCGAGCCCATTTCTTTTTTTATATCTGCTTCGTTATTATAATAAACAAAAAATGCCTTTGCTTTATTCAGGGGATAACAGTTGAAAAATTTATTTAAACAGAATATAAATATCGTTTTTCTATTTTTATTCATCAATTCTCTTTTTCTTGTTTCATTACACGCTCAGGACTGGACAGAAACTTATTGGGAACAATTAGAGATTTACAGGGATAATTGGGGCGTTCCACATATTTTTGCTAGCAATATTCGTGCGTTAGGTTTTGGTTTTGGATATGTACAAGCCCAGGACCACTGGGAATCAATGCTTTTATCATATCGATTAGCTAATGGAAAACTTTCTGAAGTTTTAGGTGAAAGTGAAGAAGAATCGGACCGTTTTTCAATTCAAGTTGGACACAGATACTATGGAGCATTAGCATATGCTAATTGCGATTCTACAACAAAAGAACTATGTGACGGTTTTGCCGAAGGTGTTAATTCCTGGATTTTAGAAAACCGCAATAAATTGCCAGATTGGGTAGATGGAATTCAGCCACAAGATATATTCTCTCTTTGGCAATCTTTTATACTTTCTCTTGCTCCAATGGATATGCCTACATACCAAAAAAGACCTCCTGGAATTAAATCCGGATTTGCTTTTACAGTATCTTCAGAAAAAAGCAAAGAGAATACACCAATATTTGCATTAAGTAGTCACCAATTTTATAAGGGTCCCTTCCGCTGGTATGAAGCACATCTTATTTGTGGAGACTATAATGTGTATGGCTGTACATTGTATGGATTACCTATCTTATTACAGGGACATTCTTTAAAACATTCATGGGGACTTACTCCAAACCAATCGGATTTTGCAGATGTTTTTATTGAAAATCCTATGTCCAGTTTCAATAGGAACCCTAAATCCATATCCAATATGGGAAATAGAGAAGATGTACAATCAATGCTACTATTACAATACATGTCTCAAAGTGATAATTACTATGTAAAAACTGCTAATGGATTAGAACGACGGTTTGTCCCTGTAGATATATCCCCAAAAGGTCCTCTATTACTCGGTGAAGGAAATGAGTTCTTTTCATGGAAAATAGGGGGTTATGAAGATATCGGGATGTTCTTCCAATTATGGGAAATGGGAAGAAGCAATTCTTTGGAAACATTCAGACAGGCTGTGTATCTTCATCAATTACCTTGCTTTCACATTTTATACGCAGATAATTCAAATCAATCATATTATTTTTACTCAACAAAAGTAGGTTTGAGAGAACCTCCCCCGGGTTTTCTTGATGCAGAAGTTGAACAAATCCGAAATATTAACTGGTTAACTCCTGTATCATCAAAATATTACCTTATAGGTTGGAAATATCTTATTCCACCCGAAATGCTTCCGTCTATAAAAAATCCTGAAACAGGCTATATGCAAATTTGTGGAGGACCCCCTGATTTAATAACAGATAATATAAAAATACATGAACAGAATTTAACCCCAAGGTACATAAGAGATGTAGAAAATGTTGTAAGTAGAAGAATAAAAAGCGTTTTAAGAACGGACAAAAGATCTTTAAGAGAAATACAATCTTTGCTTTTAGAAGACCTATCATGTCTTGGAATTGAGGTATTACCTCGACTTTTAACTATAACTACTAATAATAGTCAACGATTAACATCTTTCCATCCTGATATGCCTCTTGCTGTTCAAATTTTAAATGACTGGAATTATCGCGTAACACAAGATACAATTGCCCCTGTTATTTTTAGTTTATGGAGTTATTTTTTTACACAACAATCTGGATTTATTCCCAGTATAGAAATAGAACCTTTTTATTCATTAATGAATAAAAACAAAGATATAGAAGAACCCTGTTTAGAAGCATTAGCTAATGCCATTCGTTTTCTAAAGAATCACAGAAACACATTAAATATTAATTGGGGAGAAATACATCGTATTCAGAGAGGGGCAGAAGAATACTCTATTGGGGGAAGTGAAATATGTGGTACCACTTTCCTATTATCTGAAAGTCCTCCCAATTCTGAATTATGGGGACATATTGGCTATGGTATTGGTTTTGCTCTTGTATCCAGGTTGGGACCCGTAATTGAATCTTACTCTATCCAACCTTTTGGGATTTCAGAAGCAATACAATCACCTCACTATAAGGACCAATGGGACTTGTTTCAAAATAGACAAATGAAAAAGACCCGCTTTTATCCTGAGGATATATACAGATTTGCAGAACAGGGAATAGGGAGAAGATTAGTTTTTATTCCTCCGGGGGGCATCGGAGAGATCCGATGTGCAAGTAGTTCCAAAATTACAGTAAGCATAAAATCTGTAGCAGAACCTCCAGATGAACTTCCTGATAATTTAATACCTTTTTCTCCGTTCATTAAACCTGAGTATACACCTAAAGAAGCACATATTCAGTTTGCAATAAGATTGTATATACCTAATGATATATGCAAACCAGAAAATATATTTCAACTGTCACTATACTACTATGATAGTACTACAAAATGGACAAAATTTGAAGACCAGAATACCGATAGTACGGGAGGATTTATTGAAGGTATATTTGATAAAAGCTTTCCTTTTGTCGTTCTGGGTCCTAAGGAATTGGCAACTATTACTTATGAAAAAGAATTTAAGACTACCGTCGAAAAACAACAAAACATATCCTATCAAGGGATTTTCTCTCCAGGATTGCCCGGAGAAATACCCTCTGTATTAAAAAGAAAAGGTCAATTCTTTTTTTCCATTCAAGGAGAACAACAAAAAGACACATTACCAAAACCTCTTAATTTGCCTGTTATAACTGACAAAAACAAAGAAGAAAAAACAGATCAAGAAAATGATATAGACAAATCATCACAAAAACAAGATGCCCCAAAAGATGAAATTCAAAATAATAAGAGAATGGACAACCCATCCCGCAAGCGAAAAGACACTATATACAAACGAGTTAAGAAAAACTTTACAATAAAGAGATAAATTATAAAGTTGTACTTAACCACTCTTCTATAATTTTTTTGTAATCCGCAATATTCCCGTTAGATTCACGATATTGTGTAACTTGATTTCGTTCCGCAACTTCAAAGAAGCGTTTCACACGAGGTATCATTGTAGGGTCATCATTTTTCATTTTTAAATCGGTATCTCTTTTTCTTGCTCTTTCTATGATTGCGTAATCAACACTCAATCTTGCTAACTTTACTCGTTCCAACACCTCTGGTTTCCCCTCGACTGCGTTTTCTGCTTTATCAAAAAGGACTTCTGCTTGTTTCAAAATATCATTTGTTATATGCCTACCATTTGGTCCTACCCAGATATTCATGTGGATCTCTCTTTTTTGTATGGGCTTGTGAATCAGTTTAAGATACTCCATGATATAAGGTCCGGCTTCCTCATAAAAAGCATCTACAAACTCACTAATTGCCAATTTATCATCATAAGCAGGGTCCCATAATAATTTTGCATTCAAATATGCACTCAACTCGTTAAATTCACCATGCAGGGTTGTGTATGTATCTTGTTCAAATATTCCTGTAACATTATGTTTAACAAAAAATCGTATGTTAGGTGCACGAACCTCAAGATTTGGGAAAGGAACTAAATAGTGACTAAATGATGTTACATAGTCCCAAACCCACAGACGATTACATATTTGAGACCAGCCTTCTACATCCCTAACAAAATCACGATTTTGTTTTGAGACACAACTTTCAAAAGGATGGGCGAAGCAACATTCAATACTACATAAACGAATAACAACATTCGGTTCTGGACGCATCGTTTTAGGAGGTTTCCTTGACCATTGGTACGCAAGTGTATCTATAACCTTATCAGGGAATTCATCACGAACTGCACGAGCGACACTATTCACAAGGTGGAGTAATGGCCCCATCTGTGATTCTTCAGCCTTTGCTAATGCAGAACATTTTTCACATTGACAGAAGTTATACCAATCATTTTGAGAAACTGAAAAAACTTTTGCTTCAGGATGTTCCCTCATCCATTTTTTTACTTCTTCTATAACCAATTGTATTACTTCATCGTTAGTACAGCATAGTTGCGTTTTTTCTTTAATTCGCTTTCCATCTACCATAGAGAAGTATTCCGGGTGAGTATCAAAGTATTTATCAGGTGAAAGAAGGTAGTCAAAGGTATGGACAAAACCACAATATATTATCTTCCCTCCATGTTTTTCTTCAAGACGGCAGGTATTCCCATTTGCACGGTTTCGGGCACACCAATCTCCATCAACAAAACCATCCATAGTAAACGGTTCTCTATACTCCAGAGGCGGAATAAATACCTCGTTAAATGCAGGTAATGCAATGGTCTCCATATTGGGTATCCTGCTTACTTTAGGAGTAAACCATCTACATCCGAGATGGTCATCAAGAAGACCATATACTCCATATAAGGTTCCTCTCGGGTCTCCTCCTGCGATAATAAGATTATCCTTCGTAACCCACAGGTTATATCCTTCTTCTCCTAAACCTTCCCAATCAATACTAATTCCGATATTATCTAATCGTTTGTTTTTACCCAGTATAATTTCCTTTCCTTGAACAGGAGTTCCGTCGGTAATTATAGGCAATTCTGCACCGCTCATTTCCTTAATAAATCGCTGTAATTCCTCACTTGCATACTTCACAGATGGTATACAATTTTCTGGAATAACAATACTACATTGGGCCTCGCCGTTTTTTGTAATTAGAAAGTAATCTCCCATAGATAACGAAGGTTTTCTTGCACAACTAGAGATTACAATTAATAATACAACAGATACCATTAGAAAGGGCCTTATAAACTGCATAAAAAATCTCCTATATTTTGATTTTACTCATACTATCATTATGGTATATAAAATAGTATAAATAATTTCCCTGTTGCGAACTCAAAATATAATTATGTGTATAAAAAAATCACTTCGTTTTTGTTTTGTCATTCTCTATCTTTTTACATTCTATCAAGGATATTGTTCTCATTGGATTAAAAAGGAAGATAAAAAGTATATAGGTCATATTGTTTCAGACTATACCAATCCTGTTTTATGGGCTAAACCATTAGAATATAGAACATTAAAAATACTTGCTATTGCACCCCGCTATAGTTCTTTAGATTTTAATGAATTAGAAAAAAGGTTGGATTGTTCTATTAAACTAATTACAACCGAAGATTCTTCTCACTTGGGATGTGACCCGTTATGGGGAATATGGTGTTCGGAAGAATTCAAATCCGATAGTATTATCAAAAAAATAAAAACGAATATTGAGGGAAAATGGGACTTAATTATTATTGCTGGTATTGAACTGGACATACTCCCAAAAGAAATTTATGAAAAAATTATTGGCGAAATTGCTAAAGGCACTGGTCTTTGTATAATACCTGCTAACTCTCGAAATCTATCTCCACCCCATCCAATAGAAGATTTTATTAATAGTTTAGAATTTAATTCGGAACCAACTGAACGATGGAAAAATCTATTTTCGGGCGGTAACAAAGATATTAAAGAAAAAATCTTAAACAATATATCTTGTTTATGCACAAATTATGAGAGGGGAAAAATTGTTTATATTAAGAATTACTTAGATGGTGTACTCAACCACGCACTTTTACCTGAAAAAGCAGTAATAGGGGAAATGACCTATTATGAGAATGCATGGGCAGGGCTCATCTCACTAATCCTCTGGTGTAGTGGAATATCCAATAAATGTAAAATAACAAATATTTCCGATGCTAAACCCGCAGGTCCTGTTGAAGAAGAAATTCCACCTGAATTACCTATGACAGTTATCCAAAATTTAAACCGGTCTTTGTTAGGACCCGGGACATATCCTTTTTATATTGAAATACTTAATAAAGAAAAACAAAAGATTGACAGAATAAAGATTCAAATAAGGAGAGAAAATGAATATTACCTTTACCAGCAATATGAATTTAAACCGAATATCATGAAACAAGGCAATACTTTTATACAAGTAGAATTGCCTATTGGTGCGGGAAGTTATTTTTTCGATATATGGCTTATTCAAAAAGAGAAGGTTTTGGATTTCTTTACAAAAAGATTTTCATTCAATTCATGGCCTGAAATATCATCGGTCGAAACCAATAAAAAATTTGTCTTTCCCGATGATACGATTACACTTAAAATTACTATTCCACCAAGCATAATAGAAAACAGAGAAGGTACAATAATTGCTCAAGGGGTTGATAATTACTCTTATCCGACGATAGCAGAGAAAAATATTGTTTGCGAACAATGCCAACCTATTAAAGGGAAGGGTGGAGAAGTGACAATAACACTAAATTTTGCCGATATTCTTGGGAATTATTTAAAGATTAACATATGGGGGGCTCCAATAAGAATAAGTTATTTAGGTACCAATTATTCTAATTTATTTTCTTATTCCTCTTTATTTATACCTGTTCAAAGAAAAGTATTCAAAAGAAGAGGAAGAGATTTTATTCAATTAAATCATATTCGGGAACATAATCAAATGCAGGTAGCAAAGTTTTTTATAGATTCATTTAAATATGGAAGCTACCTTTCTATTGACAACTACGAATTGCCAAATATCACAAAAATATACCAACCTTGTATTGTCCAGATGACAGAAGAAACTGCGCCAAAAGCAACAAATAAAAATATAAGAGAACCTTGTATAAATGATGAGAATTATCTAAAAAAAATAAAAGACACACTAATTCAAACTTTGAATCACTATATTATTCCAACTCCTTATGCAATATCTTTAGGAAAAAATAATTGTTTAACACAAACCGAAGAGTTTGTCTGTCTATGTGAGAATTGTGTAAATAAGTTTTTGCAATTCATTCAGGTAAATGGATACTGGGATAATACACCAGAGTTGGTAAAAAAGTTTAAACATGAAAATATTGAAATAATAAAGGATGAAGTTGTAAAAAAAAATTCTCCGGCCTATTTATCTTTTTATAAGAAGTTTATGGAAAATAGTTTTATTTATTATGAGACAGACTTGAAGAATAAACTAAAAACATTATTTCCCGATACTCCCATAGGATTTCGATATTTCAGTGACAATGGGAAAATAAGTGATATAGACTGGATTGAAACTATTAACAATATGGACTGGATAATTCTGGAACCTGAACCATTCTCTTATTCTCTTGTTCCTTATATAAAGTCAAAGAATAAGTCATTTTGGCTATCTTTAGACTTTACGAATCCGAAGCAAACCCCGGAAGAAATGTTATGGAATTATTGGAATTCGGTACTCAATCAAGCAAATGGAGTATTATTTTTAAATATAAATGGGGATATTTATAACTCAATACCTATCAAACTTTTCGACGAACACTGGAATATAACTCAAGAATTAGAATCCATTTTTAATATTAGTAAAAAACTAAGTGGAGGCTTAAGAGACCTATTGCTCCAATTAGAACCTGATTTTAGTGAAGAAGTCGGAATATATTATTCTCCAGAAAATCTCTTTTTAACATCTCCTTTACCTGATTATAACTACAAAAATTCATTTACTTACTTTACCCGATTGTTAAACGGTTTTGGAATTAATCCAATTATCATTACAAAAGAAAACATTTTAAATTCAAAAAACAAATTAAAGATTTTAGTTTTACCTTGTTGTCTCTGGTTATCAGAGGAAGAAATATTAAATATAACAGAATTTTCAGATAAAGGTATCATTATTGCAGATATTTCTCCCGGCACAATAAACAATCCTGATCTAATACACGATATACAATATATATTGGATAATCAGAGTATATATAGTGAAAAAGTAAAAAATAAGAATATTCTCTTGTTGAATAAAAATCCATCACCAAATATAAACTCAAAACCATTAGATAATATTAAAAAAGATATATCGCTTATACAAAATATTTTGAAAATAAAAGATATTAAGAACATATATTCGAACGATTATAAATGGATAGATGGGAAATTCTATTCCTATAACAATGGAGAAATAATAGCCTGGCTACCCAACTTAAATCCAATAGGAATTACCAAAAAAATTCAACTAAATTTGAACTCAAATAAAAATAAACAATTGTTCGATCTAATAAAAGAAAAACGTATCAGAAATCCTAAAAAAGTTCTTTTTGATACATCTATAATGGAACCAGTTATATTAAGTTGTAGCAAAAAAAGTAAATTAGATTTAGACATAATCTGCCCCCAATCTATCCTTAGAGGCAATAGAATACCAATAAAACTTAGAGTTTTAGCAAAAGAGAATATTAATACATGGATTATCATAGAACTAAAACTAGACAAAAGAAATAATGATACCGTATATTCAGAAATTGTTAATATAGAAGGGGGAAAAACAAAAGAAGTTTTTATTCCAGTACCTAATAATTTGGCTTTAGGGTGGTACACTATTTTTATAAAAGAAATGAAAACAGGGATGATGTTGGAAAAGCATATTAAAATAGAATAACAAAGGTTGTAGATATTTACACTATTTTCAAAATAAATAGAAATAACCCTCATCAAATGTATTATATTTAATAAGAACAATTTTGATATAATATTTTTTTGACATGTATAAAAAATTAGTTAGGAGGATTGAATATGCCGAATAAGGATGTTCATGAAATTATAGAAAAACTAAGCGAATTAGCGGTTTTTACGGGTCCAGGGGACTTACAGGAATTGGCTCAAATGCATACCTGTATTATTGAGATACGAGAATGGGCAAAAGAACAAGGTTTTGATAGAACTGCTACAGTAGCAGATAACAGTGCTGACTTGATAGAAAAAATTGTTTTACAAGAAATATCTAATACGGAAGAAGCATTAAAGTTAATATCTCAAGTTATAAGTTCATTTCAACAATTAATTTTAACAAATACAAAAGAAGATGAAATTGTTTATCCAGATGAACTAAAAAAGAAAAAGACTGATGAAATTATAATACCTGGAACAGGTGAAGTAATTGAATTACCTGAGAATGTTGACCCTGATATATTTCAACAATTTATACAATCGCAAGATTCGAACCTAGAAGAGATGGAATTTTTATTATTAAGTTATAGCAACAGTTCTGATAAGAATGAAATAATCGCTGAACTTAAAAGAAAAGTTCATACACTAAAAGGAGAATCTGGAATCCTGGGTTTAAGTGATATACAAGAGCTGTGTCACCTGGCAGAAGACCAAATTGAACAGGGTGTAACACAGGAGTTAATAGATAATTTATTTCTTTTAAAAGATTGGCTAAAAAAGAAATTTGACGCTCTTGCTGGAAAAGGGATAATGCCCCCTTTTCCAAATGATTTGAATAGAAAGTTAAAAAAAGAAAATGAAAAAACAGAAAAATATACAAAACAAAGTACAGAATTCAAAAGATTTTCTCCAAAAGAATTAGAAGGGGATTTAGACTTAGTAAAAGATTTTGTTCAAGAAGCCACTGAACACTTAGATAATTGCGATGTTCATCTTCTTACCCTCGAAACGGATCCGGAAGAAAGTGATGCTTTAAATGCAGTGTTTCGTGCCTTCCATACAATAAAAGGAGTATCGGGTTTTTTAGGATTGGAAGAAATTAAACAGATTTCGCATGAAGCAGAAAATTTATTAGACCGAGCAAGAAAAAAAGAATTATTACTCGTAGGCGATGCGATAGATGTTGTTTTTGAGGCGGTTGATGCTTTGAAAGAATGTGTTGAAGCAGTTCGAAAAGCATTAACCACAGGTGAACCTATTATTCCGAGAGAGAATTCAGGAGAACTAATAGAAAATATTCATTTATTATTACAAGGAAAGAAAATAACAACTCTATTGAAAGATAGAGTGGAAAAGAAAAAAGCCAAATTAGGCGAAATCATGTTAGATTCTGAAATAATTTCTGAAGATAGTATTAACCGAGCACTTACATTGCAAAAAAGTCCTAAAGAACCCGTAAAAATAGGGGAGATACTTGTAAAATATAATGTTATTTCATCCAAACAATTAGAGAGGGTTTTAGAAATTCAAAAAAAGGAATTCTCTAACAAACCTATCGGTGAAATTGTGGTTGAATTAGGTTTTGCAACAGAAGAAGAAATACAGAATGCATTGAATAAACAAAAAGAAACAAGTAAACCACCCAAATTAGGAGAACTATTAGTTCGAACAGGAGAGGCTGATGCAAAAGAGGTAGCCCAGTCTCTTCGCACACAGAGGGCCCAGTCATTAGTACCTCAAACTACTGTAACAGAAGCCATCAAAGTAGACGCAAATCGATTAGATCAACTTGTAGATATGATTGGTGAATTGGTTATTGCAGAATCCATGGTAGCAAGAGAGGTCGAACTACAAGGAGATTTATATACACATTTATCAAGGCATGTTGGCCAATTAGACAAAATAACAAGAGAATTACAACTTATGGCCATGTCTCTACGAATGATACCAATAAAAAGTACATTCCAAAAAATGGCAAGACTTGTGAGGGATTTATCTAAAAAAACTGGAAAATTAATTGAGTTTCATACTGCTGGAGAAGATACAGAACTGGATAAAACAGTGGTAGATAAGATAGGAGACCCTTTAGTCCACATGGTTCGCAATTCGGTTGACCATGGCATAGAAAGTAATCCAGAGGAAAGGATTCAAAAAGGAAAACCCCCTGTAGGAAACATATATTTAAGAGCATTTCATTCTGGAGGAAACATCCATATTCAGGTTGAAGATGATGGTGCAGGACTGAACAGAGAAGCAATTATAAAAAAAGCATTAGAAAGGGGTATTATTCGTTCAGAAGAAGGATTATCCGACCGCGAAGTATGGAATCTTATATTTGAACCAGGCTTTTCTACTGCACAAGTTGTAACAGAGGTATCAGGAAGGGGCGTAGGAATGGATGTTGTAAGAAAAAATATTGAGGCCTTAAGAGGGCAAGTAGACATACAATCAACACCCGGGAAAGGAACTGTTTTTACAATTCGATTACCACTAACTTTGGCTATTATTGATGGCATGGTTGTTCGTGTGGGAGGGGAAAGATATATTATTCCTACATTGTCTATTATTATATCACTCCGTCCTACTGAAAAAGATATAAATACTGTCATAGGAAAAGGTGAGGTTCTTTCTTTTCATGGAAAATTAATAAATCTATATCGGCTCCATAGATTATTTGATATTTCTGATGCTATTGAGAATTACATAGATGGAACTGTTGTTGTCGTTGAAGCAGGAAATTTGCAAGTAGGTTTACTGGTCGATGAGATATTAGGTCAACAACAAATTGTTATCAAATCACTTGGAGACGCACTCAAAGGCATCCCTGGAATTGCAGGAGGAGCCATCATGCCGGATGGTAAAGTAGGTATTATTCTTGATATTGCTGGTATTATAAAGTTAGCAGAAAAAACTTCTGCTTTTGTATAGATGGTAAAATTGTGTAAAATAAATTACATTAAACATAAGGAATACGGCCATGACAGAACAGGAAAAAACAACAGGAAAACATGATTTAAAATCACTAGCGGGAAAGTATCTAACTTTCAAACTCTCTAACGAAACATACGGAATTGAAATACTCAAAGTCCAAGAGATTATTGGGTTAATGAGTATTACATCCATCCCAAGAACGCCCAACTTTGTTCGGGGTGTAATTAATTTAAGAGGTAAGGTAATCCCTGTCATTGAACTTCGTAAAAAGTTTGATATGGAGACTGTAGAAGATACAGATCATACATGCATAATTGTTGTTCAAGTCATGGGTGGCAATGGGCCTATAACAATGGGGGTTATTGTGGATGAGGTCTCTGAAGTTGTAGACATAGCAGAAAATCAAATTGAACCATCTCCATCTTTTGGAGCAAGTATCGACACTGCGTTTATTATGGCAATGGGGAAATTGGGTGAATCTGTTGTAATACTCTTAGATATAGACAAAGTTCTAACAGCAAATGAAATACAGAGTTTGAGTTCGCTCTAATAACCACAAGTAAAAAAAACATAAATAAAAATATAAAAAGGTAAGGGAGTATGCGAGCAGAAAATATAAATCCTTTTATAGAGAGTGTGTATGATTTATTCACAACAATGCTGAATGCAAAAGCAGAAAGAAAAAATGTGGGGATTGCAAAAACAGCGAATCCAAGAGATATTATGGCTTTAATTGGAATCAGTGGTAGAGTTCGCGGTATGGTTGCTCTTGCATTTCCTGTATCTACAGCACTTGCAATGGTGAACAAATTATTAAATTCAGATATAAAAATCATGGATGATACAGTATCCGATGCTATTGCTGAAATGGTAAATATAGTAGCAGGAGGAGCAAAAGCAAGAATGAATACGGGGAACGAAAAACCTTTAGATTTAAGCCTACCCACTGTAGTTCGAGGTGGGGACTTTTCTGTAGATTATCCAACAAACTCAGTATGGTTAGAAATAAACTTTGATAGTGATTTAGGTCCATTCACATTAAGAGTTACATTTGAACCTGAAAAATAAAAAAGAGGTATAAACAATGAGAGCTTTGGTTGTTGATGACTCTGCTGTGATGAGAAAAGTATTAATTGGAGCGTTAGGTCGTGCAAATATTAATGAAGTTGACCAGGCTGCAGATGGAGTAGAAGCTGTGCAAGCTGTTCAACAAAATAATTATGATATTATTCTTATGGACTGGAATATGCCTAACATGTTAGGAATCGATGCGCTAAAGGCAATTCGTGAAATGGGTAAGACAATGCCAATAATTATGGTTACCACAGAAGCAGAAAAAAGCAGGGTTTTAGAAGCGTTAAAAGCGGGAGCAACTAATTATGTAATAAAACCCTTCGAACCCAACACAATAGTAGGAAAAATACAAGAAGTTCTAAATAAAAGTAAGGGGTGATAATACCCACGAGAAGAAATAAATGTCAAACGAATTGACATCATATCAGCAGGTATTTATTGAACCAGGCTACATATACCTTCCAACTGTTCCAACAAATTTATATGCTGTCTTAGGGTCATGTGTTTCTGTTTGTTTATGGGATAAAAAATTGAAGATAGGAGGGATGAACCACTTTCTCTACCCAAAAATATCCTCCAAAGAAAAAGCCACACCACAATATGGGAATATAGCAACACTCCAGTTAATCCAAATGATGGAAAAAGCAGGTTCAAAAACTGATTCCATTCTAGCACAAATTATAGGCGGGGCAAAACCACCTTTTAATGAGAAAAACAAAGACATTGGTAAAGCAAATGTAGAAATAGCCCGAAAAATATTAAACAACAAAGGTATTAAAATTGTGTCCGAAGATGTTGAAGGGAATATGGGCAGAAAAATCGTTTTTAATAGTTATACAGGACACATTATGGTATTAAAGGTATATCAAATACGAAAAGAAGATTGGATATCAGAACTTCCTGAATGATAAAAGATAAAAAGACAATATGAATAACGATTTATTTAACAAATTTCGACAATTGATATATAACACAAGTGGAATCAATTTAAGTGATCAGAAAAAAGCTCTTGTAGTAGGAAGATTATCTAAAAGAATTCATGCATTAGGCATTGATAATTTAAAAGATTATTATGAATATGTTACAAATGACAAATCTGGACAGGAGATTATTAAACTTATTGATTCAATCTCAACAAATGTAACCCAATTTTTTAGAGAAAATGACCATTTTGATTTTTTAAAAGAAAAATTAATTGAATGGAAAGAAGCAGGACAAACTAAATTTAGAATCTGGTCATCTGCATGTTCTACAGGAGAAGAGCCTTATACTATTGCAATAACAGCAATGGAAGCACTTAATAATTCCTTTTTTGATTTAAAAATACTCGCTACAGATATATCTACACGAGTATTAGAACAGTGTAAAAGAGGAGAGTATTATGCTCATAAAGTAGATAACATTCCTAATTATTTATTACAGAAATATTTTGAAAAGAAAAAAATTAATAATGAATGGATATATATTGTATCAGACCGTATTAAGAAATTAATTACTTTTTCAAGATTAAATCTCATAGATACTCCTTACCCTATGAAAGGACCTTTCGATATAGTCTTTTGTAGGAATGTAATGATATATTTTGATGATAAAGTAAGAAATATGCTTGTTGATGAAATTTATAGGCTTCTTAAACCTGGAGGGTATTTGTTGGTTGGGCACTCGGAAAGTATCACATCTACCCAAACAGGTTTCCGAATTGTAAAACCGTCTATTTATTATAAACCGTAAATAGATATTGAAAGATATTAGATAGTGTTGCTAACAGTTGGTATTTCTGATATGAAAATATCGAGTAATCCAGAGGATGTATTGGTAACATATTCTCTGGGTTCTTGTGTAGGTATTGCCATATATGATCCTCTTCAAAAAATAGGCGGATTAATTCATTGTATGTTACCGTTATCAAAAGTAGACCTGGAAAAAGCGAAAGATGTCCCATATATGTTCGTAGATACAGGTTTACCATTAATGCTACAGACATTATTCAATATGGGTGCTGATAGAAAAAGGCTCGTAGCAAAAGTTGCAGGAGGCGCAGTACTTTTAGATGATAATGGGATGTTCCGTATTGGTGAAAGAAATCACATAGTTGTAAGAAAACTTTTATGGAAAAATAACATCTTGATTTCATCTGAAGATGTCGGTGGGACACTAGCTCGAACAATGTATCTGCATATTATAGATGGTAAAACAATGATAAAAAGTGCCGGAAAAGAATATGAACTATAACAGGAAAAAATAATATGAATTCGCGAGAAAAGATCATAGAAAAAATAAAAGAAATCCCTGCTTTTCCTACAAATTCCGCAAGTATTTTAAACAAAATTAATAATCCAGAATCCCATATTCTGGACATAGCAAAAGAAATAGAAACTGATCCAACATTAACTGCTAATGTATTAAAATTAGCGAATTCAGCATACTTTGCAGGACATCAAACAATAAGTACAATTCGAGAAGCCGTTATTTTATTAGGAATTAACAGAATTCAACAACTGATTATTGCCACAGCAATTTTTCCTACAGCAGTCAAGCCCCTCCAAGGATATGATCTACCTGCAGGTGAACTTATAAAACATTTAATAGGAACCGCAATAGCCAGTGAATTATTAGGGAAAGAATTAAAAGGAGATGTCCCTCCACATACTTTTACAGTGGGACTGCTCCATGACATTGGGAAAATAGTATTGGGGACCTTTATAGAAATTGATCCAGAACCTATAATAAAAAAAGCGTATGATGAAAGACTATCTTTTGAAAAAGCAGAAAAAGAAATTTTAGGGATTGACCACTCAGAAGTAGGTGCTTTATTGATGCAAGCATGGAATTTTCCTAATGTTTTGATACAACCCGTTTTGTATCATCATGAGCCCGATAAAGCACCCAGAGAATACCAATTGGTTACAGACTATGTTCATATTGCAAGCAACTTATGTTTAGAGTGTGGTATTGGTTCCGGAATAGACGGTTTGAATTATTCAAATAATATAAATTCAATAGAGAGATTAAATATAGATATGCGAACAGTAGAAAGTGTTATATGTAAACTTATTGGGGAGATAAATACATTTATGGAAAATCTCAAAACAGGAGATATTACATGAGTATAAATATTCTTGTAGTTGATGATTCAAAAACAGTTCGGGCAGTAATTGAAAAGACATTACTATTATCAGGTATAGAAATAGGAAATATTTTCCATGCAGGTAATGGAAAAGAAGCACTGGAAGTTTTAAAAAATAATTGGATAGATCTCTTATTAACAGATATTAACATGCCTGTTATGAATGGTGTGGAATTAATAAACGAAATGAGTCAAGATGAACTTCTAAAAACGATTCCTATTGCTATTGTTTCTACAGAAGGAAGTCAAACACGTGTCGAGGAATTAAAATCCAAAGGGGTCAAAGCATATTTAAGAAAACCTTTTACTCCAGAATCTCTAAAAAATTTAATTATAGAACTTTTAGGAGTTTCAGAAAATGAATGAAATGGATAAAGAATTAATAAAAAAAGTATTGACTGATGTTGCACAAGAATTCGCTTTTATGTTTGCAGATCTTTTATCTGATCAACAAAAAACACAACCTCCTTATATAAAGGCAGAAATGTCTTTTTCGGGACTCTATACAGGTAAAGCAATAATTGTATCCCCGGACTCTTTATGTAAAGCTATGATAAATAATGTATTAGGTATAGACGAAGGATCGACCGATATAGAAGTAGAACCCAAAGATGCATTATGTGAATTTCTAAACATTTTTTGTGGCAATTTTTTAACATCATTAGCCGGTACAGAACCCATTTTCGAACTTCAACCTCCAATCTCCGGTGAAATTAAAGAAGAAGAATGGGAAAAGATACGAGAAGATACAAATTATTTAGTTCTGAGTTTAGATGAGTATCCTATATGTATATCTGTAAAATATCAAAAAAACTAAAAAAGGGTATTAATGCTAATGAATGAAAAAAATATTCCAGGGATAGAAATTCCAGGAGTAACAAGACCCATTAGAGTTCTAATTGTAGACGATTCTGCAATGGTTCGAAATATCCTTCAAAAAGAATTATCCAAAGACCCTAATATCGAAGTGATTGGGACAGCACCGGATCCTTATATAGCACGAGACAAAATTGTTCAACTCAAGCCTGATATTATTACCTTAGATATAGAAATGCCAAGAATGGACGGTATAACATTTCTGAAAAAATTGATGCAGTATTATCCATTGCCTGTTATTATCGTATCGTCTCTTACTCCAAAAGGAGGAGAATTAGCGATGGAGGCACTTGAGGCAGGGGCTGTCGAAGTATTGTGCAAACCGGGGGCCGCTTATACTGTAGGTGATATGAGTGTGGAACTAATAGATAAAATAAAAGCATCCGCACGAGTCCGTGTTCAAAAAAAAGATACAAGAACATCGGAAACTTCAACATATAAAAAACTATCCCTTACAAAAACAACAAATAAGGTCGTCGTAATAGGAGCATCTACAGGGGGGACAGAGGCTTTAACAAAAGTTTTAAGGGTTCTTCCACCAAATTCACCTGGAATTGCAATTGTTCAACATATGCCCGAACATTTTACTCGTTCTTTTGCCAAACGATTGAATGAACTGTGCGATATTGAGGTTAAAGAGGCCGAAAATGGAGATTCTGTAATTCCAGGACGAGCGTTAATTGCACCGGGAAACTATCACATGCTTTTAAAACGGTCAGGGGCTAACTATTATGTAGAGGTTAAGTCAGGGCCATTAGTATCCCGGCATCGTCCTTCGGTTGATGTACTTTTTAAATCTGCAAGCCAATACGGTGGAAAAAATGTAATCGGAGTAATCATGACTGGTATGGGAAAAGATGGGGCAGAGGGAATGAAGCTTATGCATGAACAAGGGGCAACGACTATTGCTCAGGATGAAGCGACCTGTGTGGTATTTGGTATGCCCAAAGAGGCTATTGCTTTAAATGCAGTTGAACATGTCTTGCCTTTAGAGAAAATACCCCAAAAAATCCTCGAACTTGCAACAGATTAGGAAACTAAATTATACTTTCATTAAGTTTAAATAAATAGAAAGGAGGTGAAAAAAAATCTAACGAATCTAACTAATGTATAGGGAAGAACGGTGAAAGTCCGTCACAGACGCGCTGCTGTGACCGGGGACGAAAGTCACAATAAAGCCACTGTAATAACGGGAAGGCGTGACAAGTAGGATGATCCGGAAGTCAGAAGACCTGCATTAGTTAAGAAATTTATCTGTAACAACTCGCGGAAAGGTTGTTGCGGGATGGTATTTCTTCTTCTGTGAAAGCCTACCTGCCTACTTTTCCTCCCTTTTAACAAAAAACAAAATAATCTTCAAACCAGAAGGAGGAATATTATGAGTTACCGTGTCAATTTTTATTCATGTTTCGCTTATTGTGTATTTTTATTATTTTTTCAAACAACGGCAGAAACTATTTTTCCATTGCCCAACATACCCCAACCTGCACCCGGTTCTTATTTTGTTACTTCAGCCCCACTAAACGATGGTACTTTCTTAATCTGGAATGGAAACCAAATTTATAAACAAAACGCTCCTAAAAACGATACCTATACGCTTTTAGCAGAAGGCTATCAAGGAGACCCTGCTTTTATTGCTATCAGTCCCGAAGGAAATAAAGCAATATTAGGACAAGGTTATTTTGGAGATATCTACATCCTTAACTTGACAAATCCAGAGAACTTCTCGCCATCCTCTATAATTACAAACATCAGTCATTACTATGGGATTCTTTTAACATCAGACTTATTACTGCTTGATGTTGGCAAGGCAGATTTCACGGGTAGTGAAATACATATATTGCCTATTAGTACAAAAAATATACGGGCTTTTCCACAGTTTATTTTATCGAAACCTCAGAAAAAAAATAAAGATATGATAATAGACAAACCACCTTTTGCTTACTCTGCAACATTAGCAAAAGATGATAATTGGGTATACATTATGGATGGTAATACACGCGAACTACGGAAATTTTCTATTTCTTCTTTAATTAATGCTTACAATACCCATACTACACTGGACTGGGAAACAGATGGGATTCTCATTGGAACCCCTGGGACATATTTCACAGGAGGTGTTTCTGGAATTACTATCGATAATCAATTAATTATTTCTGGCTCAGAAGGTTTCATGATGCCCGGTGGCATACAGGAAGTTAATCCAATTACTGGTGAAATAACTCGTATATGGGACCCAGCAAATAATCAAGGGTACTATTCCGCATTTTATAATCAGCACTCGGATACCATTTTAGCAATTGTATATAATTCAGGGTATCTTATCGTTCGAAGTGAACCAGAAGAATGTCCTAATTGTAACCCAACAAGAAAAGCCATTTATTGCGTGGGAGATAATATTTGCCTTGACATATTTGGCGAAACAATTCCAGAAGGAACCCACTTCACATGGAGCAAAGTAAATGCAGACATTAGTTCAAACCCTAGAATTTCAGGGATAAATTGTAAAAAATTATTAATTTATAATGCCCAGCCCGAAGATAGTGGAATCTATATATGTCACTACAATAATGAGAAAACTATATACACCATATATGTTAAAGTTACAGAAGGAAGATTACCTTTATATAGTTATCCATTACTCCTGTTTTTCATCGCAACCTTAATCCTGTTATCAATTTTTAAATTAAAAAAAGGAACATTCACCTCGTAATTCCTTTAATAGATAGAATCAAATAGAAGAGAGAACAATAATTTATGTTCTCTCTTCTATTTTTAATAACTCTCGTATGTAAATTCTTACAGAATTTTTGATAAAATTCTATATACTTCTTTATCTAACCCTTCAATAAGATGGAGTGATCATTGTGAAAAGTTATGAAATTCGTGAGAGTTTTTTAGATTTTTTTGGAAGCAAAGGTCATGTCATCGAAAAAAGTGATACATTAATACCTAGAAATGACCCTACTTTACTTTTCACCAGTGCGGGAATGGTACAGTTTAAACCCTATTATACGGGGGAAGTACCTGTTCCATACCGAAGGGCCTCAACAGTACAGAAATGTTTAAGAGCAGGCGGAAAGGCAAATGATTTGGAAGAAGTAGGAAAAACTTCCCGCCATTTAACATTTTTTGAAATGCTTGGTAATTTCTCCTTCGGAGATTATTTTAAACGAGAAGCAATTCAATGGGCGTGGGAATATTCAACACAGATTATGAAAATAAAACCTGAACAAATATGGGTTTCTGTGTATGAAGAAGACGATGAGGCTTTTGATATATGGAATAAAGAGATTGGTGTATCAGCAAAAAGGATAGTCCGTTTAGGTCCAAAAGATAACTTCTGGGGACCTGCGGGCGATTCAGGAGCATGTGGACCCTGTTCAGAACTTTTATTTGATAAAGGGGAAACAATAGACCCTCATGCAACACCAGAAAATGACCCCCATGAACGGTTTCTAGAGTTCTGGAATCTGGTATTTCCCCAATACGACCAACAGGTAGATGGTACACGTTTACCTTTAAAGAACAGGGGAATAGATACGGGTATGGGTTTAGAACGAATGTGTCTTTTACTTCAGAATAAAAACACCGTTTTTGATACAGATGTGTTATTTCCCATAATTGAAGCCACCCAAGAAATTGCATCATGTTCATACACTGATAATCCTATTCCCTTCAGGGTTATAGCAGACCATATTCGTGCCTTATCATTTATGACTGCGGACGGAATTTTACCTGCAAACGAAGGGAGAGGTTATGTATGGAGAAGAATTTTGAGAAGAGCTTCAAGATTCGGAAGGGAAATAGGACTAACAAAACCGTTTTTGTATCAAATTTCAAAAGTTGTTGTTCAAAATATGGGGAAATATTATCCGGAACTAATAGAAACACAAACTCAAATTGAAAAAATTATTCTCCTGGAAGAAGAACGATTTGGAAGTACACTATCTCGGGGAATGGATTTATTAAAAGAAATATTTGAGGAAATGAAAAATAAGGGAGAAAAACTTATCCGTGGAGATATTTTGTTTAAACTTCACGATACCTATGGATTCCCACTTGATATTGTAAAAGACATGGCAGAGGAAAAAGGTTTTGATTTAGATGAGGATGGATATATAGAAGCCAAAGAAAAACAGCGAGAACTTACAAGAAAAACATGGACAGGGAGTGGGCAACAAGAAATATCTCCAATATACCACAAAATTCTCTCACAATACGGAGATACTGAATTTATCGGTTATGAACAACATACAGCATATTGTAAGATTATTGCCATAATCAAAGACGATAGTATTATGAGTGAATTAAGAGAGGGAGAGGAAGGATTTATTATCCTTGACAAAACCCCATTCTACGCAGAGAGTGGAGGACAAGTAGGTGACATTGGAATAATAACGGGGTTAGATGGAAAAACACTCATTGAAATAAACGGTACAAAAAAGGTCCTTGATAAGCTGTTCATCCATCATGGGAAAGTTATAAATGGACAAATAAAAGTAAACGAAGAAATTACTGCTATTATCGACTATAAAAGGAGAATATCAATACAAAATCATCATACTGCTACACATTTACTCCAGTCTGCTTTGCGTGATATTCTTGGAGAACATGTACACCAGTGTGGTTCTCTGGTTTCGGACGAGAGACTTCGCTTTGATTTTACCCACTTTGAAGCCGTAGGTTATGACCGTATTCTGGACATCGAAAAGTGGGTTAATGAAAAAATTCGAGAAGATTACGATGTAGAAGTTTTATACCTTCCAATTGAAGAGGCAAAACAATCAGGTGCGATGGCTTTATTTGGTGAAAAATATGGTGATATCGTCCGAGTTATAAAAATCAATGGTATCAGCACAGAACTTTGTGGCGGATGTCATGTATCTAAAACAGGATTGATTGGAGGTTTTAAAGTTCTATCTGAATCATCAGTTTCTGCTGGTGTTAGAAGAATTGAAGCAGTGTGTGGAGAACCTTTTATACAATGGTTACAAAAAACGGATCGAATGATAAAATATCTGTCAGAAATACTAAATTCATCTTCTGATATATTACAGGAACGAATATGTCAAATAATAGAGGAGAATAAGAGACTGAATAAGGAAGTGGAGAAGTGGAAACAACAAGCACTGTTAGGAGAGGGTGGAGATTTGTTAAAAAATCTCAAATCAATTGACGGCGTTAATTACATTGTATTAGAACTTGCAGATGAAGACATAAACCAAGCAAGGATATTAGTTGACCAATTAAAAAATAAAATCAAATCGGGTATCGTAGTAATAGGTATCAGATATGAAGATAAAGCCACTTTTTGTGTTGGAGTAACAAAGGATTTGGTTAACAGGTTTAGTTCTTCTGATATTGTAAATCATTTAGCACAAATTGTAGGAGGAAAAGGTGGAGGGAGGAAAGACTTTGCACAGGCTGGAGGAAAAGACATTGAAAAATTTAAAGAGGCAATAGTAAATGTTCCCAACATCATTAAAAAATTTATCAAAACATAAAAAAGAATTTATCCTACTCATTGTATTGGCTCATTTTATATTATTTCCAGAGATAAGTGTTGGAGAGACTTATGTATGTGCACATAGGGGAGATGTTAAAAATGCTCCGGAGAATACTATTCCTGCATTTCAATCTGCTATAAAAAAAGGTGTTCAAATGATTGAATTTGATGTGCGAATGACTAAAGATGGGCATTTAGTTATTATGCACGATGAACGAGTAGACCGCACAACAAACGGGAAAGGAAAGGTTCAGGAATTACTCAGTGAAGAAATATACAAATTAGATGCAGGAAAATGGTTTGATGAGTCATTCGCTGGAACAAAAGTTCCTTCACTATATGAAGTAGTAAGCATTATTCCTTACGGAATACTCTGTAATGTCCATGTTTATGGAGACGAGTTTACAACAGAAATAGTTGCAACCACTTTAAAAGATTCCGGACAAATGGGACGATGTTTTATAGCATGTAATAATGAAAAACAAGTGGAGGCTGTTCGTAAAAAAGTTCCTGAAATGAAAATCTGTTTGCTTCCCGAAAAATTAGAAAAAAGGCATGATTTTATAAAAAGAGGAATAGATTTAAAAGTATCTTATGTGCAAGTAAGTTTTACACAAGGATTTGATAATCTTAAAGAAGATGTAAAATTAGCCCATCAAAATGGAATAAAAGTAAATTTTTTTAGTGCTCAAAACCCAGAAACTATTAAAAAATTAGCAGAAGCTAATGTCGACTATATTTTAACAGACGATATAGATTTGTGTTTTAACATTTTAAGGGAATACGGAACAACTCCATTAAAAATTCAAAATTTGGAAAATAACTCTGATAAACCTCAAGTTATATCCATGATTTATCAAAAACAAACTCACATTTATAAGAAGGATATTTCTTACACATGCCATATCCCTATTTTAACCGTTTTAAAATAAAATTTAAGCCATTAAACCAAAGAAAAGATAAAGTATATATTGAAAAAGATGCCGTTTACCCTACAGATGAACCTAAAACTAAATTGAACGAACTTTCAAAAAAGATTTTATATCAAACCGTAGAAAGACTAATTATAGCAAAAGAAAAAGATAGGTCTCGTATGCTTGTTTTTGGAGCTCATTCCATAAAAAATGGATTAGCCCCTGTAATAATGTGGCTTATTGAAAATAACTGGATAACTCATTTAGCCACAAATGGCGCAGGAATCATTCATGATTGGGAATTTAGTTATCAAGGACACAGTAGTGAAGATGTAAAAACCAATGTAAGTAGGGGAGAGTTCGGTATTTGGGAAGAAACTGGCTTTTATCTTAACCTATCTTTACTCGTTGGAGCCTTTGAAGGTAAAGGGTATGGCGAATCTGTTGGTTCTTTTGTAGAAAACGAAGGACTTAATATCCCTTCCAAGGATGACCTAACAAGAGAAATAACTGACACAGTAAAAGAAAATCCTGAATATTGTGCTTCTATGTGTGATTTACTACAAAAAATCACAGAATTTTCAATTAAAGAAGGTTTTCACTATATAAAACATCCATTTAAAAGATTTGGTCTGCAAGCATGTGCTTTTCGTCATCAAGTTCCGTTCACAGCACATCCAATGATTGGACACGATATTATTTATACACACCCAATGAACTGTTGTTCAGCAATTGGTAGAACAGCCCAACGAGATTTTCTCACTTTTGTTCATTCTGTATCGAAACTTGAAGAAGGAGTATACATAAGTATTGGATCTGCTGTAATGTCTCCTATGGTTTTTGAAAAATCATTGTCTATGTCTCAAAACATTGCAATACAAAATGGGAAACCTATTACAAATCACTTTATAGTTGTTGTTGACCTACAGGAATCTAAGTGGGACTGGTCTCAAGGAGAACCTCCCATGGACAGACCCGAATACTACCTTCGTTTTAATAAGTCTTTTTCGAGAATGGGGGGGACTTTTCATTACCTAACCATGGATAATCGTGACTTTCTTCTGCACTTAGTTCAAGAACTAATGAAAATATAAAAATACCCTCTCCACTTCAGTTTAACTATTTTCTTTAGAAAAAGAATATATTTTTATAAATCACAAATATCACAAATGTTGTCATATTATCATCTCATTTAATAACAAAATTTTATATCATATATATAATATTATATGTTATATTATAAAATGACAAAAAGTATATTTTTTATCAAACATTAACTAAAAACAAACCCCAAACAAACAAAATATATGAAACATAATATATATTATCAGACACTATATAAACATTTTTTATTTATTATCTTTATTTCTTTCTTCTATTTTATTTTTTATATTTTTAATATTGTTTATTGCCACTCTATATTGTTTTTCTATTTCTTTTTCTTTTTCTCTTATTTTTTCTTTTTCTTTTTCAAATGTAAGCAAAGTTTCATAAGCAATACGGAGAGCAAATGTTTGCGTTCTTGCAATCTGATAATAACTTGTTAATTCTTCCATCCTTTTTTCTATCTTTCTAATAATCTCGTAAGTCTTCTCTTGATTAATATATATCGGGACTTCTACCTCTGTATTACAAATTTTTACCTTTATATAGTCCTCAGTCATATCATTCACTTAAAAATTCTGTTTCTAAACTTTTCACTATCTCTTCTATTTTGTCTATTCTTTCTATAATTTCTCTTGACGATTCAAGAATTATTTTATTTTTATCTTTATTGTTTTCTAATTGCTGTAGATTTGTCTGTAATAAGGAAATATCTGATTTTGCTGACCATAACTTTTTTAATACATCATTATACTTTTCACTTAACTCGTCATAAGTATCTAAAAATAAATCGATTACATTTTCTAACTCTTTACAAGATTGATTAAATTCATTTATGGTTTCTTCCAAACCCATATTTATCTAATCTGTGCATCAAATTGTTTTTGTAATTTTTCTATTATTTGTTTCATAACAGCATCGATTTCACTATCCGTTAAGGTTCTTTCTTCAGAACAAAATGTAAAACCTAAAGCAACACTTTTTTTATCTTTTGGCACTTGTTCACCCGTATAAACATCAAATAACTCAATTTTTTGTAATATCCCCTCCCCTATTGATTTCAAAGATATAAAAATATCGGAAACAGGGAGAGTTCTTTTTACAAGAATAGATAAATCACGGGATGTAGAAGGAAATTCTGAAATCGTTTTATATAATTTCTTTTTAGAAATAATTTTAAAGATTTTTTCGAGATTCAATTCACTAATGTATGTATTCTCATTTATTTCGAGTTCATGTGCAATTTTAGGACTGATTTTCCCCACAATTCCCAATTCATCATTCTGGTTAGTAATTCTCATTGATTGTCCAGAATGAAAAAGAGGAAATTCCAATCTCTGAACTCTATATGTTATTTGTAATTCATTTAATATATCTTCAATTACACCTTTTAAGTCAAAGAAATCATACTGTCTTCTGTCATAACACCATAATCTTGGGTGTGCAATGCCTGAAATTAGTATCCCTATTTTTTGGGGCTCATTAGGTAGTAAGTTTTTCACATCAGGAATAAAAACAGGTCCTATTTCAAAGACAGAAAGTGTATCTTCTAAATGGTTTTTCTGGGCAGTTGTAAGGAGATTCGGGATAATTGTTGTTCTTAATGTTGATAAATTCTTTGATAACGGGTTTTGTAGAAACACCATATTGAGGTAATCTTCAGAAAATTTTAGTTGTTTCATAATATCAGGATTTGAAAATGTCCATGAATAACATTCTGTAAACCCTTTATGAACAAGGAGTTCTCTTATTCTATGTGTTTTCTTAAATGTTGTATCAAAAACTGCACCGGACTGTCTAATTTTAGGAATCGTATTTGGAATTTTGTCATACCCATAAAACCGGGCAATTTCTTCAATTAAATCTTCTTCTAAAGAAACATCATGTCTCCATGATGGGACAGTAAAAAAAACTTCTTCTTCATTTTCGTCTTTAATAGTAAAGCCTAATTTTGTCATTGTAGACTTCTGGAAATTCTTATCAATATCTACTCCCGTTCTCTTTTCTGTCCTTTTATATCGTAACTTTACAGTTTTTCTTTCAATTTTCTTTGGATATTCATCCAAAACACCCTTCAAAACTTCTCCACCTGCTAATTCTTGAATAAGGGCTGTAGCTCTATTGAGAGCCCAGACAACCATTTCTAGGTCCGCCCCCCTCTGGAAATGCTGAGCCGCTTCTGTAAGCAAGTTATGATGACGGGCTGTTCTTCTTATGGATACCGGGTCAAAATAAGCACTTTCTAAAAACACATTTACAGTGCCATTGTCTACTTCACTATCCGCTCCTCCCATAATACCTGCTAAAGCCTGTGGTTTAATAGCATCCGCTATTATCATCTGGTTCGAATTTAAAGTTCTGAGTTCCCCATCTAAAGTTCTTATTTCTTCTCCATCTTTAGCGAGACGGACAACGATTCTATTCTCATTTAATTTATCGAGGTCAAAAGCATGCAATGGATGCCCCGTTTCTAAAAGGACAAAATTCGTTATATCAACTATATTATTAATGGGTCTTTGCCCTGCACTCATTAGTTTTCTTGCTAACCAATCAGGAGAAGAAGAAATCCTAACATTCTGGATAACTCTTCCCGAATATCTCGGGCAATAATCGGGACATTCAATAGTTACACTTGATACAGAAGAAACTGTTTTTTCTTCCTCTATAAACTCTATCTTTGGTAGTGTTAGAGGAACATTATAATATGCAGATAGTTCGCGAGCAAGTCCTATGTAACTAGCCCAGTCTCCCCTATTCGGAGTTATTTCTATTTCAAATATAATATCATCTAATCCTAATACTTTTTTTATGTCCTCACCAATAGGCATATCTGGATGGAGAATCAGCAATCCTTCGGAATCTTCTTCTACCTTTAATTCAGCGCCAGAACACATCATACCGAATGATTCTATCCCCCTCATTTTCCTTCGAGTAATCTTGAATCCTCCCGGAAGAGTGGCACCGTCTATAGCGGTAGGAACCTTGTCTCCGACTTTCATATTTTTTGCACCACATATTATTTGTAGGGGTTCACCTTTTCCTATATCTGTTTTACAAACAACGAGTTTATCTGCTTGTGGATGTTGTTGTATATCAAGGATTTTTCCAACAAATATGTTTTCTATTTCTTTACCCGGTTCTTCTATAGACTCTATTTCAATACCTAACATAGTCATTTGCTCTGCCAGTTCTTTAAAACTGACGGGAAGATTACAATATTCTTTTAACCAATTTAATGAAATTTTCATATTAGAACTGCTCCAAAAACTTTATGTTATTCTCAAATAATAAATTAATTGAGGGAATTGCAAATTTCAGCATAGCCATTCGGTCAATACCAAAACCAAAAGCATATCCCTGATATTTCTCATTATCATAACCCGCATATTGAAAAACCTTTGGGTGTACCATTCCACAGCCTAATATTTCAAGCCAACCGCTCTGCTTGCATACGCGACAACCTTTCCCTTTACAAACAGTACACGATATATCCATTTCTGCTGAGGGTTCAGTAAAAGGGAAATAATGGGGACGGAAACGAACAGCAGTATCCTTACCAAAAAAATTATGGACAAAATACATTAAGGTACCTTTAAGGTCAGCGAATGTAATATCTTCATCTACCAATAAACCTTCCATTTGATTAAACATTGGGCTATGGCTTGCGTCGTTATCAACACGGTAAACCCTCCCTGGAACAATAACAGCAACAGGAGGTTTTGTTTTTTCCATTACCCTCATTTGTACAGGAGAGGTATGTGTTCTTAGTACAACACCGGGTTTAATGTAAAATGTATCATGAACATCACGGGCCGGATGGTCTTCAGGAGTATTTAAACTCTCAAAGTTATAATATTCTGTTTCTACTTCAGGTCCACTTGCTACTTGAAAACCCATTTGTATAAAGATGCTTGTAATCTCATTCATCACTTGATTAATAACATGCATGTGTCCATTACCATATGTTCTTCCTGGTAAAGTAATATCTATCTGTTCCTGTTCTATCTTCTTTTGGAATTCTTTTTCTAAAACAACTTGATATTGTTGTTGTATATTATTGGTAATAATGTTTTTTATTTCATTAGCAATGTTACCAATTTTAGGTCTTTCCTCTGGAGATAAAGAACCTAACTTTTTTAAGACCTCTGTTATTTTTCCTTTCTTACCCAGAAATTCAACTCGTATCTGTTCAAGAAAGTCCGTAGAATCGGATTCTTTAATTTTTTGTAATGCACTTTCTTTTATCTGTTCTAATTCCTCTATCATGTAACTTTTCCTATAAAGAGGTTATTATATTTTTAACTAAATAAAGCTCTACCTAAACGGATTTCTGTGGCTCCCTCTTGAATCGCTACTTCATAATCATCAGACATACCCATTGAAAGGGTTTTTAATTTATATCTTTCAGCAATATTTCTTAAACAACTAAATATTTGTTTTAATGTTTTTTCATTTGCATTTATCGGAGCAATTGTCATTAAACCTCGGATATATAATTTATCAATATTTTTAATTTTTTCAAAAGCCCTTTCGAATTCTTCAGATGAAAAGCCATGTTTTGTTTCTTCTCCTAAAACATTCAATTGTATGAGAACCGGTATTTTTTCTATATTTAATTCTCCTGCTCTTTTATGAATTGTTTCCGCAACTTCTATTCTATCTAAAGAATCGATAAATTTACAGTGTTGAAGAATAAGAGGAATTTTCCTTCTTTGTATTGTCCCTACCATATGCCACTGGATATCGGATGGTAATTTTTTTATTTTTTCAAGAGCAAATTCAATTCTATTTTCACCAAAATGTCTTATCCCCAAGTCATACGCAATTTGAATGTCCTCAACATTTGCTGTTTTTGTAATAGCAACTATTGTAATCTCCTGTTCCTTATTGCCACTTTTCGCCCGGGAATTTTCTATCTTTTCTTTAATAATATCGAGATTTCTTTTGATATTTTCATAATTTTTGTTCATCATAATTTTTGTTCATTAGCCCGAACCTTTATCTGTCATTTCTTCGGGCATTCCCTGACAACGGTCTCCCTCTGCTTTTCTCAAAACTGCTTTTTTTTCTGAAACTGTTAAAGGTAAATTCGCTTCTTGCTTTATACGAATAATTAAGTCAGATACCTCGTCAAAATTACTCGGACTCTCCCACCGTGCCTTATCTAACACAGCGATTGATTCCAGGTAGCGTCCTTCATTATACAATTCCATTGCATCCATAAGAAGTAGGCGATAGTCTCCATAGGGGTCGTTTTCTTCTTCCTTCAATTTTTGCCAAATTTCTCTTGCCTGTTTCTTCAAACTTACTGCATCGTTCATCATTTTTGCTTTTAATTGCTCATCGACTACCTTTTCTGCTTCTTTTATTATTTCCTGTGCATTCTTTTCGTAAATTTTTCCCTGATTTCTTAGTATAAACCGTGGTGCCACAGGATTATCAGGAAATCTTTTTTTATAGTCTTCCCAGCCCTGGAGAGCTTCCTCATATTGACCGTTTGTTTCCTGACAAATATATAATTGTCTTCTTACCCACCTTTCATGTGGAACACGAACTGCTTCTGTTAGATATCGAACTGCATTAGGATAATCATTCATCTTATTTTTGTAAATTGCGAAACCAAGGTCAAAATATAATTTATAATCTCTTGGATTATGCCGAATTCCCTTCTTTAAAAAATCTATTGCTAAATAGTAAAAGGTTTCTTTTTCTCCAACACATGCTTTATATTTGAGATTCCATTTTTTTAGATGTTGAGGTGTATCAATAAGTTTTGCAGTTGCGTTATATGCAAGATGCCATGCTCCTATGAGATAGGCCTCAACAAAATTAGGATCTAATGTTACACATGTTCTCATTAAAGGAACCATACGATATAACAATCCTTGATGCCAATAACGGTCCACTTCTAACCAGATTAAACTTGCTGCAATTTTCCGAAATCCAAAAAATAAATTAAAAATATTTACTCCACTTTTTTGGGCCTCTACATAGGATATATTTCTACTAAATTCTATTTTGCCTTCTCTTAAACTTTTCAGAAATTCTTCTCTCAGATCTCTCATCTCTTTTTTTATAGTTAGTTTCCATATTACAGGATCGTTAGATATATCTCCTATTATATTTGCAAAATTTTCCTGATTTGTTAATGCACTATCGACTAGAACTGTTTCTTTTGTTTCTGATAAAAGTAATGGAATTGCTTTATCTGATAGTTTGGCAAATAATTGTAAATCTATAAATTTATCTGATTTTTTTTCTCCTTCTGATGTCTGAAATAGTCTTTCCTGTGTACCGACAGCAAGAATCCATCTATAAAAGGCTTCACATTCTCTATAAAACTCTACACGCCTACCCTGATATACACCTAATACAATAAATGTAGCAAAGACTATTAATAAAACTATATTTATTTTTTTATCTGACATAAATTTTTTTCTCTATACTTCTCTCTTTCTAAAAATCCAATATGCAAGGATATACCCACATACTGCATAAATAAGTCCATATATAACTAATTGTGGAATTAATACATCTGTAGGTGGGTCGTTCGGTTGGGAATTTATAATTTGTGTTTTAAGGCTAAATCTTTGTAAATTTGGCAAGATATTCCATAATATATATGCTATATAACCAATAAGAGTGTCAAACCATTCACCTGATTGCCCAGAACGATTGTATACATCTTTTAGGTATTCTGTTAGACTGCCTGTGATATAAATAAAGAGACCTGCAATAGTAGGCAAAACTGAGGAACTTGACGCACATGCAATAGCAAATGTTAGTGCAGAAACAATTAAAAATTCAAAGTAGGTCAGAAAAACAGACCATAATAGCAAGGTGGGTAAGATTTGTTGTTTAATATATAAAGCAATAAAGAAAAGCCCACCCATGAGACAGAGATTCATAATTATAATTAACTGAACACCTAAAAACTTTCCAAAAAGATATTGAAAACGCCGAACCGGTTTTGACAAAACAGTATATATAACTCGATTCTCAATTTCAGTTGGAACGACAGATGCTGAAATAAAAATAGTAATAAGTATGCCAAATATTGAGATAGTAGTTACACAAATATCTTTTATTAATTTCAAATCCATATCCGTAGTAACATCGCCAACAGTTGCTTGATTGATAAATGATGTCATAAATGTTGCCCCAAATATAACGAGAAGACTAAGAACAAGAAAGCCAACCAATGTCTTTCTTCTTAAACCTTCCCGCCATGTATACACAGCAATAAACCATGGTCCTTTTACAGTATCAAGGAGATTTTGCATTTTATAAGCTCCGTTCTTTTTTTGCTAAATCAATCACATTTACAAATAATTCTTCCAATGTTTCTCTTCTAGGCGTTATCTTTATTAATTGAAGCCCTAAATTTTTACATAATTCTATGACCTTATATAATTCTTCATCATTCTTTACTTTTAGATATACCCTATCTTTAACCTGGTCAACCACTTCTCCTCCTTTGTTTTCTATTTCCTGAACTACTCCATTTTTAGCATTGGCAAACTCTATAATCCTGTCCTTTGATGTAAGTAACTCATCTAAAGTACCTGCAACACGCAAAATACCCTCATACAGGATTCCTACTCGATTTGAAATCATCTCTACTTCCAGAAGTTCGTGGCTCGAAATCAATAGTGTTTTGCCTTTATCTCTTAAATGGGATAGAATATCTCTTATCTCCTTCCGAGCAATGGGATCAAGTCCCGTGGTTGGTTCATCTAATATTAAAATTTGTGGATCGCTTATTAGAGCCTGAGCAAGACCTATTCTTTGACGCATACCTTTAGAATAACCCTTAAGCAACCTTCTCCGAGCATGGGTCATTCCAACCAGTTCTAGTACCTCATCTATTCTTTTTCCCAATTCTTTTCCAGTAAGTCCATAAAGCTGCCCATAAAAGCGTAATATTTCCTCTCCTTTAAGAAAATCGGGATAATAGGAACCCTCAGGCAGATATCCAATGTTCTTTTTAACATAAGCAGAATATATGTCTTTCGTTCCCATAATTTCAATAGAACCGGATGTCGGAAATATCAATCCCAATAGAAGTTTTATCGTGGTTGTTTTTCCAGAACCATTAGGTCCAAGATATCCAAATATTTCGGATGGATAGACTTCTAAATTCAAGTTTTTTAAGGCAGATACCTGTTCTCCCCTAAAACCCGTATCATAAACCTTGGTTAAATTTAAAGTCTTAATTACAGGGTTATGATTATTACTCATATAAAATTGGAACCCTTTTAATGTTTTATTGCAGATTAAAATATAATGGGAGTTAATTCAATGCATTTATGATACTCTAAACAATCTGCCTTTTTCAAAAACTATTGAATTTATCATATTTTGGCAAATATTTTTAAAATAAAATCTATACAATATATTTTGTGTAATCAATCATTTTAATCAATATTATTTTATAGTTTCTTTGATAATTTCATCTAAAGTGGGTAGGTCATAATCCCAATATTTTATAATTTCTCCTTGTTTTAAATATACCAGTCTTGGAGGTTCTTTTCCTATTAGACTAAGGAATAATCTCACTCTATTTCCCAGTGAGGAAATAGGAAACAAAGGCTGAACTTTTTTCATAAACTCTTCTTTTTCCTCAACAGACTCCTCAAGACATAGAGCAATAACTTTAGGAATATCATTTCTTATCATATATTCATTTATTTTAGGTGCTTCTTGTATACAGTGGTCACAGCCAAAACTCAATAGTGCTATAAGATATTCTCCTTCTCCTAGGTTATAGACATCCCCATCTATATCCACTATCATATTCATATAAGGACTATTACTATCCTTATCTTGATTTACTTTTTGAAATTGTTCCGATTGCAATTGTTGAATACAAATAATAAGAGTCGTAACAAGTAGTAATAGAAGTGGAAGATAAAATTTTATTACATTTTTATATCCTCTAAAGGTATCTTCTTCTACCGGCCTAACACCTAAAAAGCATGCAAAAGAAATCAAAATAAGTATTATATTCTTTATAATCGATTCTACAGGACCTATCTCGATTTTTCCAAAACAACCACAATTTTCTAAGTCATTGAAAATCCAAGCATATATAATAAGTGATGTAAATACGGAAAGCATTGCTAAGTTGATTCCCATGGTTAGTTTTCTGTATGGGAATGAAAATAAAAAGAAGAAAGACAAGCTTACTTCTATAAGGATTGTTGTTGTTGCAATCCATGGAAGAATATCTTTTTGTGCTATAACCCCATAAGCATAAATCTGAACACAGAAACGATTAATTTCAACTATTTTTAGTACAGCACTGATTAGGAAAAGCAATCCAAGAAAGATTTCAAATCCACGAAAAATTTTTAATTTATATATATAGGGTTTTAAAAAAAGTTTCATCACAGTCTTTATATTAGATTCATATTTGTTTAATATAACAATTTTCTGCCGTTATAAATTCTTTGGAAGGGGTTCTTTACTAATTTTTTCTGTCTCACTTCCTTTTTCTGGATTTGTAGAAAGATACTGATATAAGGTATCTCCTATACCAAAACCTACATAAGCAAGCATAATAGGAAACAAAACAATCGCTACGGAAGTAGTCATGGCATAATGAATAATAGCTACAACAAAAGCTGTAATAGCAAGGGTGAGAAAAGCAGGCTTCGGTGCAAAGATAAAATACTTTAGACGGTCTTTGGGATATTTAACAGCGCTTACCATCAGCAGGGCAAGTATAACAGCCATAGGCCCTAAAGCATAAAAGGCAAATGGTCCTAATTTATGTAACTCCAATCGTGGTTCAAAATAGTTCAGAAAAAGCACAAAAGCAGACAAAGTTCCACCTGCAGCAGGTGATGGGAGACCTCTGAATGAATCTCGTTTTTCTGTTTCATAGGTATTAAATCTCGCCAATCGTAATGCGGCACAAATTACATATATAATCGCCATATATGAGCCCGTTTTTCCAATAATCGATTCTGCTTTTGGAGAAACAGGCAAATGAAAACCCTCTGGTAAATACGCCATAAATACCAATATTCCGGGAGCAACTCCAAATGTTACTAAATCACTCAAACTGTCGTATTGTTTTCCGAATTCTGAAACGCTGTTTGTCATTTTTGCAATAGTTCCGTCTAATGAGTCAAAAATTATAGCCAAAAGAATAAAATATGCCGCTTTATCGAATTCAGAACCTATACTTGCAAAAATACTAGCAATACCTAGATATAGACTTATAGTTGTAAATACACTTGCCAGAACATTAATTGGGTTTCGTTTTTTTATGTTTATATCCGTTCTTTTTCGTTTTCTTTTATCGGTTGTCATGCTTATTTAAACCTCCCAATAATTGTTAAACCTGCATATACTTTGTCACTTTCCTTTATATATATTTCACTATTAAGGGGTAAATACAATTCCACTCGAGAACCAAATTTTATCATCCCAAATTTTTCCCCTTTCTTAAGAAAAGTACCTTCCTTTATTGGACAGACAATCCTTCTTGCAATCTTTCCTGCTATTTGTCTTACTGTTATATTACCCTTTCTTGTCTCTAAGAACAATGCATTGGACTCGTTATAATCGCTGGACTGACTTTTCATGGCATTCATGAATTGGCCTTTTTTATAGATTATCTTCTTTATAACTCCATCGTAAGGAGAACGGTTTACATGTGCATTAAAGACCGACATAAAAATAGAAACTCTTATACATTTTCCTTCATAATATTCTTCCTTTTCAATTTCTTTTATTTCTACAATTGTTCCATCAGCCGGTGAAATAATCTCTTCTTCTTTTGCATTCATTGTTCTTGGGAAATCACGGAAAAAAAACATAATAAAAACTGCTAATATAAGAAATACTATTCCAATAGGCAATACAAGTCTATAATATTCATAGCCTATATATGACAATAATAACCCTACAAATATGCAGGGTATGTAATACTTCAACCCAATAATCCATGCATTAATTGAGTGATTCAAAATAGTCCCCTTTCTTTCAGGCTTATGTATCTTCCATCGCCAAATATAACATGGTCTAATAATTGAATACCTACAATATTTCCGGCATCCCTTAATTGTTTTGTAATATCTATGTCAGTTTGACTGGGTTCTGGATCCCCTGATGGGTGATTATGTGTGATAATAATATTAGGAGCTCCAATTCGAACTGCTAATCGAAATACATCCATAGGATTAGCAACTGTACTGTCAATTCCTCCTTGTGATATTTTTTCTATTTTTATCACATCATTTCTAATATTTAATAAGATACAGATAAAACACTCTGTTTCGTAATCCTTATAGGTGCTCATTAATAATTCCGCAACATCAGATGGTTTCTGTATTCTTTTAACAAAAGTCTTCTGATGTCTAACAAGACGTTTACCTAATTCCAATGCAGCTTTTAATTCTATTGCTTTTACTTTACCTACACCCTTGACTTTTTGTATCTCTTCAAGACTTGCCTGTGAGAGTTTTCTCAGGTCTTCAAAAGTTTTTAAGACATCTTCGGCCAATGTAATAGCACTTTTCTCTTTTGTCCCTGTCCTGAAAAGAACTGCTATTAATTCCGCATCTCTTAATGCTTCTGGACCGAGTTTATCCAATCTTTCCCTTGGTCTATCATTTAAAGGCATATCTCGCATTGTTTTTTTATATTGATACTCTTCCATATTGCTTTATTTTGATTAAATTTTCTGGTTCCACATTCCTTTTATAACCCGAGGTAATTTTTGCAAATCAAACAATATTTTTATATTATCATATCCATTCTCTTTAAATATTTTTTCTACAATATATTTCTGCCCGTCACCCATTTCTAATAGAAGCCAACCGCCCATTGTTAAGTAGTATCGTGCTTCTTCTATAATTTTTCGTATTATATATGTCCCATCTTCCTTACAAAAAACAGCCCTCGAGTCTTCATAGTCTTTAATCGTTGGTGATATCATATTACGACTTTTTTCAGAAATGTAAGGTGGATTCGATAAAATAATGTCAAACTTACTCTTGTCATTTATAGGACTAAATAAATCACCAATAATTAAATTTATTTGAACATTATTTTCTTTAGCATTTTGTTTTGTAAGAATAGCAGCCTTTTCGTTTATATCTACTGATATACATTTTGTTTTCTTATTTGAATTATTAAGAATGGCTATAGGTATACAACCTGTCCCTGTACATAATTCTAAAATATTGATTGATTTTTTACTAATTTCTTCAATTATTTTTAATGTCTCCTCTACAAGTAATTCGGTTTCGGGTCGAGGAATAAATATAGGGGGAATGGTTTTAATTTTTAAGCCAAAAAATTCTGTATAACCAAGGATATATGCTATAGGTTCGTAATTTTTTCTTCTCTGAACAAACTTATTTATCTCAGGAGGAATATTTATTTCTTCTTTCACTCTACTCAGCAATTCAGCTCTCGTTATTTCTAATACATGAGCGAGTAACAATTCTGCTTCAAATCTTGGATTATCAGTTATAGAACCAAGTTCTTCTGTAATCTGATTAAGTAAAACCCACAGGGTAGGCATATTTTTTACTTTGTTGTAGAATTTTCCGTTTCTGCAAGTTGAGCAAGTCTATCAGCCTGGTCCGCTGCTACAAGTGCATCAATAACTTGCTGTAGTTCTCCATCTAATATTTTGTCAAGAGAGTATAATGTAAGGCCTATTCTATGTTCTGTTACACGGTTTTGTGGAAAATTATAAGTTCTAATTCGTTCGCTCCTATCCCCTGAACCCACCTGAATTTTTCTATGCTCTGACCTCATTTTTTGTTCTTCATGTGTTTTTATATCCAAAAGTCGTGAACGAAGAACTTTAAGTGCTCTTGCTTTGTTTTTATGTTGGGAACGTTCATCTTGACAAGTAACTACAATCCCTGTTGGTATATGGGTAATTCGGACCGCAGAATCTGTGGTATTAACCCCCTGTCCACCATGTCCTGAAGAACGATAGACATCGATTTGAAGGTCTTTGGGATCTATGTCTATATCGATTTCATCTGCTTCGGGTAATACTGCCACAGTAACAGCAGAAGTATGTATTCGCCCCTGGGCCTCCGTTTCAGGGACACGCTGAACACGGTGTACTCCCCCCTCATATTTTAACTGACTATAAACAGATTGTCCTGAGATTTGAAAACAAATCTCCTTGTATCCACCAAGTTCTGTTGGGTGAGAGTCTAATACTTCTACTCTCCATCCTTTCTTTTCTGCAAATCGTATGTACATTCTATATAAATCGGCTACGAATAAACCTGCTTCTTCTCCACCCGTTCCTGCTCTTATTTCTATTATCGTATTCTTTTCATCATTTGGGTCTTTAGGGAGAAGTAAAATACGCAACTTCTGTTCAAGACGGGTTAATTCTTCTTGTAATAAATATCGTTCCTCTTGTGCTAAACTAATTAGTTCACTATCTGTTTCTTCTCTAATGACTTCCTCTGTATGTATTAAATGCTTTTCTTTAAGTTCAAACAGTTGATATGTTTGAACAATATCCTCCATTTCCCTCTGTGTCTTAACAAGCCGTCGATATGCTTCGGGGTCACATGCTATTTCAGGGGAAGCCATTTTTTCATTCAGACGATAATATTCGTCAACAATAGCGCGTATTTTTTCGCGCAGGAGGGTATCCATATTTTAAAATATTTTTAATTAGATTGTGTTTTAGAAGTTGCCTTTTTTGCGTATTTCTTTTGAAATCTTTCAACTCTACCCTCACTATCTACAAATTTTTGTTTTCCAGTAAAAAAAGGATGACAGTTTGAACAGATTTCAACATTAATATTAGGTTTTGTTGCACGAGTTTTAAATGTATTACCACATGCACATTTAACCGTGGCTTCAACATAGTTTGGATGGATACCTTTTTTCACATCTATTCTCCTTTATTATTGTATAGAAATAATTTCCCCTTCAAAGTTGAAGACTTATTATATCACTAAAATTACCCATTTATCAAAAGGTCTTTAACTTTTGTGATTGTCTAATGCGTCTTTTATTGCAATATACTTGTTCACAGCATTTAAATAGGCTTTTACTGCTGCTTCTACAATATCTGTACTTGAACCGTTTCCTGTTATGTTTTTACCATTAAACTTCACTACAACAGTTGCTTCACCTACTGCATCTTTTCCGGGTGTCGTAGCACGAATATCGAATTGTTCTAATTGACCTAATACTCCTGTAATTCGTTCAATAGCCTTGCATGCTGCATCTACAGGTCCATCACCAATTGCGGTATCCATCAGTGATTCATTCCCCTTTCTCAATTTAACCAATGCAGTATAGGGGTCATGACCGGCTGTTCGAACCTGTTCTAAATGATAGGTTTCAACCTGCTCTTGATGTAAAGATACAATCAACAATAAAATATCTTCATCATAAATTTCTTTTTTCCTTTCTGCTAACGCCATAAATTTCTCATATAGCTTGTCTAACTCTTCTTTCTCAAGCTTGTATCCTAAATTTTCACAGCGTTTTGCTAAACCTGCTCTTCCTGAATGCTTACCCAGTACAAGGGTAGAACGGACATTCCCAATCATTTCCGGTGTTATAATTTCATAAGTTTTTGTATTTGCAATTATGCCGTGTTGATGTATCCCAGATTCATGAGCGAAAGCATTTCTTCCTACAATAGGTTTGTTGTAGGGAACTTTCAATCCCGTTAATTTACTTAGTAAATTACTCGAAGGCATAATCTCTGTGGTAACAATATTACAAGTATAAGTATAAATATCATGTCTCGTATGTATAATCATTACTAATTCTTCCATGGAGGTATTTCCTGCCCTTTCCCCTATCCCGTTTACTGTGCATTCAATTTGTCTTGCACCTCCTTCGAGAGCGGCTAAAGCATTCGATACAGCAAGCCCTAAATCATTATGGTTATGACAGGAAAAGATAATATTTTCAGGAGGCTGTACCTTGTCTATCACATAAGCAAACATTTCTCTTATCTCACTGGGCGTTACATAACCCACTGTATCAGGCAAATTAATTACATCAGCACCTGCATCAACAGCCACTTTTGTAAGTTCAACTAAGAAATCCCACTCAGAACGAGTCGCATCTTCTGCTGAAAATTCTACTCTTGGGACAAGACTCTTCGCCAATTTAACGGCTTCTCTTGCTCTTTCTAACACTTGTTTAGGAGACATTTTTAATTTATATTCCATGTGAATCTTCGAACTTGCAATAAAAGTATGCAATGTCGGTTTTTCTGCATACTTCAAGGCATCAGCTGCACAGCGAATGTCTTCGTCTAATGCCCTTGCAAGACCTGCTACACGGCATTTCTTGACTGCTTTTGCAATTTTCTGGACAGATTCAAATTCTTGTTTCGATGCTATAGGAAATCCCGCTTCTATTGTATCAACACCAAGCTTTTCCAGTTGTAAAGCCATTTGAAATTTTTCCTGAGTGTTCATACTTGCACCTGGAGATTGTTCGCCATCTCTTAATGTTGTGTCAAATATCTCAAATTTAATACTCATATATTTATGCTCCTAAAGGTTATCATCTTTTCATTTTAATGGGGAAAATTGATTTATTATTATAACATAAATAATATTAGTGATTTATTACTATACATTTACAAATAAAACGGATTATATATTTAATCTATTCCCTATTTTTTTTATAAATTTCAATATTTCTCTTAAATCTATTTATTCTTGATTTTCCAATAGGAGTTTTTCCAAAATAAATAGCAAGTTCCTTATCATTCATCTCTATTATCTTTTCTTTATCTATATCTCCTAAAATACAAAACCCTTTGTTATCATACAGTATCTTATTTTCATTCCAGGGACATTTTTTTTGACATATATCACATCCGAAGATCGTATTTTTTATTTTATCCTTTATATTGGATGGAATTATATCTTTATTTTCTACCGTATGATATGCTAAACATTTACGACAATCTATATATCCTTTGTAATTTATAGCCTCTGTCGGACAAGATTCTATACACTTTCTACAATCTCCACATTGATTTCTTATTTCTTTATCCCTCGGCAAACAAATATTTACAATCAATATTCCTAATAGGAACCATGAACCCATTATAGGATTAATAACAAGAGAATTTTTTCCTTGCCATCCAATTCCCGCGCGGACAGCCCACTCTTTCTCATGAACAGGTCCTGTATCAACAGATATTTTAAATTTCAATTTCTCAATGATTGTGGATAATAACAATGCTATAGATTTTATCTTCTTTTTTATTACTTTATGATAATCATATCCATGGGCATACATCGCTATTTGGTCAATGCAACATTTATGCCAATAGGGATAACCAAACACAATTACTGATTTTGACTCATAGAACCAAATTCGTATTTCCTCCCTTGTATCTATAGACTTTCGAAACCATTCCATATCTGCATGACAGCCTAATTCTACCCAATTTTTTAAATTCAGGATTGTATTGATTTCTTTTACTTCTGCTACCCCAGATACTGCAAAACCAAGCTCTTTAGCGATATTTCTAATTTTATTTTTTATCTCCATTTGTAATTCAACCGATCCATTTACTTCTTCAATCATGTATTTTTTCATTGGAATATTCTTTTTATATATTTTGTTTTTTGTAATAATAAAGGTAAGTTTTATGAAACCTGTAGTTGTTTATGATGATAAATGCGAAATATGCACAAATTTTTCAAACTATATAATGAAAAAATCAACAAGTTTACAGAACACATTAGAATTTCTTCCATTATCTGAAGCAAAGGACAAATTAAGTCCAGATATTTTATGTCAACATAAACTTGATAAATCTGTCCACCTCATTGTTAATGAACATAAAGTTTTATCTCGATTTGAGGCAATACAGGGCATCTGTATAAGAACTCATATCTTCCCTTTTCTGCATAAAATAAAATCTCCATTCCTAATTTCTATTCTTAATTCATGTTATAATTTTGTTTCCAGATATAAAGATACAATTCTTTTCCGGTTTCTTTCTCGATTGCTATCATAGTCAGATAATCTCAGAATACTTTGCTGCTGAATTATTAATCACTATCTATTTTTTATTTATAATATACCATCTTTTCAATTATATTATTAAGGGGATTAATTATGAATTTAAGGAAATTACCCGTATACCCATATTGTTTTGTTTGTGGTCAACATAATTCTTCTGGTTTACAATCCCAGTTTTTTATTCAAGACCAATATACAATACTTCCTGTCCGGTTTACAGAAAAGCATACAGGATACCCCGGGTTTGCCCATGGTGGTGTTGTTGCTTCTGCAATGGACGAAACTATGGCCTGGTCCTCTGCCCGGTACTTTAATAGAATGTGTGTTACAGCAGAGTTTACTGTTCGCTTTCTAAAAAGAGTCCCTTTGAATAAAGATTTATTAGTAAAAACATGGATAACAAAGGAACACCGTCTTTTAGCAAGTACGGAAGGAGTCTTGTTAGATAAGGAAACAGAAGAAATATTGGTTCGTTCATGGGGAAAATTTATGCCTATTTCTGAGGAGGAAACTCAAATTGTAGATAAATATTTATTATATGATGAAAATACAGAAAAAATCTTTAACAACTCGATTAATCATCAATAGTAGGAATATATATGAAATCTCACCTAAAATCTATAATTTGGGAAAACAGAAAACTACACATCATTGACCAGACCTTATTACCAACCTCTCTTACAAGTATTCCCATAGACACATTAGAAGATGCAGAAGAAGCAATTAAGTTATTAAAAATTCGGGGAGCTCCTGCCTTGGGTATTTTCGCAGGATTTGCGTTAGTTGCAATAGTAATTAATAAAAAACCAAAAGATATTTCAGAAGCAATAGAAATTCTTAATTTTTCAGCATCCGTCATAAAAAAAACAAGGCCTACTGCAGTAAATCTTTTTTGGGCAATCGATAGGATACTAAAGGTAGCTCATGGCTCTTTTCATAAATCCCTAGATAGTCTCATATTTGAAATTGAACAGGAGGCATTAAATATATATCAGGAAGAAATAACAGCATGTAAACAAATAGGAATTTACGGTAATACACTTATAACAAATCCAACTACTGTATTAACTCATTGCAATGCTGGGGCCCTTGCAACCGGTGAATATGGGACTGCACTTTCCCCTATCTATATTGCAGCAGAAGAAGGAAAAAAAGTTCATGTATTTGCCGATGAGACGCGACCCTTATTACAGGGGGCCCGATTAACTACATGGGAATTAAAATATGCAGGAATCCCCGTAACTTTGATTTGTGATAATATGGCGGGACATGTAATGAAATTAAAAAAGGTAGATATGGTTATTATAGGTGCCGACCGTATTGCAAAAAATGGCGATACTGCAAATAAAATTGGGACATATTCTCTATCAATCCTGGCTAAATATCATGGAATACCCTTTTATGTGTCTGCTCCTTCTTCAACCTTTGACTTAAACACCTCTGATGGTACCCAAATACCTATTGAAGAAAGAAATCCTGAAGAAATTTCTTTTTTTAATAATAAAAGAAATGCTCCAGAAGATGTTCTAATCTATAATCCTGCATTCGATATAACACCTGCCGAAAATATAACTGCTTTTATAACGGAAAAAGGAATTATCTATCCGCCTTTTGAAGAAAACATAGCCAACATCATAGGGAAATAATATGAAGAAACACAGAGTTTATATAACAGATAACATTAGTATCCCATCTAATAAATTATTGTTAATCGCAGGACCTTGTGTAATTGAGAGTAAGGACCATGTCTTATTTTTAGCAAAAGAATTAAAAAACATTTGTAATGAGATAGATGTTCATTTCATTTTTAAGGCTTCCTTTGATAAAGCCAATAGAAGTCATATTGATTCTTACAGAGGACCAGGAATAGAAGAAGGTTTAGAAATTTTATATTCAGTGAAAGAAACTCTTAATGTCCCTGTACTATCTGATATACATGAGCCGTGGCAAGCAAAATTATGTGCAGATGTACTCGATGTTATCCAGATACCTGCATTTCTTTCTCGACAAACGGATTTACTCCTATCTGCCGGTAAAACTCAGAAAACTATTAATATAAAGAAAGGACAGTTTATAGCACCATGGAATATGAAAGAAGTTGTAGAAAAAGTTTTATCTACCGGAAATAAAAATATTATTTTGACAGAACGCGGGACCTGTTTTGGTTATAATCAACTAATAATGGACCCTTGTTCAATACCTCTCATGTCTGAAATTGGTTTTCCCGTTGTTATTGATGCTACTCATAGTATTCAAAAGCCGGGTGCTGGAATAAGGGGCTCTGGCGGGGAGCGAAAGTTGGCCCCTTATATTGCAAATGCAGGTATTGCTGTGGGAGCCGATGGTGTATTCATAGAGGTTCACGAAAATCCTGATAAAGCATTATCTGATAGTTCTAATTCAATTCGTTTATCTGAACTGCCTGCTTATCTTAAAAAATGGAAAGAACTTTTTTATTGTGTAAATGGAGAGATTAAATGAGAAATATAGGAAAACGAGTTTTAAGTTTAGAAGCACAATCGATACAGAAAGCAAGCGAACGGTTAGGCGTAGAATTTGACCAGTGTGTTCATCTACTCCGTAACACAAAAGGAAGAATTATTGTAACGGGATTAGGAAAATCAGGATTGATAGGAAAAAAAATCTCAGCGACATTTGCATCTTGTGGTTATCCTTCTATTTTTATACATGCAACTGATGCCGTGCATGGCGATCTAGGTAATATTACAGAAAACGATGTTGTTATGGCTATCTCATACAGTGGAGAAACAGAAGAAGTTATCAACCTTATCCAATTTATTAAGAGAATTGGTGCTAAATTGATAGGATTGTGTGGAAATTTAAATTCTCAATTAGCACAATACAGCGATGTTGTTTTAGATATATCTGTCGATAGAGAAGCATGTCCAATTGGCCTTGTCCCTACAACATCAACAACATTGACATTAGCAATGGGTGATGCTCTTGCCGTTGCCTTAATGGAAATGGATGGTTTTAATGAAGAAACATATAGAAAATATCACCCCGGAGGGCAAATTGGTAAAAAATTGCTAAAAGTAAAATATTTAATGCATACAGGTTTTGAAGTTCCTAAAGTAAATCTGGATATGACAATGGAGGATACCGTCAAAGAAATATCTGAAAAAGGTCTAGGAATGGTTGTTGTGATTGATGAAAAAGAGAAAGTCGTGGGTATTATAACTGATGGAGATTTACGAAGATTATTACAGAAGTATGGATATTTTCTCAATATGAAGTCTAAAGATTGTATGCATACCTCACCAATTTGTATATCTTTTGAGACATTGGCCTCTGAGGCATTAAAGATTATGGAAACAAATAGAATTACTTCTTTAATTGTGATAAATGAAGAAAATAAATTATTGGGAGTTGTCCATTTGCATGATTTATGGAGAACGGAAATGTTTTAAATGGATAACTAAAATAATATTTCCCTCTTATTGTGATATAATAAAAATCAAGGAACTTTTATGAGTGAAAAGAATAAAGCAATATGTGCGAGTATAGGTTTTATATCAAGTCTAACAGCACTATGCACAATAATTATCCCCTTCCTTAGCACAATATTAGCAATTGGAGGCGTGTTTTTTTCAATATTTGGTAAAGGTAGAACACATATAGGAATGACCTTTTCAAGTATAGGGATGGGGTTAATCGCATTTTTTATAGATATGGTCTATCTTTATTTTTCCTTGTAGATAAAAGCATAAAAATTATTTTTATCTTTATTATTATTTATTAATATGGATATAGATTTCTTATGTGATAAATTATTATATTTTCTGTTATAATGTAAGCAATAAATTTTCTCTTATCTTAAATATCTGAAATAAATTAATGAATTATAGGAATATAAAATAAATTTAATATGGAGTCAAAGAACAATAACGGACTAACAAGTATAGAAGATGTAGTTGCAATTGATGGTCCTGCGGGGGCGGGTAAAAGCACAGTTGCACATATTGTGGCAAAAGAATTAGAATTCCAATACTTAGATACAGGGGCAATGTATCGTGCTGTTACATGGTGGGCAATTCATTCAAATATTGATTTGGATAATCCACAAGTAGTTGTGGAATATACACGAAAAATTGATTTAAAACTAACACCTACAGATAATGGACTAAAGATAGAAGTTGGAGGAAAAGATATTTCTCAGGAAATCAGGACACCTGAGATTACAAGGATTATATATAAGTTAGATGAAAATCCCGGAGTAAGGGAACATTTAGTATATTTACAGAGGTTATTTGCAATGAAGTATCCTACAGTAGCGGAAGGTAGAGACATGGGAACAGTTGTATTCCCAAAAGCAAAGTGTAAGTTCTACATGGATGCCCTACCTGAGGTCAGGGCTAAAAGAAGACAAAAGGAATTAGAACAAAGAAATATTTTTATACCTATTGAACAATTATTAGGTGAAATAATAGAGCGTGATAAAAGAAATATGGAAAGGGAGCATTCTCCACTTTGTAAGGCCGATGATGCTATCTTAATAGATACATCTTTTTTATCTATAGAAGAAGTAAGTAAAAAGATTGTAGACATATCTCGAGAACGGTTAAAGAAATGAATGACACACTTCAAAATACGATTTGGAAAATCAACGCATGGAATCATGAAAAAGTAAATTGTTTATCCAGTGAACTAGAAATTCCTCCTCTTATCGCTCATCTATTACTAAATAGAGGGATTGATACCGTAAGTAAAGCCGAAGAATTTTTCAAACCATCTATAAAGCAAATTGTATCTCCTTTTTCCCTAAAAGGAATAGATAGCGCTGTTGAACGCATTATGGAGGCAAAAAATAGAGGGGAAAAGGTATGGGTATTTGGTGATTATGATGTAGATGGAATTGCCGGGACCGCATTACTCACACGAGGATTAAAACGATTTGGTATCCAAAATGTCTTTCCGTGTCTCCCGGAGCGATTATCCAATGGATATGGTTTGACCCCGGAAATAGTAGAAAAGGCTCGTTCAGAATCCGTGCGGCTTATCATAACCGTAGATAATGGAATTTCCACAATACCTGCCAGTTTAAAGGCAATGGAATTAGGAGTTGACTTAATTATTACTGACCATCATATTCCCTCTGAAGAATTACCTATAGCAAAAAGTATAATCAATCCCCGATTAGAGGAACCGGAGCACCCCTGCGCAAATCTTTGTGGGGCGGGGGTTGCTTTTAAATTAGCATTAGCATTAAACGGTTCTCCTAACGATTTAGACCTTGTTGCTTTAGCAACAATTGCAGATGTTATGCCTCTTACTGGCGAAAACAGAACTATCGTTGCCCTTGGACTAAAGCATTTATCAAAATATAAAAGGATTGGTTTGAGGGCCTTGGCAGAGATGTCTAATATCAGTCTTGATGAAATGGATGTCGAAAAAATTTCCTATGGCTTAGCACCTCGAATTAATGCGGCTGGGCGTTTGGACAACGCATTTAAATCTTTAGAATTATTACTATGTGAAAACGATGATAAAGTACTGGAATTATCCCAAGAATTAATAAAAGCAAATGAAGAAAGAAAAAACATTGAGAATGAAATCTTAAACGATGCTATATCCGAAATTGAAGCATATATAGAAAACGATGCCCCTGCAATTGTTCTAACACGAAGAAACTGGCATCAGGGTATTATTGGCCTTGTCGCGAGTAGATTAGCGCATCGTTATTCTGTTCCTGTTGCACTAATTACTGTGGATGAAAAAGGAATTGCAAAAGGCTCTATTCGCAGTATATACGGCATCGATATAATTCAAATACTGAATCAGTGCAAACATGTATTGGAACAATATGGTGGACATAAACTTGCAGCAGGGTTTACCTTATATGAAGAAAATATCCCTCATTTCAAAGAACTTATTATTGATCTATTAGCACAAGAAAAATCGAAAGGAAAAGAAACCGTTACATTAGATATTGATTGTATAATTAATTTTTCACAAATTGATTCTCCTCTATTACAATGGTTACAACGATTTGAACCAACAGGATATGGTAATCCTCCTCCCCTATTTTGCACAACAAATGTAGAAATTATCCCACACACAGTTCAGATATTCAAGGACCTAAATGTAAGGATGGCAATGAAACAAGATAACCGCCTATTCTATGGGACAGGTTATTATCTGGCAGAACGCTTCTTTAAAGAAACAAATACCAAAAAAGTAGATGTCATTTATACTCCTAAAATTTCTACATCAAAAATTTATGGTGGCTGTAAATTACAGATAAAAGACTTTAAACCATCAAATTAGACTATTGTTTTACTAACAACTTTATATTATTTATAATTATTAAAATTATGGAGTCTGTTAATTGGAAGATTTAAATAAAAAAAAGAGTTTAAATCTCAGAAGAAGGATTGCCCCAAGAACTCCTTCTAAAAGACCCTGTCTCATCTGGGAGAACATTAATCCGGATATCAAAAAAAGAGGAATTATCTTAGATTTAAATATGTATGGTATAAGAGTTCGGACATCGGGCATATATGAAATTGGACAAGAATTACATATACAAATGATGAAAAATGAAGAATATTCTCAATATTTAGGGGTTCCTATAGCAGCCACTATTGTTCGTTCTTCAATGGTAGATGATAATTTTATAGACTACGGGATGAAACGAACCTTGTCCGAAATAAAAAAGACTGATAGAAGAGGAGGAATATCTGTTCCCTCTCAAAACAACATATCAAAAAAAACGAACACATCCGACACTATTATAAAAGAAAAAAACAAATAGATGGAGACCTAATATGAGTAAATACAAGGTATTGGTAGTAGATGACGAACCTGATGTCGTGGAATTGTTGGAAAGAACACTAAAAACAGAAGGATTTCATGTAATCTCTGCATACGACGGAATTTCTGCATTAGATTTAGTTTCGACAGAAAAACCTGACCTTGTACTTTTAGACTTAATGATGCCCATGATGAGTGGTTATGAAGTGTGCGAGCAAATAAAGTCAAACCCACAAACTCAGTCTATCCCCGTTATATGTGTAACTTCTGCACATACACCTGATGCCCGGGCGCACAGTTTACAAATAGGAGCCTCAGATGTTATTACAAAACCTTTTTATCCCAGTGAGCTTATAGCTCGTATCAAAAGACAACTTCAAGCTCGTGACTAAAACAAATTTTTTGCAGGGTATATATTTACCTTTATTTTGGAAATATAAAAAATATAAAAAGGGGATGAATGTGATAACAATACCTAATTTATTAACATTTTTCAGGATCTCACTAATACCTATTTTTTTAACAATTATAACATTCTACTCCAAAGAAACAGATTATCTACGAAACTGGGGGTTTATAATCTGTGTAGTTGCAATTGTAACAGATTTATCTGATGGATATATTGCAAGGAAATTCAATCTTTGTTCTGAGTTAGGAGCCCGTTTAGACCCTCTTGCAGATAAACTCGCAGTAAACCTAAGCCTTGCTTTCATCGCTTCAAATACTTCTTTTGAGTTTCCTATACCTCTGTGGTTTCCGCCACTTGTTTTGTTTAGGGATACAGTCCTTGTCGTTGGGACTTATCTTATCAGTCGAAAATTAACACAAGTTAAAGTAACCCCACGCTTTTGGGGTAAAATCACATCCTTTGTTTTGTCCATATATATTGCAATTGTTCTTTTACAAATAAGAATATTAGTAATTATTTTTTTATCATTATCTACTATACTTACCCTCTTATCCCTGATTGATTATCTCTGGGTAGGAATGCACTTTGCACTAAAATATCGGACATCAGATGAAAAAGTGGTGCTCTAATTTACCCATAATTGCCATTTGTGGCAAACCGAATGTTGGAAAATCTACCTTATTTAATCGTATTGCAGGTAGAATGCAGGCTATTGTTCTGGATAAATCCGGAATTACTCGTGATAGGTATGAAACCCTTGTAAACTATAAAGATAAGCAGTTCATTCTTGTCGATACAGGAGGTATAGTAGATGAGTGGAGAGATTCCATTACGGGAAAAGTGCAACAGCAAGTACAAAAAGCATTAGAATCTGCTGATATTATTTTGATGGTTACGAATGGGAGGGAAGAATTAACTGCTCTGGATTTTGATGTGCGAGATTTTGTTATTAAACTAAACAAACCTACTTTCCTTATAGCAAACAAAATAGATGATGATAAACATACTATAAACATTGCAGACTTGTATCAATTAGGACTTGGTGACCCCATACCTATTTCTTCCTTACACGGGAGAGGTTTAAACATTCTGTTAGATACACTTTACAACCTTTTACCTGAACAAAATAATGAAATACAAACAGATACTGCTAATGAAAACCAAATAAAAATTGCAATTATCGGAAAACCAAATGTAGGAAAATCTTCTTTAATTAATGCCCTTTTAGATAACGAAAGGGTAATTGTAGATGAAACACCGGGAACAACAAGAGATGCCATTGATATTCCTTTTAATTGGAAAGGAAATGATTACATTTTGATCGATACCGCAGGGATGCGGAGAAAAGCACATTTAAGAGAGGCTGTAGAGTTTTATAGCGTCCATAGAACATTAAAATCTATCCGAAGATCAGATATTGTTCTTGTCCTTATTGAAGCTACTGAGGGTATCACAGACCAGGATAAAAAAATCATAGGTTATGCAATAGAACAAGGAGTAGGAATTATAATTGGGTTTAGTAAATGGGACTTAGTTCCTAACAAAAAAGAATATGCTTTTATTTTACAGCAACAGATAGAAAGGGACCTCCCTCATCTCGGTTATATACCAACAGTTTATTTGTCTGTAATACAGAATAAACAAAAGTATGTTACCGAGTTGTTCAAAACTATAAATATTGTCCAAAAAAATCGTTTATTTCGTATTTCTACATCAGAGTTTAACCATTTTATTACCGAATTAAAAACCACTCATCCTGCTCCAACCAAAGGAGGAAAAAGAGCAAAAATATACTACGGTTCTCAAGTAAGTATAAAACCGACTAAGTTTCTTTTATCTGTTAATCAAAGCAGACTGTTTCATTTTAGTTATCTTCGTTTTATAGAAAACTCTATCCGAGAGAAATATAATTTTGTAGGGGTACCCATAAAAATACAATTGCAAGAAGGAGAAAAATAATGGAATTAAGATATATGTTATTCTATGGATTTCCTATACTTTTGGCGTATCTGTTGGGCTCTATTCCTACAGGTTTATGGATAGGACTCCTATTTTATAAAAAAGATATCAGGAAATATGGTAGTGGCAATATTGGGGCTACGAATGCATTGCGGGTATTAGGCAAAATTCCAGGGGCTATTGCTCTTTTTTTCGATGCGTTAAAAGGATTTATTCCTGTAATTTTAACTAAATTATATTTACCTGATTATCCATACCTTCCTTTACTTACAGGTATATCCGCTATTTTAGGGCATTTGTTCTCCATTTTCCTCTTTTTCAAAGGAGGAAAAGGAGTTGCAACAGGGACGGGAGTATATTTAGCTCTTGCACCTATTCCTACATTAATTGCAGGATTAGTATTTTTTATATCTGCATTTTCAACTCGTATGGTTAGTGTAGGTTCTATATCTTCAGCAATTGTTCTTTCTTTATTAACATTATTTTTGTATAGAAATGATATTATATTTGTACTTATAACATTTGTTGTTGCTATTCTGGTGATTTATAAACATCGTTCTAATATCCAAAGAATTATCCGTGGTGAAGAGAATAAGTTTTGAGAGAACGAATGAATATTTTTCACCCTTCATAATAAATTTTATGATGGGTATTTTTGTATTTCTTTTCTCCTTTACTGTCTATGTTCTCACTTTAGCACCTACCGTAACCGCAGAAGATAGCGGGGAACTAATAACAGCCTCATATTTTTTGGGAATACCTCATCCCCCCGGATATCCCACCTGGTGCTTATTGTCTCATCCTTTTGTTTATATCCCAGTTGGAAATATTGCATGGAGGATAAATCTTTCTTCCGCTTTTTTTGCTTCATGCACGATACTTTTCCTTTTTCTTTCTTTACATAGAATAACTAAAAACAGAATTGCCTCAATAAGTAGTTCCCTTATTTTTGCTTTTTCTTTAGAATTCTGGGAACAATCTGTAATTACAGAGGTATACAGTCTCAATGCTTTGTTTATTATTCTTTGTATATATCTTTTAATTTTATGGAAAGACACCAATAATCACAGGTATCTATTATTATTATCTTTTATTTACGGTATAAGTTTAGGGAACCATTACACTATGTTTGTAATAGGCCCTATACTGGCAATATTTATATTATTCATACATCCTATTAATTCCTACAATATAAAAATATACTTGTTTTGTATTATTATTTCCTTTACATCGTGGATATTGGTTTGTTCATATCTATATATTCGGTCTTTATCCAATCCCCCAATTGACTGGGGCAATCCGGAAAATATTACAAACCTAATAAATCTAATAACACGGAAACAATATTCCTTCATGCTTACACAATATCCGAGAGGTTTTCTTAGACTATTAAAGCAATGCTATATTTTCTTTGGAATGGGAATTTACCAATTTGGCTCTCCTTTCATATTTTTGTTGTCTCTGATATCATTTTTCTTCTTATTATTCAAACATCGAACATGGAGTATATTATTCTTTTGTTTAGGCTTTTTTACAGGTTTGTCTGCCATTTTAGTTCAGAACTTTAATTTTGATATTGAATGGCTGGAAGTAATGTCCGTCTTTGGTATCCCCCTATACTTAAGTTGTTGCCTCGTTTTAGGAATCATGTTAGGGGATGTTCTGAATTGGTTATATTCTTATTCAACAAGACGACCCTACCTCATCTATTTGTTTATACTCTTACTACCATTTATTCCATTGTATAAAAATTATGAAACAAATGACTATTCTAAATTCTGGTTTGCTCATGAATTCGGTGAAAATATTCTTAAATCATTAAGTCCTGATGCCATTTATATTCCGTATACAGACCACGCAAGTTTTCCATTACTTTACCTTCAAAAGGTGGAGGGAATAAGAAAAGACATTATAATAGGAAGAGTGTGTGGATATTTAAATCCCAATTTGTTTGAAGGAATGGATAAAGAACAATGGGCAAAATATGCTCCTTTCCCAAAAGCACGATACGAAAATGAATTAATTGGATGGCTTATTGATAATACGAAAAGACCTATATATTCTGAAAAAAAGCTTCGTGTTTCTACAAAAAAGAAAGGAACTTGGGAACCTGCAGGTATCCTTTACCGATATAAGAGAGATAAGGAAAATGTCTTTAAATCAGAGGTCTACTGGGAAAAATATAATTGGAAATACATTAAAGAAAAGAATATAGACAAACAATCGTCTTCCTTAATTTGGCTTCATATTCAATGGGCAAAAGCAAGAGATTGTTTTTTAAGCCATAACAATAATAGTGCTATAGATTTTATATATAATGGATTGAAATATTATGGTAAAGATGATGTTGTTTTAAATAATGCAGGAGTTCTATGTGCAGAACATAGAGAACTATCACATGCTAAAAATTTTTTTGAAGAGGCACTAAAAATTAACCCTAACAATATTACCGTTCAGAGAAACTTAGTAAAATTAAAAAATAAACTTACAGATATATCGTAAAACAATTATAATTCGGGGACACCACTTCCAGAAGTATGTGGAATCTGTTCAAAATCATTTTCAATTCCGTTATCTATACTTTCCACAAATAGGGCATTATTTGCTCTATATAATTTTCCTGTTATAGTTAAATCAATTCCTCTATATTTATTCCCTGTAATTATTGCGTCTGCTTCCTTTACAGTGATATAAAATAGTATTTTCCCTTTCAAGTCCTATATATTTTATTATCAACATCTTTTGCTTCCACTACTTTAATGCATCTATCTGGGCTATTATTGAATGTTTAGAAAGGAAAGTCCCTTTTGCCAATGTTTCGATAAGACTCATATTTTTCCATTGACAATAACACCAATAGGTTGTTCCAATTCTTTCTCTTCATTCTGATCTACCTATAGAAAAAAGGCTATAAGAAAAATAGAGAATGTATAAATTAAACCCTGTTTTGTCATATCTGTCCTCCTATATTATTATGTAATTATATTATAAATTTCCTTATATAAAAAATATCCGCAGACTTTTCAGTCTGCGGATATATAGAATATAGATAAACGTCTATCGGCTTATTATAAAACCTGCAATTGACTTTTTGAACCCACGGGAAGGTTGTCAAAATCGTCCACACTATCATGCCCTTCAATCGTCTCGACCAGAATTGCATTTGCTTGCTTGAATAATTTACCGATAATAGTTACGGTTTTTCCCCTCATTTGGTTTCCTGTTATGAGATTATCAGCTTCCTTTGTAGGGAGATAAAACAAAATCTTTCCCTTTAATTCATCCAGCGCTTTACCATCAACATCTTTTGCTTCCGTAACTTTTAGCACATTTAATTGAGCCACTGCTGAATTTGCAGAAGCAGTTCCACCTTTTGCATAAGTTTCAAATAGACTAACATTTTCGCCAGTAACTGTAACGCCAACAGGTTGTTCTGAATCTTTATTGTTATCCTGTGCAAAAACGACAAATGCTGAAACTAACATCACCAAAGCTAATGTTATTAATACATTTTTTAACATAATTTTACTCCTTAAAGTTATGTTTATTGTGTTTCCTTCTTCTCTTTACTACGATATTATTATACTATTTATTTAATTTTCGTTTCAAAAATACCTTAAAATTTATGTCATAGTCCCTTTTTATCTATCTCTAACGCTAATTTCTTTATAGCCCTTATATCTAATTTACCTGTTCCAAGTACGGGGATACATTCTACTTTATAAAACGCATTAGGACGAGGTTTCCAAAGATTGGGGAGTTCTGACTTATCTATCATTTCAATTAGTTTATTTATCTGTTCTTCCTCTAATGTATGTAGGACAACTATTCTCTCCCCTTTTTGTTCATCAGGAATTCCCGTTACCGCTAAACTAAGTTCAGTTAAACCCAGCAAATCATGCAATACCTCTTCTATTCGGGTATGAGAAATCATTTCTCCTGCAATTTTACTGAATCTTGCCAATCTGTCTGTAATATAAATAAAACCATCTTCATCGATTTTCGCAATATCTCCAGTTCGATACCATTCTCCTCTCAATGCTTTCTCTGTTTTCTCTGGTAAGTTTAAATAACCCGCCATTATATTAGGACCTGTAACCTCAAGCATTCCTTCCTCCCCCATACTTAAGATAGTACCTGTATCAGGATCAGTAACTCTTACAGAAATACCGGGTAAAGGCCTTCCTATTGATCCAACTTTATTAAATTTATTGAAGAACCCGGGCGTTTCAAAATCAGGTAGATTTACCGAAACCAAAGGTGAACACTCTGTGGCCCCATATCCCTCTAATGGTTCAATATTAAATTTTTCATAAAATCCTTTTCGTATTCTGTCCGGTAACTTTTCTGCTCCCGCCATAACAATTTCTAAAGTATTGAATTCTTCAGGAGAACACTTTCGAATAAAACCTTGAAGGAATGTACTCGTTGCTAATAAAATATTTGCTTTATATTTTTGAGAGAGTCCGCCTATTACTTTAGGTTCAAGAGGATTAGGATGGAATACACACCGTACACCATTTGTCAGCGGTAACCAAATAGTAACAGTAAAACCAAATGAATGGAAAAAGGGTAGAAAACCTAATACACAGGTATTTTTATCATGCCAGATAACTCGCCTGATACATTCTGCTTGACTCATGATATTCCTCTTTGTAAGCATTATTCCCTTTGGATTTCCTTCACTGCCACTTGAAAATATAATAGTGGCCAAGTCTTCCTCCTTGTGAGGAGGAGCGTTAAAATATCTTTCTATTAAATAAATTGGCAGAAATATTGCACAAAGAATGCCCCAAATCTTATCCCATGTATTTACTGTTTCACGGACATCTTCAAGATATACAGGGATCTCAGGCACATCAATATTAACGCGTTCTAAAAACCTTTTTGATGTAAGGACATGTTTTATACCACATGTCTTCACACAGGATGCTATAATTTCTGAACTCTGGGTGTAATTTAGGTTAACAGGAACCTTCCCTATAATTTGAAGGGCTATATTGACTATGGCTCCACCAATTGTAGGAGGTACAAGAATACCTACCATTTTTTCATTACCCAATATTTTTTTGAACTTTTTACCTAATATTAAGGCTCCCATATAGGCTTTGAAGTAACTAATATGTCCTGTAAGTGCATCGGCCATACAAAAATGAAGAGGATTTCTCTTTGCATAATGAATAAAAGCACGATGTAAAGAAGATCTATACATGTAGGGTCTTCTTCGATAACATTGTGAACCCAACCATTGAATTCTTTCTCTAACTTCATAGTTATTATTTGGATCTGTCATAGGATCTCCGATTTCTATATAAATAGGACAACGCCATCTTTCCGGGAACATCCATTTAATGTTCCCATTTCTTACTCTATATACAATTTCTGTTATACGGTCCATAAATATTGGGATAATAGGAATATCTAAATTTTTTGTAAGTACTTTATAATCTTTATACCATGGCATTTCAGGACCTGAAGGGTAAAAATTTTTTTCCCAAGGTACACACACCCAATTCCCAAGAACGAACTGTTGTCTAATTTTTACAATTATTTCTTCAATCTCTTTGATTGTTGCATTATTGGGGACTAAAATAAGATTTAAAAATTTTGAACACCAACGCATCCAACGGATTTTTAATATATTCTCTCCAGCAACAAAAACAATTTTCCTATCAAAACTATAAAACAGAACTAACATGTCTACAAAAGACACATGATTCGATACTATTAATGCCCCACCTTTTTCAGGTAGTTTGTTTCTATTGGAAACAAATACCCGATAAAGGGTACTGTCTAATATCCAGAGAAGTGCACGAAGTATCATATTTTTTTCTATCCTTATCATTATAGTTAAAATAAGCAATGATAGTATTCCACTTATAAAAAATATAAACCGTGGTGGACAGTTTAGAATACTAAATAAAATCATAAACAACCCTGCAGAAATAGTCATTCCACCAAAGGTAACTAAATTACTTGTTGCTATCATAGCCCCTCGAACCTGATTAGGACTCTGTCTTTGTAGCAAACAAGCAAGGGGAACATCGAATAGACCCGCACCAAAACCGAGTGCAAACATTAATACTATAAGTTTAACAAGGCTAATCCCCGGGATAGACAAAAAGAAGCATAATATTACCATCATTATACCCCCAATAACTACCAATCCCATTTCTATTTTCTCCCTCGAAAAATAACCCGCTGCAGTACTTCCTAAAGCAATACCAATAGCTATCAAAGCTAACAGCGTCCCAATAGCCCCTGAATTATCCAGCTCTACCTTTCCATATTCAACGATATTTTGCATAATAAGGGCACCTGCAAACCAAAAGTACGTAATTCCCAACATAGCAAGTAATAATTGTTTATCTCTAAAGAAAATTTTAAAATAGCCTGTTAAACCCGCAAAAGGATTGATTTCTATTTTACGAGTAGGTTCAACAGGAGATACATGTGTTACTAATAAAGAAGTAAGTAAGCCCATAGAAGATAACCCAACCATAGAAAACATAGCTAAATACAAGTTATTTCTAAATATCTCAATCATCCATCCTCCCACAGCATTTCCAAAAATAATTGCGAGAAATGTCCACAAATTCAACAATCCATTACCCCATGATAAACGAGTTTCAGGCAATATTTCGGGTAATATGCCATATTTAGCAGGGCTAAAAAAAGTACTCTGCATTGCCATTAAAAAGAGTGTAAAAAACAATAAATGATAACTTCTAAGAAATACGGCAAAGGCTCCCATTAACATAACTCCTAATTCCCATACCTTTGTCCATACAGTTACTCTTTGTTTTGAATAGCGGTCTGATAAAGACCCTGCTAATGCAGGGAAAAGGAGCCAGGGCAAATTAAATAGAGCTGTGCATACAGGGGTAACAAAACGGTGCCATGGTGAATCCTGAGTCAGAAAAAGAGGGACACTAAGTATAATTATAAGTTTATATACATTGTCACTAAAGGCCCCCTGGAATTGTGTTGCAAGTAGTGAATAAAATCCTAACCGACTAAATTTTTCTTCTTCTTTTATATTTTTTATAAAAAAAGCCATGGAATTTCAGACCTTAAATTTGTAATTTGATTATTAAAGATTTAGTCATTTTCTTTTGTAGAATTGGGAATAATTATTAATCTCTCTCGGATAATTTCCATGTATTTAATAATTTCCATACACTCTTTGTCAGAAAAACATGAAAAAAGCCGATGTATATTGCGTCTATATATCGGTTCCATTTTTCTGACAAGATTCAATCCCTCAGGTGTAAGTTCTACATGCCTTATTCTTCTATTCCCTTCAACAGAATTTCGTAATACTAACCCTTTTGCTTCTAATTTATCAAGAATTGATGTAATACTAGCACGGGTTACTACCAAACGCCGTCCTAAATCCGATTGTGTCCACTTTCTCTTTTTATATTTAAGGGCAAAAAGGACATTAAACTGTGCTTCTGTCAAACCATATTTTCTAAAAAAAGTCTCTCCTTTAGTTGATAACACAGCAACTGTTCTCACAATATTTAACAATGTTTCATGCTTTAAATCTTGTATCGGTTGTTCTAACTCTAATTCCCTATTTATCGACATGGAAAAAACACTCCATAACAAGTTAGGATATTATTTAATATTTGTTTTCTAACATTGTATTTAATAATTGTAAAATAATAAATTGTTAGATGTCAATCAATCTTTTAGGATAATGGTCATGAAGATACTTATATCGGGAGCATCTGGATTTGTCGGAAATTATTTATATCACCGTCTATCTAATAACGGATTTATATGTTATAAGTTAATTCGAGAAAAAAAACTTAATGAAAGGGAAATATTCTGGGACCCTTATAATAACATTATTGATTTGGAATTATTAAAAGGATTCGATACATTTATTCATTTGAGTGGTGCTAATATTGCAGAATCCTTTTGGACAGAGAAACGTAAAAAAATTCTAACTGAAAGTCGTATAAAGACAACAAAATTTCTATCTGAAAGTATTGTTAATTTAAACGACAATTCAAAAAGACTATTCATAGCATCGGCAATTGGCTATTATGGTCCCATCACACATAATATTACAACAGAAAAGGGTCAAAAAGGAATAGGATTTTTGGCATCATTATGTGAGAAATGGGAAAATTCAGCTCAACCAGCCATATCATATGGAATAAAAACAATTTTTATGCGTTTCGGTATTATTATGGGAAAAGAAGGCGGATTCTTATATAGACTATTAAAGTTATATCGATTAGGATTAGGAGGAACAATAGGGAATAAAAATGCTTTTCTAAGTTGGATAGCCATTGAAGATTTATATAACGCTGTTTCTTTTCTTCTAAATAAAAATCAATCTGAAGGACCTTATAACTTTGTTTCACCATATCCAATTACACAGGAAGAATTTTGTCATATTTTGTCAAAAGCGACAAAAAGACACGCCTTTTTTCGTGTACCCTCTTTTTTTATAAAAACTTTCTTGGGGGAAATGGGAAGAGAACTATTTCTTGCAGACCAGAAAATCTATCCTGAAAAGTTAATAAATGAAGGTTTTATTTTTTCTTTCCCATATTTTAAGCAATACTTAGAATCCCTATTAAATAGCACCTACAAGATATAATATCCCGGCCCCTAAAAATGTTAACAGACTCAAAATAACAAATAGTATTACAAACCAAAACCAGACCAATATTCCTCCGACTGGAAAAACTTCATGAAAATTTCTAACATCTATAATAGTCTTTGGTAAGCTTAGAATATCTAATACACCAAACTTTTCTTTTTCACCTACTGCTATCCAAAACTTTCCCTCTTGAGGTTCAGGTAAATAACCAACGATATAATAATCGCCAGTAGTCGGTAGTATATATTCAATAGTCGGGAAAATCCATGAATATGTCCCTGTAAACTTCTCATGAAAAATTTCGGGCTTTTGTGATAGAGTATCAAACACCTGTCCCCCGTATTCTATTGGAACTGTAAACGGTACTGTTAACGGTGGTAAGTTTTTAGCAATAATTGCAATTGCTGGAAAATATACAGGTTTTGAATCATCTAATCTAGGTGAACCTAATTGTATTTTAATTTTCTCGTTCTCTTTACCAAAAAATTTCAACCAAATCTCTAATTTTCCATCTGTTGCTTTATGATACGCTACTTGAGAAACAGTTATATCTTTTATAACATAAGGGTTTTCAATGCTTGATGGCTCCCCGTCAATAACAATAGGTTTATGAGCATAAATATTCATACATAATAATAAAATGATAAAACATAACAATAAAGTTTTTTTAATCATATAATTGACCCTCCAAATTTCCATGTTTTATATTAAAACAAATTCCCTTTTACTTTCATTCCTTTTTCAACTTTTGTTCCCTCTTTTGTTAGTTTTAGTGTTCCTGTTGAATATTCATTTTCTACTTCTAGTATTTCTATCTGCCCCACAGGAACCTGTCTAAAACCCACTTTTTTTCCATTGATTTCTATCGGTTCCCCTTGTTGTATGAGGGTTAACACACAGCCCTCTTTAATCCCATGACTCTTTCCTAAGTTTACCGTTACAGAATTATCTTCTACAGAAAGGACTGTACCACGGACACTCTTATTAGTTTCCCTAAAGCACTGTTCCATTTCTTCTGTAATTTTCTGGATAGTTGAAATTAAATCATTTTCGTTAAAAATACTTGAACATTGTCCTATTATTTCTGTTGTTTCTGTATCAACTAACCGAACATATACCATAGGTGATTTACCCAAAGAAGCAAATTCTATAAATCCTAAAAACCGTGCGGACAAAACCTTTCCTAATTGACGTTGTGTCTCCGTAGATGCCAAATCAGAGCTACCCAATTGTAATTCTTGTAGAAGTTTATCTAACATTTCTCTTTCGACTACCTGCATGGGCAAAAATCTATTACGAACTGTTTTTTCTAGCTCTCTTTGGAAGGCATTATCAACCCCTGCCCTTTCTAAAAGCAATCCTTGAAAAGCTGTGTTTCCCCTCAAAAAAGCTACAACAGGGGGTTTTGTATCCCATGTATCACCCAATATAACACCACTCTCTTTGAGTTCCTTAAAACGAGTTGCCAATTGTGTTATTTGTTCCTGTATCACTTTTTGCCTTTGGACATCATTATTTTTTTGTATTTGTTCTGTAACCTGTTGTAAGAGTATTTGTGTAACCTGGTCATCACCTCTTTTTGATGCTTCTGTAAGTATTTCTTTTGCCTTATCAAGTTCCCCTTTTTTCTGATGGACAACAGCCTTATTACTTAATGCCACAACATTCATTGGATCGAGTGAAACTGCCTGTTCAAATTCTTGTAATGCTTTTGTATCTTCGCCCATTTCTTGAGATATACGTCCTTGAGCATTTAAGTTTTCTGCCTTCATCCAATCATATTTGGTTCTGTCCTGATTCTTTTGGAGAATTACTTTTGCTTCTTCTATTTTACCTAACTTTGATAAAGCCATTCCTTTAATAGTTTGAGCATAACCATCATTGGGAACCTGGTCAGCGTATTCTATTGCCTTCTGATAATCCCCTTTCATATATGCGATTTTTGCCAAACCTGCTGTTGCATTTATAGCACCAAATTCTTTTTCTGCTTCATCAATTTTACCTTGTTCTGATAAAATATATCCTTTAAGTTCCTGTAAATCTATATTTTTTTGTTCATCCGCGATAGAAGTATTTAACATTTTACTTGCCGTTTCTAAATCTTTTTTCCTATAAAAAAACTCGGCTGTTTCCTTCAACAAACTGAGTTGATGTCCTCCACCTCTTAGAATTCTTTCAATCACCATTGTCGGAGGTACAACAAATAAAACCATAGGAAGAACATCTACTTTACTCAAACAAGAATTATCTGATAATTCTTTTTCTGAAACTATCTTAAATTTCAAATCCAATCTATTTGCAAATTGTTTGAGTCCCTTTACCTCTTCTTTACAAGCAATACCAATTATTTCTATTTTCTTTCCGCCAAGCTGTAGGTCTAACACTGATAATTTTGTGGCCATGTCCTCACCTGTCTGGGGAGAAAAAATAAAAATGACCAAAACAGGTTCATTTTTATCTTTATATTTACTCAAATTTATTTCTTCTCCATTAATATCCTTCGCCGTAAATAATGGGAAACTATCATTTTTTAAAAATATTTGTGCATAAATAGTCCTATTCTCTAATAAAAGTATTAATAATAAAGAAATAATTAGAAAAGATGTCTTTCTCAGTCCCATAAATATTCTCCTACTCATTATTTTCTGAGTAAACCAATTCCTTTATTAATTTTACCATCTTTAATGTTTTTTTGCTTTCTATTTTTTTATTGGTGGTAAAAGGATATGTTTCGCTATTGTCTCTCCTGGTTTTTCGGGTTTTATTAATGGCGATAATTCCCCTGTATATGTATCATCTCCCCTTCGAACAGTCCAAGAAATTGATTCAGGCTTTCCTTTAAGTTGTGCAGTCTCACCTGTGCTATATTTATCGTTTTCATATACAACTATCCCTTTTGGGTCTTTTATTTCCAATTCAACAATTCCATCAAAAGAAGAAATTTTATCTGAAATCCTCTTTAAGTCCAGATAATTTTGAAAGTCTTCATAGGCCTCATTATCTTCTGCTTGCCATATATTGAATATGGCTTTGCCAAAATATGGTTTATCGTGTTTATTATCAAGAGTATTATTACTTTCAGTTCCGATTTTATCCTTTTGTAGGAATAAAACACCGAGAATTATTCCTGCCATTATTAATAAAACCCCTATAACTGCAAATATTTGTATTTTTTTTATTATGTCGAATCTATTTACTCTTCCCATCGTCTTATCGATTAAATTGTCATCTGCAATCAATGTGGGTGCTTCCATTTTTGCTTTATCTATACTTTCAATATCTCTTTTTTTATTGATAACTTCATTCAAAGCCTTAGAAAATGACTCCATGTCAGGGAATCTATCATCTGGGTTCTTGTTTAATGCCTTCATGATAACATCGTCTATATCTTTTGAAATTCGGATGTTTAAGTCAGAAGGTGGAAGGGGTTGCGTTCGTAACACTTTATGCATGATAACATTTAAAGTATCACCCACAAAGGGTTTTTCTCCTGTTATAAGTTCATATAAAACAACAGCAAGAGAGAACTGGTCTGACCTTCCATCCACTTTTTCACCGGTGAATTGTTCGGGACTCATGTAATGGGGAGTCCCAATAAGAGTCCCTTCTTGAGTAAGTGTTGAATCCGGAAGACGGGCAACGCCAAAGTCTGTCAATTTTATGTTTCCATCTTTAGTTATTAATATATTTGAAGGTTTAATGTCCCTATGAACTATCCCATGCTTATGTGTTTCATTCAGTGCACTACATGTAGCATTCGCTATTTTAAATATCTCATCTATAGACCAAATCTTCTTCTGAGTAATTAAAGACTTCAGGTCTTCACCTTCTATATACTCCATAACAATGTATGCCAATCCATTCTCATCACCCATATCATAAATAGTTACAACATTGGGATGCTGAATCTGTCCAGCCATAACTGCTTCGCGTGTAAACCGAATAAATATTTCATCTGCAATACTTGCACTTACTGAAAGGTCTTTTCTTGCCGTTTTAATGGCTACTTTTCGCTTTATAAGAGGGTCATATCCTTCATACACTACCCCCATCGCCCCTTTCCCTATTTCACGAACAATTTCGTACTTCCCTATCCTTCTGGGAATCTGTTTTTCTTCAGTCATTGAATCTTCTTTTTTTTCTTCATTTCTTCTATCCATCGAAGTATTTTCTCCTTACCCGATTTTTCCGTAGTATATTTCGTATATTCTTCAAAATAGTAAATCGCCTTTTCTTCGTTTTCTTTTTCTAATTGAATGAGTCCGAGATTATAGTATGCCAAAGCATATTTGGAATCCAGGGTAATTGCCTTATCAAAAAAAGACTCTGCCTGTTCCAGATAATTCATTCTTCTTAAAGTTTCTCCTAAATCATTATAAATCTGTGGACATTCAGGACATGTTTCTAATGCTTTCTCAAAAATAGACTTTGCTTCTTCAAAACGGTTTGAATTTAACAATAGAAGTCCGAGGTTTCTCTTTGCCTCCAATGAATTTGGATTTGCTTTTATTGCTTGTCTATATGCTTTTTCTGCGGTATTTAAGTCTTTCAACATCTCTGATACAACCCCCAGATTAAACCATGCCTCAAAAAACTCTGGGAACAACTGTGCTGATTTTTTATAATATTCAAATTTTCTATTTATATCATCATTATTTACTCCCATATTGTATGCTTCTATTGCTTTAAATATAGTAGGGTCAATATTAGGTAAAGGAATGATTTCTGTCTCAATTAATTGTGTTTTTTTTATTTTTAATTTATCATCATGTTGTTTATATATGGGAGTTGTTTTCAAAAATTTATTAATTTCACTTGACGAAATTGCCAATGAAAATGCAGTTTCTTCTAACTTTCCGATAATCATCCCAATAAAGTTTCCATTTTTGTCAAAAACAGGCGCACCACTTGCTCCAGGGTCTGCATACATCGTCAATTGATAAACTCTGTTCCCTTTATAGAGTCGGTTCGGATTTGAAACCGTTCCTGTAATTACAGAAAATTCCAAGTTATCAGGCGAAGCAAGGGTAAATATACTTGTTCCTGCATTGACAGTTCTTGTGTCAAAAACATCTATCCAGGATTGAAAAATCTGCTGTGATTTCAGAATAGAAATATCCTTCTCTTCAGAGATATACTCTTTTATTAATGGAAATACCTTCCCATCAATCATTTTACCCTCTATTTTTTTAGCCTCTTTAACTTGATGGGCAGTAGCAAGGACATATCCATCATAAGATATACAAAAACCGCTACCTTGAATTATGTTCCCGTCTGGATCTACACAATTAATAAGAAGCACTGCATTTTGTTTTTGCTTTACAATTTCTTCTAATTCTATATCTGCAAATAAATTTGTAGAATATAATACAACTATGAAAAAAAAACAATATAAAATGTTAAAATACAAGAAAGTAAACCTCATCTGATATTCTCTAAATAACAAAATTTATTTAATATCATTTTACCATGAAAAACATTTAAATTTTTTATTTTAAATTTATCAAATTTTATGAAAATTAACAAAGATTTAATAAACACTTTAAGTATGGTTTCTAATTTAGGTTTTTCTCTCTCCATATTTGTACTTCTTGGATACTTCATAGGAAATAGATTGGATAATTACTTTCAAACAAATGGCTTATTAGTGGCAATTTTTGTTATTTTGTTTATTTTAATAGGTTTTATAAGTTTCTTTATAACAATTCTAAAAAAATTAAAATGAATGAACAAAAACTTAGATGCTCCTTCTTAACAACAGGGATATGCATCGCTTCTATTTTTTCTATATTATTTTTTTTCTTTCTGGGTATAAAATCGTTTTATTTCTCTACTCCATGTTTTTTAAATATCTTTCTAACTTATATTTCTATTAGATCTCTTAAGAAAAAACTTCTTTTAAAAAAAATTAACCTAATTATATTTGGAAGCGTTATAAAACTAATTTTGATTGCGTTATTCTTTTCCTTCATGGTTTATATATCTGATAGAACAATTTTAACCGTTTTTTTAGTATCTTTTGGATTACTCATTGCACCTATGACAATAAGAGTTGTATCATATTATCTATCATCATAAATTATTGATATTATTTATTTTGAAAGAGAAATAATTCTCATATCCTATATATATTATAAATATTAACGGGTATCTGTAATGGAAGAAATAGGAAGAAGATGGGTCTTATATTATATTCCCGGTACTGATATATTGATACCGGGAGGAGGCATACATATATTTACAGTTCTATCCTCTCTTTTTGTTGTAATGAGTCTACTTCTTGTAGGTTACATTTTTTCTCATCGTTTTCAACGCATCCCCACACATACCCAATCGTTACTTGAAATTGTTGTTTTGTGGTTTAAATCATTGATAGAACCTATTATGGAAACTTCAAATACTGACATCCTATATGAACTGTTACCATTTGTATCATCTCTCTTTTCTTTTATATTCTTTGCCATTCTCTTTTCTCTTATTCCTCTACCTTATATGGAAGAACCAACAAGTGATTTAAATTGTACAATATCGCTCGCATTATTGTCACTCATTTATAGTTGGGTTACTGCAATTCGATTCAGAGGTTTGTATGGATTTATACGAGAGTTCCAAGGACCTTTATACAATGAAAATCATGAAAAGAAACATAAAAATACTTTACAAAAACTTTCTGTATTCTTCTTCTTCCCTTTTAAGATTATTGAAGAAATATCCAAAGTTATTTCACTATCATGTCGTCTTTTCGGCAATACATTAGGTTCTGGAATTGTAAGTATTGTTATTGCGACACTCACCTTTTATATGTTTGTACCTCTTATACTTGATGTGTTACTAACGGGTTTTGAAGCCTTTATTCAGGCATTTGTTTTTGCATCACTAACAACTGTATATATTTCGTCATATTTAGCAGAAAACAACTAAACTATAAGGAGATTTCTCATGGATATTGTTACCTGGTATAACACGCTTCATTTTATTATTTCTCAAACAGCAGAAACAACCACTCAAAATACGGGTATTCCTATAACTGGTGAAGATCTCCGGGTAATATTTGCCTGTATCTCTGCCAGTTTTACTATTGCAATAGCAGGTTTGGGAGCGGCCTTATCCGAAGGTTATGCAGCAGCGAAAGCATGTGAGGGAGTAGCAAGAAATCCAGAAGCGTCCGGTCCAGTAACAAGAACCATGATTATAGGACAAGCTGTTACTGAATCTGTAGCAATATATGCATTGGTAATAGCCGTTATTATTCTCTTCTTTATGGTATAAAGAAAAAGTCTATGATTAGTATAAATTTAACACTGTTTTTTGAAATCATTTTACTCTTTTTGTTTTTTATTTTTTCAAGAAAACTTATCTGGAAACCTCTCTTACAAACAATAAGAGAGCGGGAAGATTACTTCAAAAAGAAAGAAAACGAAATTCAAAACAATTATCAGAAAACAACAGAACTAAAAGATAGTTATAAAAGAGAAATTGAAAATGTACAAAAAACATTGGAGTCCAAAATAGATAATACAATTCGAAGTGCTTATATTCAGCAACGAACACTAATTGAAAAAGAACAAAAGAAGGCTCACGAACAGTTAACTCTCTACCGAAGTGAACTCCAAAAACAATTTTGTATCGATAAAACTGAAATTGAAAAACATGCAAAAACATTATCAGAGAAGATAGTACAATGCTTGGTAACACAAAAAAGAATTTTCTAACAAAACATAAAAAATTCTTTATTGGTACATTATTATTTTATTTCTCCGGAACATTAATAGGGGTACTCCTTTTTCACTCTCCCAATCTTTCAAAGGAATATCTGCAAATACATGAAAAAGAACATAGAATTTATAGAGAAATTATTAAAAATCCGGAGTATTTTATGTTTTTAGAAAGACCCCACCTCTTTAAAGGAACACCAGAAAAATTAGAACAGTTTATTTTTGCACAAAACTATGAAAAAAATCCGAAGTTTCAAAAAGAAAAAAGTAGAATTTTCTATTACTTGCTCTGGTTCAAAACTCTAAACTTCATAACTTTGTTGGTTATTGCATTTCATTTTGGCTGGACTCCTTTGCAGAATTATATCAGTAAATATCAAAGAAATATTCTGAATAAACAAAATGAGATTGATAATCTTATTAAGCAAAGCAATAAAGAACTGGATGAGGTTCAAAATCTATATAAAACCTTACCATCAATTATTAAAGAGCGAGAATATTATAAAGAATCATTCCTTTCACAAAAGCTCTCTGAAATTGAGAAACAAAACAAACAAGCTATCGAACAGATTGAATTTTTATTAGAGACAAGAAAACAAGAAGAGGTCTTACATTGTATTAATGAAGTAAAAAAACAATTAATTGATGAATCTATCAAAAGGGCAGAAATAGAACTAAGTTCATTTGAAACACCGGAACGATTGGCTCAAACTGTTGAAAAATTCAATTTCCTAATAACTATGCTTTCATAACTTAGAGAAATCTTATGAATTTTACAATACGAAATAGATTGGCACAACGATATGCAGAGGCTTTGAGGTCATTTATAAAAGATGAAAAAGACCTTGTCAAAGTAAATGAAACATATCAACTACTTGCATATATATTTAAGAAAGAGCCTGGATTTCTTACTTTTTTAAAGAATCCCGTTATACCTTTTGAACAGAAAAAAAAATTATTAAATATAATTCTTGAAGCAACAAATTCTCCCGAATATCTAAAAAAATTTGGGGATTTCCTTATTAAGCACAATCGTGCAGAGATAATTACTGAAATATCAAAAGTATTTGCGGAAAAAATCGACCCATGGTTAAATCGTATTGAAGTAGAAGTAACAACTGCGACACAATTACCTGAAGAATCTGAAAAATCTCTTATAAAGACATTAGAACAATTTACAGAAAAAAGAGTTCGACTTGTAAAACATATCAATCCAAACATTTTAGGTGGAATTATTGTTCATTTCTATGGTTTTTCTTTCGATTTTAGTTATAGAACACAACTGGAAAAATTAAAAGAAGAAATAATGAAAAAGGAATTATATATCGATGTCCTACAATCCACGGATTGATGAGATTACAAATCTTATCAAACAACAAATAAGTTTATATTCAAGTTCAATTGATGTCTCTGAAACAGGAACTGTTATTCAAAGTGGGGATGGAATTGCGCGTGTATTTGGATTAGAAAATGCTTTTATGGGCGAATTAATAGACCTACCCCATAGTGTTAAGGGTATTGTATTTAGCCTTGAAGAGGACCATGTCGGAATTATACTCCTCGGGGATTATGAGCAAATTAAAGAGGGTGATGTCGCAAAACGTACATGGCGAATTGCTTCTGTCCCTGTTGGTGAACCTATTTTAGGTCGAGTGGTAAATGCTATTGGAGAACCCGTCGATACAGGAGGACCCATTCAGGCCGTAGAACATTATCCAGTTGAACGAATTGCTCCGGCAATCATAGAAAGGACACCCGTAAATACTCCCCTTCATACGGGGATTAAGGCTATTGATTCTATGGTTCCCATAGGAAGAGGTCAACGCGAACTAATTATAGGAGATAGACAAACAGGTAAAACATCTATTGCAATTGACACCATCGTCCATCAAAAAGATAAAGATATTATTTGTATTTATGTAGCAATAGGACAAAAACGCTCAACCGTAGCACAGATAGTAAGTGACCTTACAAACTTTGGAGCCATGAAGTACACAATAGTGGTGTCAGCAACGGCTTCGGAACCTGCACCTATGCAGTACCTGGCACCATTTGCGGGTTGTGCCATCGGTGAATATTTTAGAGATAAAGGGAAACATGTTTTAATTATTTATGATGATTTATCAAAACATGCCAGTGCATATCGACAAATATCCTTGTTATTAAGAAGACCCCCTGGAAGAGAAGCCTACCCGGGGGATATTTTCTATCTACATAGTCGTTTGCTAGAAAGGTCAGCGTGTTTGCATCCCTCCAAAGGAGGAGGAACATTGACTGCTCTTCCTATCATTGAAACCCAAGAAGGAGATGTTTCTGCTTATATTCCTACCAATGTAATTTCTATAACAGACGGTCAGATATATTTAGAGTCTTCTCTGTTTCATTCCGGGATAAGACCAGCCATCAACCCGGGAATCAGCGTATCGCGAGTTGGAGGGTCTGCCCAAACGCCTATAATGAAAAAAATTTCCGGGACATTGCGTGTTTTAATGGCACAATACCGTGAATTAGAAGTATTTGCTCAATTCGGTAGTGAACTTGATGACTCTTCAAAAGCACAATTAGAAAGGGGGAAAAGACTCACTAAAATTTTAGTACAGGGTCGTTTTGAAACATTACCTTTAGCAGATGAAATCATTATTATTCACGCCGGAGTTTCAGGAATGCTTGACAATATATCTGTAAATGCATTACCACGATTTGAAAAAGAATTAATCTCATTTATAAAAACAGAACAACCTTCTTTGTACGATTACCTTGGCACAAATAATAAATGGACCGTGGAAATGCAAAAAGAACTGGACAGTCTTATTAATCGTTTTCTTTCTGAAAAATGGCATGAAGGGAAACATTTATGAGCGGTATACAAGAATTACGGAACAAAATTAAAACCATTAAAAATACTCAAAAAATAACAAAAGCGATTAAAATGGTCGCTACTGTTCGTCTTAAACGAGCCCAAAATGCACTACAAGTGAGTAGAGTACTACCTGATAAATTGTCTACATTCTGGCAAGATTTGTATCAATTCCCTGATTTCCAGCCCAATCACCCTCTAATTAAAATCAAACGCACTATACAGAATATCACTCTATTAGTTGTTACAAGTGACCATGGATTATGTGGAGGATTTAATACCAGCATCGTTCAGAAAACGGTATCTATATTAAAAAATATGTTCTCTGATAAAAATATATCCCTTATTTCTCTTGGGAATAAAGGAAGTGAAGCATTTCGGTACCGCCATATTCCCGTGAAAAAGTCTTATATTGATTTTTTTGAGGATTACTCATTAGATAAAGTTTCTTCTTTAGTTCATGAATTTTCTCAGGATATGATAAATGGAGTTACGGACGCAGTATTTGTTATCTATTCTAAATTAGGTCTATCTTATAGTACCAAAATAGAAATGGAACAAATTCTTCCTCTCACTATAGAAAAAAATGAGAAACTTATAGAAAATAAAAAGAAATATTGCTGGATTATTGAACCAACAGTAGATGATGTTGTAACTCATACCTGTGAATTATTTCTAATTTCAGAAATGCACCGTATTTTTCATGAATCATTAGCCTGTGAACAATTAGCCCGAATGCAAGCAATGGAAGTAGCAACCCAGAATGCTGACGAAACATTACAAAATTTAGGAATATTATTTAATAAGACGAGACAAGAACTAATTACAAAAGAAATGTTAGAAGTAATTAGTGGGACTGAATCGATGGAGTAAAATTTATCTCATGAATAAAGGATATGTAATAAAAATAAGTGGACCTGTAATTGATGTTCGTTTCGAAGAAGAGAATCTCCCCCCTATTTATACTGCATTGGAAATACAAACAGAGGACGAAAGACGAATTGTCTTAGAAGTAATGCAACATTTAGGTGATAATATCGTCAGGACAATTGCCATGGATAGTACTGACAGGTTATATAGAGGAATGGAAGTAGTAAATCTTGAAAAGACAATATGTACACCGGTTGGAAAAGAAGTCCTTGGAAGAATTTTAAATGTAATTGGAGCCCCCGTAGATAGTCAAGGACCTATAAAAGCCACTGATTTTTGGTCCATACATAGGAAACCCCCTGAATATCGTGACATAAACCCTAAAATGGAAATTTTTGAGACAGGCATAAAGGTAATTGACTTATTAGCACCTTTCCCAAAAGGTGGAAAAATTGGACTTTTTGGAGGTGCTGGTGTTGGAAAAACAGTTTTAATCATGGAATTAATCCGTAATGTTGCTATCAAACATGGGGGCGTATCTGTATTTGCAGGTGTTGGAGAACGAACAAGGGAAGGAAATGATTTATGGTTAGAAATGAATAGGTCCGGGGTATTGAACAAAACGGCTTTAATATTTGGACAAATGACAGAACCACCGGGAGCAAGGGCGAGGGTAGCATTAACAGCATTAACGATTGCAGAGTATTTTCGTGATACAGAACAACAGGATGTGCTTCTTTTTATTGACAATATCTTTCGTTTTACACAGGCAGGGTCAGAAGTTTCTGCTTTATTGGGAAGAATGCCAAGCACTGTCGGTTATCAACCTACACTTGCAACAGAAATGGGTGAACTTCAAGAAAGAATCGTATCAACAACACGAGGTTCTATTACCTCTGTGCAAGCGGTATATGTGCCTGCGGATGATCTTACAGACCCAGCACCAGCAAATACCTTTACACATCTGGATGCGACAATAGTTCTCTCACGGAAAATTGTTGAAATGGGTATCTATCCATCGGTTGACCCTCTGGATTCTACCAGTCGATTGTTAGACCCACGGTACATAACAGAAACCCATTATAAAATAGCACGAGAAGTTCAACAGATCTTACAAAGGTATAAAGATCTTGAAGATATTATCGCTATCTTGGGGATGGAGGAACTCTCCGACGAAGATAAGCAAATAGTAAACCGAGCAAGAAGGATTCAACGATTCTTTTCTCAACCTAATTTTGTTGCGGAAGAATTTACAGGAATACATGGAAAATATGTAAGTATAGAAGAAACAATAGAAAGTTTCACTGAATTACTTTCTGGTAAATATGATAACTATCCCGAATCTGCATTTCTTTACTGTGGCTCTATTCAAGATGTTCATGAAAAGGCTAAACAAATGGGATTTTCAAACTGATGCATAAAGAATTTATCTTTCAGATGTTTGCATTAAACACAAAACCAATTACCATGGATATAATCTCAGTCTCTCTACCTGTATCCAATGGTACCATTACGATATTGCAAGGGCATACTCCATTAATTACGGCTCTTGAAATGGGGATTGTATCCATCCAACAACAGACGAAAAACAAAAATTTTTTCGCCATAATGGGGGGTCTTGCACAAATAACCAAAGACCGGGTAGTAATATATACAAATGCATACGAAGAAGGAAGTAAAGTTCCAAAAGATGAAACAGAATTTAATGAGTGGAACAAGGAAATCACTTATGAAAAGAAAAAAGATGAAGAGCGAATCCGATTTCACTTAATTAATACAATAAACAAATGGCGGGAAACACATCGGAAGGGCCGTATTTTAAGTCCATGAATAAATCTATACCTACTGCTTATATTAAAGAAAATGAAGAAAAAAGAATATTAAGAGGGCATTTGTGGATATTTAAAAACGAATTATTAAAACATAACTCCAACGATGATGGGGAAATTATTGATATTTTTAATTCTAAAAACCGCTTTATTTGTAGGGGTTTTTTTCAAAAAGAAGGAAATATCTTCGCTCGCGTTTTGTCTTTCCATCAGGAAGAAATAAATACACATTTTTTTATCAAAAAATTAAAAACGGCATTAAGCCTAAGAACAAAATTATTTCCAAGATCTAATGTATACCGCTGGATACATGCAGAAAGTGATTTTTTACCGGGACTTGTTATTGATAGATACCAATCATCAGTTATCATTACTACACAATGCAAATTCTATAGTCAATATAAAAATTACTTATTCGATGCACTAAAGAGTTTTAAGGACATAGAAAATATATATTTTAAATCGGAGGAAGAACTACCGGATGATATTCCTGAAGAAATACTATGTAATATCAACAATCTTAAATTTTATGCTCCTATTAAAAAAGCACAAAAAACAGGTCTTTTTCTTGACCAGAGACTTAATTACACCTATTCTCAAAAATATATGATAGGGGCTAAAGTTCTTGACTGTTTTTGCTATGTGGGGTTATGGACATGTCATTGTATTCAAGCAGGAGCAATGAATGTAGTTGCAGTTGATAGTTCCAGTGATGCCATATATAGAGCAAGAAATAATTTGGAGTTAAACGGATACATTAATCGAGCCATCTTTTATAACATGGAAATTGAAGAATACTTTAACCAAAACCCCCAAGAAGAATTTGATGTAATTATATTAGACCCTCCTGCTTATGCAAAGAAAAAAACAGATTTCAAAAAAGCATTTCTCAAATACCAAAGAATAAATTCTATAGCATTGAAACATATAATAAAAGGTGGATTTTTAATTACATGTTCGTGCTCTCATTATATATCTCCCACTGATTTCCGAGAAATTATTAAGAGGTCAGCAAGAAATGTCTCTCGAGAGGTTAGGCTATTAGAGTTTCATGGAGCCTCCCCTGACCATCCTGAAATTTTAATCATGCCTGAATTATCCTATCTGAAATGTGCTATTTTTCAAGTGTTTTAGACTACGATTATTTCTCTCTTTCTTTTTTTTCATAGGGTTCAATGTGAATAAGCACATCCACAACATTTTGTCCTTTTTCCAATAAGGCATGTTTTACTCTTCCTGCGATGATGTGCCCATCATAAACTGAGGCACATGGGTCTACCATTACATGCAAATCAACGGCAATACCTCCTCCTATGTAACGACTTCTAATTGCATGGACGCTTTTTACTCCTCCTATAGATAAGGCAATTTCATATATTTTAGCCATTTCTTCTTTAGTAATACCTTTATCGACTAAAATATTCAACATTGGAAGAATTATTCGATACGCTGAATATATAATTAAAAGACAAACAATTAGAGCCCCTATCGGATCTAAAATACTATATGACGGATTAATCGTTATTCCTATGCCTGCAATTACTACAGGAATAGAACTCAAACTATCGGAGCGATGATGCCATGCGTTTGCAATTACTGCCGAAGAATGTATCCTTTTCCCAACAAAAACGGTGTATTGATACAATAATTCTTTGGAAACTACTGAAATAATTGCAATAATTGTCATGGGAATTGAATAGATAAATTCCTTTTTATCAAATAAAATAATAGACCTTATAGCTTGAAAACCTAAAAAAACTCCAACAAGCCCTAATAAAATCCCAATAAGTATAGTTACAAGCATTTCTATTCGTCCATGACCATGGGGATGGCTAATATCAGCAGGTGCCGTCCAAAAAGGTTCTCCAAAAATTACGGCCAGGTCGGTTATTCCATCAGATAAACTATGGATACCATCTGCAATGAGGGCTTGACTACGAATAACATAGCCCACCGTTACTTTTAAGATTGTAATCAGGATATTAAACAACAAACCTAATAATGTTACACGAGTTAACTCTTTCCTGTAATTTTTATCGTAATAATTTTGTGGCATAATAAAAAGGTGATGTTTATATCTAAAAATTATAAAGAAAAATATTGGGACTTTATTATAACATGAATAATCATTGGTCTTTCTTAAAAATAAAATTTATAAGTATTATTTCACTTTTATTGTTTGTATATAGTGCTCATAACGCTTCATCTGCAGACTCTATTCCCGTCATAATTGAACTCAATACGCCTTGTGGCGTAGAGTTTCTTTCTCAAATTAAGGGGAACCAAAAATCGCTGGAAGAAGAGACAATAAGTCTGAAAAATCATCTAAATAAAATCGAAATGGAACAGAATGTTTTTATAAGTAAGTTAATAAAAAAGAAATCTTTTTCACAAAACATTCTCTTCAAAGTTCAAAAAGTATTTAATGGGATAGGTGTATATTTAGAACCTGAATGTATTCATGAACTGGAGAAAGAAACAGAGGTAAAATCTATTCACTTATTAGCTCGTGTGAGTATCGATTTAGCATATAGTTTACCTTTTATAGGTGCTCCTTATGCATGGAGTCAATATAGGGTTACAGGAAAAGGAATAAAGATAGGTATAATTGACACAGGAATTGATTATATTCATAAAGATTTTGGAGGGTCCGGAAGTCAGCAAGACTATAGTATAAATGACCCTACCACTATTAGTGATGGGTTGTTCCCAACATCAAAAATAGCCGGTGGATATGACTTTGTTGGTGAGAACTATGATCCTGAGGTTTTGGGGAATAATATTCCTATACCGGACCCTGACCCTTTTGACCAAAATGGACATGGAACACATGTTGCGGGAATTATTGGGGGATACGGAGTATTGAACAGTGGTGCTACCTATACATTTGATTACACACAACTTATTATAAGTTATCCTTTCCTGGTCCATCCCGGTGTCGCACCAAAAACAGAACTTTATGCATTGAAAATTTTTTCTAAAGCATCCAAAAGTGAAATTTTAATTCCTGCTATTGAATGGGCAATTGACCCCAATCAAGATGGTGATTTTTCAGACCACTTAAACATATTAAACTTATCCTTAGGTGAAGACTTTGGTTTTTCAGATACACCCGAAGCAATTGCTTGTAATAATGCATCTAAAATTGGCGTAGTAGTTGTTGTCTCTGCTGGAAATAGAGGTGATGCTTTTTTTTCTGTTGGTACACCCGCTTCTGCAGAAAGTGTGATTGCCGTTTCTGCTTGTGAAGATGCAGACCCTTCTCTGACAGGGGGAGTCCCTTCACGAATTGCATATTTTTCTTCGCGTGGACCTTCAATTTATTCATCAGGAAGGCTATTGTTAAAACCCGATATATCGGCTCCCGGTGTCCATATCCGCTCTGCAAATTTACTTTCAAATCCAATTGCTCGAACAAGTTCAGGGACATCTATGTCGGCTCCTCATATTACAGGGCTTTCTGCTCTCTTGAAAGAAATGAGACCGAATCTAACTGCACAAGAGATAAAAACAATTCTTATCAATAACGCTACTTTAGCAACATATCTCTACAAGACAGGAGAATCTATTTTTGCTCCACCACAAGTTGGGGGAATAGGTAGAAATGATTTTTCTAACAATATAGTTACCAATTTTCTTTTCTATGACAAAGAGTACCCAGAGGCCGTATCTCTAACATTCAAAACTCAAGAAATATCTGAATCTACAACAGAAGAAAGATGGATTCGTGCTGAAAATCGTTCACAAAACACGAAATTTTTCAAATTAACATTTATACAACAAACAATGATTTCAGGAGTTAACATTGAAATACCCATAAATGTTTCATCTCCTGTTAATCCGGCTTCTTTTTTTGATTTCCCTGTCATATTAAATGTTGATGTTACACAACTGAAACATAACAGAGACCCTTCCCTCGATTTTAGATACAACGAACCTTATCGTTCATGGTTAAGTGAGCATAGCGGTATATTTTTATTAGAAGACATGACAAATAATAATACTCTACATCTTCCATTTTATACCCAAATCCAGCCTGTTTCTGATATTTCTTTATACGATTTCTATCTAGATTTTTCTACAACGAACACAGATTCTTTAAGAACTGAGGGTAAAGAACTATATACAGGTGATAATTTTCCTAATGATTTCATTTCTTTTTTATCTTTTTATGAATTAAAGAGTATCAGTAAAAAGCAAGAAAAACTTCCGGACTACTTAGCTTGTGCAGATATTCAGTATTTAGGAATAACAGACAATCTATCTTACTTATCTGAAACAAATAATATAGAAGATGCTGTAATCTATTTTTTAGTTTCTACTTTCTCTTCATGGAGTTCCCCAAACCAAGTACGTTTTACAATCTATATCGACACTAATAATGATGGGAAAACAGATTATTCTCTTTATAATTCTACTACCTACTCCGGAAGCATCCCTCCACCATCATCGGATGTTTTTGTTTCTGTGCTTTCAAATCTCAAAAATGAAACAAAGATTCAATATCCATTAAATGCTTTTAGGGCTTCTGAATTTGACACTAATTTATTTAAAACGAATGTTATGGTCCTTGCTGTCAGGGCGAGTGATTTAAACCTGAGTGATAAGAATAACACAATCGGATTCTTTTGCGAATCGAGTTTTAATAAAGATATACCCATAATCATTGATCAGGTTCCCGAACAAATCCCAACCCAACCCAAAAAAAGGCTTATATATAACCTAAAAAAGAAATCGCTACATATTACATCTGAAATATTAACAGATGTTTTTTCGTTTGCTAAAAAAGATATACCTATAACCATATCGATTCTTGAAGATAATTATTTCACCTATAAAACTTCTGGACTACTCGCTTTCTTCACACATAACAAAAAAAATAAAAAACTTCAATTCATCCCTATAATTACATCCGGTGATACAGATAATGACACAATTCCTGATGTTGTGGAAAGCATTTCTGATACGGATGAAGATGGAATACCTGACCTTATTGATCTCGACAGTGATAACGATGGAATCCCTGATAATATTGAAGGAACAGAAGATAGAAATAATAATGGTGTTCCTGACTATATTGATCCAGAACCCGTAATTGAGGAAGGGAATCCGGATATAGAGGGAGAATTAGAAGGGTTAATAGAGGGTCCAGAAGAAGGGGTATATGAGGGTTTATTAGAGGGGATATACGAGGGCGAAGGTGAAGAAATAGCCGAAGGGAACACAGAAGGGCTTCTTACTAATGAAGGAACAGATGAAGGTTTGTCGGAAGGTATTCTTTCTAAAGAAGGAGAAGAAGAGGGAATAATAGAAGGAAATTTGGAAGGAGAAATTATCCCTTATCCTCCATATCATGTTACAGCAACAGACGGTTTGTATTCAGAATATGTTTTAATAGAATGGAAAACAAAGGATAATGATAACAAATATGAATTTGAGGTGCTCAGGGGTATAGAAAATGATTGTACTAACGCAACTTCTATTGGGGTTACTTCTCATACATATTTTCTTGACTATACAGCAGAAGCACCTATCATAAGAAAAGGCTTTTTTTGTTTTAGGGAGAAGATAAGTCCTGTAGTATATTATTATTGGATTCGAGCAAGAGAAAAGAACGGAACAAATACCCCAAATTGGTCTGATTGTAGTATTCCTGACAAAGGCTGGCGAGGAAAGTAAATGAGATTTTTTATTCTAAATATCCCATCGATCGCAAAACTTCAATATCCTCTTCAGTTATTTTTTTGTGAGAACTTTTGTTATTTATTGGTGTACTCTTAGACCACTTATTTATTTTCTGCTGAAGTTCAAAAACTTTTTCTGGATATTTTTTAACAAGATTATCACTTTCATCAGGGTCCTCCATAATATTATAAAGTTCTTTCTTTTCCCCTTTAACAATAAGTTTCCAGTTACCAACAATAACAGATTGCATAATAGGAGCAGAGTTTTTTAAAAAGAATCTTAATATGGGAATTTTAGGAACAGCACCCCCATAGGTTTCAATAACTCTGGTTCTTTCATAATCTATATTTCCCTTCAAAAAATCTATTCCTAACATATTTTTGTCTTTTTGAATGTTAGCAAGACCTAAAACTGTAGGACCTATATCAATTCCTCTTACAGGGATATCCGTTCTTCCCGGTTTAATCCCAGGAGCAACTATAATTAAAGGAATTCTGACTTCGTTCTGGTAGAGTTTCCTACCGTGTCCTAAGTAATTATGTTCATATAAACTTTCACCATGGTCTGCAGTAAAGACAATAATTGTATTTTCAGGAACATGTTTTAAGAGAACACCTATTTGTTCATCTGTAAACCTTACTTCCGCATCATAATCTTTTATTGTTTTATATATCTTCCCATCTTTTATACTGCCTTTCTTACTGTGAACATTATACTCTTTACGAAAGCGGTATGGAGCATGCGGGTCACTATAATGGACCCATCCAAAAAAAGGTTTATGTCCAGACCGTTTGTTAAGTATTTCAATGGCATTCTTTGTTACTTCATCTGCCAATCGTTCTGATGAAAAAATACCCCACCTTTTAACATGAAAATCATCGTCATAAATATCAAAACCTTGATGTAAATTACTCAATTTAGATTTCAGTGTCCAATTACTTTGTATGCAAAAGGTAAAATACCCATTTTCTTTGAATAACTCAGTAATAGTTATTTCATCTTTTGAAATACCTAATCCATTTTTCGTTACACCTATTACTCTAGGGTATCTTGATGTAAACATTGATGAAAAAGAAGGACATGTGAGAGGCACTTCTGCAATGCAATTATCAAAAACAAACCCTTTTTCTGCAAGTTTGTCTATGTTTGGGGAAGTTGGGTATTGATAACCATAACAAGACAAATGGTCTGCACGGAGTGTATCCACAGTCAGAATTAATATGTTTGGATTTGCACTCGTATCTCCCAAATTGTGTACAAACAAACAAGAATATACAAAAATACTAACAAACATTTTCAAACTTTATTATTTTAAAATCACAGGTATTTCTGCTTTTAATGTTTCAACTTTTCCTTCTCTCCCTCTTATATAAATTGGTAAATTATTCTTTGTATAAGTCATAATTTCTAACTTATATACTCCTGGGATTGCTTCTGGTGGAACATCTACCTTCAAAATCCATATCCCATCGTTTGCTTTTTTATCCGGGTCAATACCATCATCCCTTAGTTTAAGTTTTATTCGGGGGTCTTCTTTTATTACAGCTTCTACTTTTTGTACTAAATGATGTTTGTCCTTTATACATACCTGGATAATTGCAGTATCTCCTGGAGATATTTCCATTGGGAGAATCTCCGCTTTTTTTATTGACGGTTGTCCAGCAATAGTTCTACAAGATGAAAAAAATAAAACAATTATTAAAGTGGTAGCAATTACACATATTATATTTCTTATTCTCATTTTTTCATCTCCAAATACACTTTTGGTGTTATATGAGAAGTTTGATAATATATCAACATCCTTGATTTAAAGATTATATCAAATGTCTAATTGAAATATATTTTGGAGTAGACAAATGGATAATATTTTCGATAAAGTTACAAAAAATTATCTTATTGATATGGATGGTGTATTAGTTAGAGGAAACACCATTATCCCGGGTGCTAATCAATTTATTGAAAGATTAACCAAGAAAAATTGCAAGTTTTTAGTCTTAACAAACAATCCTAAATTTACTCCTGAAGATTTATCCCATAGACTAAAAATACATAAATTAGAAATTCCTCATACCAATATTTTTACATCTGCTATGGCTGTTGGAATGTTTCTAAAAATGCAAAAGCCTAGGGGAACTGCTTATGTACTGGGAGAAAGTGGTCTGACTACCGCAATTCATCAGGCTGGTTATGTCATTACTGAATACAATCCCGATTATGTTATATTAGGAGAATCCTCTAATTTTAATTTCGACCAAATAACACGAGCAGTCCGCTTAATCCGTAACGGAGCACGATTCATAGCAACCAATCCAGACCCTTTAGGTCCTACAGAAACAGGAATAGTTCCTGCTTGCGGTGCCATGGCGGCACTTATAGAAAAAGCAACGGGAAGAACACCTTTTTATATTGGCAAACCGAATCCTTTTATGATGAGAAGTGCTATGAATTACCTCGGTGTACACTCTGAAAATACTATAATTATAGGAGACCGTATGGATACAGATATTGTAGCAGGGGTACAAACAGGAGTAGAAACAATACTTGTATTAACCGGTGTAACTAAAATAGAGGATGTAGAAAGATATCCTTATCGCCCAACACGAATTGTAAACTCTGTTGAAGAAATAATCCCCTAAATTTTATTAGTATTTAAGTTATAATGTTGTAAAGTAATTTTATACAATATAAAAGGAAAATAAATATAAAAAAATGCGTTTGGGTTACTTACTCATAATGGTTACTATAACTCTACTAATTACTTTTGTAACAGTTCCTCCTCTTTTCTACCCCAAATGTAGATCCTGTGGAAAGCGTAATATTATCAGTAGAACACATTGCAAATCATGTAATAAGGAAATAGAACAAGATTACATTTCTATGGTAAATCAAACGGAACACCATCATAACGATTAAAAGGAATAATCTATGTTCCAGTGCCCATTTTGTGAAAAACCAATAAATGAAAACGCAACACAATGTCCCCATTGTGGGGCCCCAATAAAAGCATCTACTATACCAATTCAAGCAAAAACAGAGACAAAATCTCAGGGTATTTGCCCCAATTGTAAATCTCCGGTAAATAAAACAGATATAATTTGCATTTATTGTGGAACAAACTTGCTTACAGGAACAAAGATATTACCTGAAACACCCAAAGAAAAGAAAAGTCTTTTTCCTTCTATTAACATTAAAAAGAAATATTTTTTATATGGGGTTATTATCATTTTGTTGCTAATTATTGTTGGTATTGGAATCGTATACTTTACATACGACCCTATATCCAGTGCAATTAGTTTAAGTCGTACAAATCTATTAGGTGCGATTGACATTCTGCAGAAATACATTGCAAAAAATCCTCAAAATAACCGTGCCCATTTGATATTAGGGAAACTTTATTTAAAAAATAATCAATTTGATGAAGCATTAACAGAATTTGAAAAAGTTATAACAGAAAATGATAACAACACTGATGTTATATGGCTGGCATTATTGGCGTCGGCAAAAAAGAATAGTAAAGAAAAACAATTACAATATATAAAGAAATTAGAACAAAAATATCCTGATAGAAATGATTTAAAACTACTCACGCTACTTGGAGAAGGGAATCTTCCAATTTTAAATAATGATGAATATTTACTTTCTTTATCTAAATCTTCAGATGTAAATAAGAATAGTATTGTTGCATTATTGCTCTCTCGTGGTAATTATAACGAGGTATTAAATTTGGTAAACAATATCGACATCTCTCCCCAAACTGCATTACTCCTTTTGATAATGTCAGAAAATATGAAAGATGAGCAAAATAAACAAAAATACCTCTCAATAATTAATAATAATATTCAAGAATTAAGTGATTTGGGAAAGTCTTTTGTCGCTTCTTTGTTCTTGAATTCCGGGGATACAAACAAAACACTTCAAATATTACAATCACTAAAATCGAAGGAAAGAATTCCGACAAGTCTGAATTATTTATATGCATTAACTTTACTTAACTCAGGACTTACAACAGAAGCCATTATAGAATTAGAAAAGATAAAAAATTCTGAAGGGAATTATTCACATGATGCTACTTTAGATTTAGCATTATTATATTTTCAACAAGATAATGTTGCTAAGGCATCAGAGTTAATACAGAATATTAAAAATAAAGGGCAACCCACACCGCGTTCCTATCTTATCGAGGGAAGAATTGCTTTAGCAAACAATGACATGAGCTATGCACAGCAATGTTTTGCAAATGCAATTCAGAAAGAACCTAATTATGCACCCGCATATTTAGAAAATGGATTGCTTTATATACAGAGGGGTGTCCTTTCGGAAGGTTTAAAACATCTAAAAACCTATATTCAGATTCTCAAAAACACAGTTCCCGGTTATTCTACCTCAGAAATTGAGGTTCTAATAGAACAAATTGAACAAACTCTTTTAAACAATCCCGTACCCCCACAACCCAATACAGCTCAAAAAGGATTGTAATTTATGTATAAGATTGTATTTAAATCATTCATTATATTATTCCCATTTATTTTGTTTATTTCTTCTCGGGGATATTCCTGGGGACCAACATCGCAAATATCAATTGTCAATAATGCTATCCATTTGATTGATAAAGAATTGAATGCATCACTAAAAAAACTGGATACAGAAATCAAAAATGGTGCGGGTATTACTGATGAAACGCTTTATACATTAATTCCTACTGCAAAAACAGACCCTGTTCGAGCAATAGAAACAGAAATGAATTTACTAATTGCAGTTAAAACAAAAAAGATTGATCCATATTATGCATTTCGTTTAGGAGTGTTGGGGAAACTAACAGCACAAACAACATCTCCCCTACAAAATGCAGACCCTACTATACAAATTCTCTATAACTCTGATGTCGAAAAAATGATAGAAAATGTGCCCCTACGCACTACTCAACGGCAAAAGGTTAATCCATCGGTATATTTTGCACAACTCTATCGACAAATCTTATCAAGAGATCGAATCTTTGAACAGGAATATAAATCAAATATTGGATTTAAAGGTACTGCATCGACAACATTGTCAGAATGTGTTAGTATATCACTTAACGCAGTAGCCGATGTATGGTATAGCATACTCGTTCCAGGACAGGTTGTAGGTGGTGTTAGTGAGGTATCTCTCAGGGATTATGCCTTACAGGGCGGTCTTTTTTATGCAAAAAGAGGAAAAATAGAAGAAATTAGAACGAATATTCGAAAACTAAGTGATTTAGTCACATTTACAGAGGATATGTATATTCAAATCGCCGATACTCTTTTAGGAATGGATATTAACGAACTTGCAATAGAACAATATAAAAATGCATTAGCATTAAATCTAAATCGTAAAGACATTTCAAGAAAAATTGCTGATTATTATGTAGGTAAAGGGACCAAAGCCCTTGAAACAAAAAAGCTGGAAGAAGCACTTGAACTGTTTAACAATGCTATATCCGTAGACCCATTACATCCTGAAGCCGAACGTTTACGGCTGGAAACAGAGCATAGTATAAAAGAACGAGAAACACGCCTTGCACAAACAAAAGAGGCTCTGGAAAGGGCAGAAAAATTACAAAGCACAGCAGAACAAGAGGCTTTAACGGGAAGAATAGCTGAATCAATTGTTCTTCTAAGACAGGCTTTGGCTACTTATGATGAGGTATCGGATGAGTTTCCAATGGAAAATCAACAAAAGAACAGAGGGATACGAATCGTTAATGCAAGGATTCAGGAATTAAAAGGACAGCTACTGGAGAGTTCAAAGAATTTTTCAGGGAAATACCCCAATGTTGATTTAGTTAATTCAATAAATCGAATAAGTAACGAAATTGCTAATAGCATCATTAAAGAAACCATTGATAATGGATTCCAAAGTGGTTTGCAATCCCTATTACAGGGAATACCTTCAAATATATTAGAAGTTAGATAAGTATCTTACTTGCAATTACAATGGTATAGTATTCGATTTTCTATTATCTCAACAGAATAACCTTTTTCTATAAGTACTTTATTGATTTCCTCTAAAGAAGGTGTTCCATAGATAACTGCAGTTTTTTCTTCAAGTGATATATTTATATCTGTAACATTTGATATACCTCTTATAAGTGCAGATATTTTTTGAACACAATGCGAACATGTCATCTCAGCAATCTTAATCTTCAAATAGCTACCATTCTCAGGAATTTTCATTTTTCTTCTTTTTATTAATGTCCATGGGTCAATATTTAAAATCCCTAAAATCAAAACTAAAATAAATAGAATTAACGATATTACCTTCCATCGGCTATAAAATATATCATGAGAATGTTGAATGTTAGAGATTTTCGATATATTTAAAGAGGGGATATAATCAATCAGATAATCAAAAGTAATACCAAAGAATAGAGCCGAAAAAATCATTGTAAGGATATATATAATTACTGCTCTTCTCCCTAAAAATTGTTTAACTACTGAAATTGTCGCAATATTTGTTGCTGGACCAGCAATAAGAAAAGCAAGCGCAGATCCTGGAGAGGCTCCTAAATAAATAAGGCTAAGAGCAACAGGTATAGATGCAGTAGCACAAACATAAATTGGGATTCCTACTAGTATTGCCATGAATATCTGTAATATTCCAATGTTAAGAAAATTAGAAATAATACCTGGAGGAATCAAAGTAGTTATTACACTGGCTATAACAATTCCAAGAATAAGAGGACGGACAATTTCACGAGGTAATGTAATAAAGCCATAATGGACAACTTTTGAAATAGAATAGAGTCCATCTTTTTTATCGTGCATGTTTGCTTCATTTTTATTTATTTTTTGCTCTTCTTCTAATATATCAACCTCCTGTTCTATCTTTTTTTTTTCAATCCAATAATAAACAGAACCACCCAAAAGTGCAGTTATCAACGCTATAAATGGCCTATATATAGCCATTGGGAGACCTAATAAAGCATAAGTTGCCAAGATAGAATCTACACCTGTCTGGGGTGTTGATAATATAAAGGACAGCATCGCAGGGATATTGGCCCCTTGTTTTCTTAAGGATGCCATCACAGGAATTACCCCACAAGAACAAAGTGGTAGAGGAACTCCTATTATAGCGCTTTTTACAATCGGAGAATATCCCCTACCCGCAAGGTGCTGTTGAACCCATGATGTAGGGATAATCTGGGACAATATACCTGCTACAAGAAAACCAAACAATAGGTAAGGAGCCATTTCGGCAAGTATGTATATAAAGTTAAAGATAAATTGCTGTAACATCAGATAATTATCTATCCTCAACAATAGAAATAATCTTATATATAAACAAAATATTATCTAATTATATTCTCTAGAAAACTTGTTTTATTGACTTCCTTTTGTATTTGTTGAGATAGATCAGACAGGGCTTTATTCACGACTTCATTAATTTGTTCTTCTCTTTCAAATATTCTTTCTACTACAAATTCTTTACTTAAAATATTTTTACTTGTTTTAGTTTCTCTTATCCTCATATTTAATAGGATCAAAACTTTTTTTATATTACCTTCTTTTATACAATAAAACTGCTCAACTTCACCTGTTAAAACTAAGTCGGGATTTTTTAGTTCTACAGTTTTTGATATATCCTGAAATCTGCCTGTCTTTTCCATAGATTTCAAAATAAGTTTCTCGATAACCTCAACAGGATGCTCTGCCCATTCTAAACCTTCTTTAGAATACAATTTCCCTTGTTCCAAAAATGTTATATAACTTGTAATTGACCTGGAAACTTCTAACCCACGAATCCCAATAGTTAACCCTGTATACTCTCCCTTTTGCTCTTCTATGGTTGGATTAAGATAATACTTGATTGAATAATCAGTTTTAATAGGTGTTAAACAACCAATAAACCCCAAAGACAAAAAAAGTAATATTAAACTTTTGGGTATAACATTCTTCTTCATACTTATTTTCCTCCCTTCTCAGAAACTTTACCTCTTATAATAGAGGAAGGGTTTTTACGGATTGATTCAAGCAAATTTCTAAGAGATTCCAATGTGTAGTTAACTTCCTGCAGAGTCTTTTGTAATGAAAATTCAATGTTATCGGCTTTATAGGAGGCTGTACTCGTAATATTTTTTAATTCGCTTACCAAACCATCAACATTTTTAGAAAGGCTTTTTATCTCCTCTATTGCTGAATTAATATTTTCTTGTGTTTTATGAACATCTACTTGCTCTGCTTTTTCTGTAATAACTGTAACAAGTTTATCCGCCTTCTCAGATAATTCTTTAATTTTACCAACTGTTTGCTCTCCCACATCCATTGTATTACTAATTTTCGGCTCTATTTTGTTTATTGTTGTATTAATATTCTTTACTGTATCTTGCAAATCATCCAAAAGTGTCTCTCCTTTTTCCAGAACTCTATCAACTTTTTTTGCTATTTCTGTTATGTCACCTGATTCTATTCCTTCAAGACCTGTTTTTACTGAATTTAATATATTTTTCATATCCTCCATAAGTTCTTCAATTCTTGAACTTACTGCTGAAATAGTAGAACGGCGCGCAGGGATCTTACTACCTGGAGGCAAAATAGGAGCATTTGTATCTCCACCACTTAGTGATATTGCCATTGTTCCAGCAGCAAGGCTATAAATTACAATATTGGCTTCAACTCCTTCGTGCAAAGTTACTTTCCTGCTATCTATATTGATAACAATCCTTGGTTTCCCTTCATGACTTACTTTTATCTCTTCTACTTTTCCGACAGGAACACCTAAATACTCAACAACACCTCCTTCATATACACCTAAAACAGATTCATCAAATTCTATCCAGTATCTTATCCCATAATTACTATACATCCCCGATACGAAATAAAAAATAAAAAGGGTTATTGTTAAGCAAACAAAAAGGAATAGAAAAACTTGAAACTTTTGTTTTCGAGTAGCCACTGTTTTATCCTTGTTTCACTTTATAAAAAATAATTATTTCTAATGATATGCAAATGAATATCTTTGTTCATTTGGTCTTCTCTCAAAAAATTGTTTTACTTTATCTATCGAGGTATATTTTACTTCTTCCATACTACCACAAAAAATTGCATGTCCTTCATCAAGCATCAAAACACGGTCTGCAATTTTCTTAATGGATTCTAATTCATGACTTACAATAATAAAGGTTATTCCCAAAATTTTTCTTAGGTTCATGATAAGTTCATCCAATTCACAAGCAATAATAGGGTCTAATCCAGCGGAGGGCTCGTCAAAAAAGACTAAGGGAGGGTCTAATGCCAGTGCCCTTGCCAATCCTGCCCTTTTTTTCATTCCACCCGATAATTCCTCAGGCATCCGATTTTCAACCCCTGCTAACCCAACTAAACTCAATTTTATTCGAACTATTTCATCTATAATCTCAGAATCAACCAGACCGTATTCTCTAAGCGGTAATGCAACATTTTCACCAACAGTGATGGAATTTATTAATCCGCTTGATTGAAATGCAATACCAATATTCTGTTGTATCTTTTGTAATTCTTCTTCGTCCATTGATGTTATATTTTGTCCCTGTATAAAAACATTTCCAATAGTAGGTTTTAACAAACCGCATATTGACTTTAAAAGTGTAGTTTTTCCACAACCACTTCCCCCAATAATCAAAAATATCTCTTTCCTGTAAACATCAAAAGATACATCCTGTAGTACAATTCGCTCACCATATTGAACTTGGAGAGATTCAACTTTTAATATAACTTCCTGAGACACTTTAATTCCTTTTTATATTAAATAATAGAAAATAGTTGCAAAGACAATATCTACAGCAATCAACATAAATACATCCATAACTACAGCACGAGTTGTCATTAAACCGACACCTCTGGAACCACCGGATACTCGAAAACCGTTATGGCAACCGATCAATACAATAAACACAGCAAATACAAATGTTTTTAACATTCCTTGCAAAAGGTCTTCAAAATATGCAGAATTCACCGTTTGCCTAAACCATACAGAAGGGTTAAATTCTAATACAAGTATTCCCCATGCTGAGCCACCTAATAAGCCAAAAACAAGGCCTAAAATCGAAAGACAAGGAAGTACAATTAAAAGGGCTAACATTTTTGGAGCAACTAAATATTGAGTCACATTAATTCCCATTCCTCTCAAAGCATCTATTTCTTCCTGAACTTTCATTGTTGATATTTCCGCAGCAATTGCGGCTCCTGTTCTTGCGGATACAACTGTCGCGGTCATAATTGCAGCAAGTTCTCGAGCAAAACCTATCATAATTAAATTTGCCACATATATACTCAACCCAAAACTTGCAACCTGAGCAGAAGATAGCATCGCGATGATCAATCCTAATAAAAAGTTCATCAGACATACTATACGAACCGCTCGGACACCCATCTCATATATTTCTTCAATAAAAAGTTCCCATCGGAATTTCTTCCCTGATAAAGGGGCTAATATTGTCCAATAAATAGCATCGACACAAAGATTTAAAAAATCTTTCACTTCGTCTAAAAATTTATCCGTCTGATATAAAAACCTTATAACGAAATTTTCTATTCGTTTTTTCTCCACTTCCCTATATTCAAATGCTGGGGAAACAACTTCTAACATCTCCGAAACATTTTTATTTGCTCCCGTCCATAAAAATGAAATCTCTCGTTTTTTACACTCCTCTGCAATACGAAGAAGCCATGCACAACCTAAAGTATCCATTTTTTCTGTATTTTCTAAATCAAAAATAATCTGTTCTATTTTTTCCTTCTCGTGTCTCTGCACATTTTCATACAATTCCCGCCCTGTTTGAGAATTGATAAACTGTGGAGACTTTATTGTTATTGATTTCATCCGGCATCCTCTTGTATCATCTTTTCAAATTCAGATTCCGTAATTATCTTTATTCCGAACTGTTTCGCTTTTTCTAATTTTGTACCCGGATTATCCCCCACTAAAACAAAATCTGTGTTTTTACTTACAGAAGAAGAGACTTTTCCTCCATAAAACTTTATCTTCTGTTCTATCTGCTCCCGAGAATAATCTTTTAATGTTCCAGTTGCAACAAAAGTTTTTCCGTTAAAAATATTTTTTTCAATACCCTTATTTTCTTCTATTTCTCTGGTTTTTACACCCAATCTTCTCAAATCTTCAATAAGTGATACATTTGTTTTTGTAGAAAAGAAATCTTTAATACTTTTTGCAACTACAGGTCCCACTTCATTTATCTCTGTTAATTTACCTATATCTACATATATTAACTCCTCTATGGATTTAAAATTTCGTGCAAGTATTTCTGCTAAATGCTGACCTACATGGCGAATACCTAACCCAAACAATAAAGCACTTAATGTCCTATTTTTGCTTTTTTCTATAGCATTAATGAGGTTTTCAGTCGATTTGTTTCCCATCCTTTCCAATTTTATTACCTGCTCTCTGGTTAGTCGATATAAATCTGCAATATTTTTTACTAATCCCTTATCTACTAATTGTTCTATTATTGCAGGTCCCAATCCCTCAATGTTCATCGCTCTTCTCTGTGCATAATGTTGTATCTTTTGTTTTAACTGAGCAGGGCATTCTGAACTCAAACAACGGTAGAATACACCCTCCGGATCTTTCTGAACCTTACTACCACACACAGGACAAATTTGTGGTATGGGAAATGTTTTAGCATCAGGTGGACGAAGTTCCAAAATTGGTCTTATAACCTGAGGAATTATTTCTCCAGCTTTTTGAATTTCTACAATATCTCCAATTCTTATATCTTTCCTATCTAATTCTTCAAAGTTATGTAAAGTGGCTCTTTTTACTATAGTCCCAGCCAGTGGTACAGGTTCCATCTCTGCAACAGGTGTTAGTGTTCCCGTTTTACCCACCTGTATTTTTATATTTAACAATTTTGTTTGGGCCGTTTCAGCAGGGAATTTATACGCAATTACCCATCTTGGAGATTTACTGGTTGTTCCTAATTTTTCACGAATTGTATGTTCGTTAACTTTTATCACCATTCCATCAATTTCATACTCGAGAGAATAGCGATTGTTTCGCGATAGATTACAGTACTCTATAACCTCTTCAACATTTTCACATTTCTTCCAATGTGGGTTTACGGGAAAACCCCATTCTTTTAAACAGTTTAATGTCTCTAAATGGGATTGAATAATATTTTTATCACTATCTTCTAATATAACTTCATAAAAATATGCGCTAAGTTTCCTTTGGGCAACCTGTCTTGTATCCTTTAGTTTTAGAGTTCCCGCGGTTGTATTTCTCGGATTTCGGAAAGGTTCCTCTCCCATTTCTTCTCTTATCTGGTTTAATCGTTCTAATTCTTTATTTATCATAAATACCTCTCCACGGACTTCTAATGAATGCGGAGCAAATTTCATTAATCGGAGGGGAATTGACCTTATCGTTTTTACATTATCTGTTACATCGTCTCCACGAAAGCCATCGCCTCTTGTTATTGCTTGCTGGTATATACCGTCCTTATACCTTATTGCTATAGCCACACCATCTATTTTCAATTCCACAACATAGCCAATTTGCTCTATATCATGTATAGACCTTCTTATACGACTATCAAATTCCCTAATCTCTGCTTCATTGTATGTATTATCGATTGAGAGCATAGGAACGGTATGCTCTACAGATTTAAATTCATCTATAACTTTTCCTCCTACTCTTTGTGTAGGCGAATAGTCTTTTTTCAATTCTGGATACTGTTTTTCAATTTCTTCCAGTTCTTTCATCAACATATCATACTCATAATCCGATATTTCCGGTGACGCATGAACATAATAAAGTTCGTTATGCCGTTCTATTTCCCGACACAAATAATCATATCTCTCTTGGGCTTTTTCTAATAGACCATCAAACAAATCCATACAGGTATCCTAAAACAATTACTATTAATCATTAAGTATCAAAAAAGAATAATATCCACTCGTTCTTTGTTCTCCCCTGTGGGGCGATATATAATTATATCTTTACTTTTATTGTTATTTATATTGCTCGTTCTTATAACTCCAAAAGCGGGGACATTCACTTTCGTCCATTGTTTTGTTTTCAATATATTCTCTTCTAAACCAACATTAACTTGTATTGTATTGCGGGATTGACCATAAGCAATATCAAGAATTCCATCACCAGAAAAATCATCTACTGCATAAGCAATTTGGTCTCTTCCTTCAGGAGCATCCATTAGCATTGTTGTTCGATAATCCGGTTTTGCAGGCAGTATATTTTCGTTTGATAAAAACACCTTTGTTTCTACAGATAATTTTCCACGTAAAAAGAAGTTAATAAAATTAGTTAATCCGAGAGGAATATTAAAAAGTATCAAATCATCTCTATTATTATTGTTTACATCTTTTAGTAGAGGTAAAGAAATGGCCCCTCTTATTTTATATTCAAATTGTGGTTTTGCTGAATAATTAAACCCTCCTTCTGATATATATAAAAATATTGTAGTCTTCAGATTTATAGTTCCCTGAGTCTCTGTAAATAATATATCAGGAAAATTGTCATTGTTTATATCTCCCAACCGGTATGTTGAATCCCACTTTTCTGGATTTTTTCTTTCTATTTTTATCTTCTTTGTCTCCTTCCAATTTTCACCATAGGCCAAGACCAATTCTTTATCACCTAAAAATGCTACGGGTTTAGGATTATCCTTGCTATTTTTTATAGGAAATATTACAGGAAATTGGTAGAATAGGGTCATGTTATTCCCAGAATAGATTTCGTGGAATACATGAAACTCTATTTCTGAAATGGGCATACGATTTTTGAATATTGTTATCCCTCGTGATGTTGGAATAAACCACTCATCTGTTCCATCATTATCCAAATCATAGGACATATCTCGCATAACTACAGGTTCTTTTGCGTTATATGAAAAAGTGTTTGGATAACTAATACTTTGTTCTCGCAGTATCCCATCCGTTTCTAATTTATATATATGCAAACTTTCACTGTTTGCTATAACAAGAAAATTCTTCTTGTTTTCTATTTTTGTAAAAAATATTACTGAACAGGGTTCGCTTATTTGAGTATTAGTGGAGTATTTATTGGAGAATCTTGGCGTTTCATATTGCTGATAAAAGGAGATAAGACTTTTATTGTATTCATCCTCTTCTGATATAAAAAGAACTAAATCCTTTAGACTATCATGGTTTATATCTTCAACGATAACATCGCGGACTACCGGAGTAATATTTAAAGTTATTAGTTCAGGTTCAAAAAGAAGAAAAGTATATAAAAGAGTTACAAAAAACATATTTTTAATTATTCTTTAATTTCCCACCATCTTTTATCCCAGTGGCTGGATCTTTTAATTTCCACAATAAATTTTTTGTTTTATTTATAACCATACCAATTTGCTGTTTTTTCGTTTCTGTTTCCGCTGTTATTTCCATATTTTTTAGCATTTCCAATAAGTTTTCTGTATGCCTATACAACCAGATCATAATATCTTTTTCATCAGGTAACCTCCTTTTCAATATTGCAATAGGTTGTAATTTCAAATCCCCTCTTTTAAACAGTCCTTCTACTTCTGGGATATTAATATAGAAAGGGTCTAATACCTTTATCTCCGGATGACTCCTTAAGAAAGATACTATAACAGCCTCGTCAAACCTGTCATCTCTCATTCTGTCCTTACACTTTTGAATTAATGTTTCTAATGGAACCCATGGGTCTTTGCTTTCGATTAAAACAGATAAACATATTTCTTCAATTATTTCAATTTTTTCCATCATCCACCTCCTCCAAAAGATTCGTTTCAACTATCTTTTTCGTATTAAGATTTATTCTTATTGTTTTTATTTCAAACGGATTAAATTTAAGGGGATAAACAAATTGAGCAAATGTAAGATGTAAATTTGTTACCGTTTCTTTACCATCTGTCTCATAAGCCCTAATAATTAAATCGTTACCCTCCTCACTTTTTTTTACAACAGAAATAAGAATATTCTCTGCCTCTGTTCCCAATAAAGTCGCTTGCAGTCTCCTTCTCCCTTCATGTGCAGGTTCGTATTGTGCAATAAGTGGAACATTAAACTCCCATGCTGATTTAACAACCCTTGAGTCTTTCCATGTACCTTCATGAGGAATAAGTCTTAGTCTCATCTCGTGCCATCCCTGATCAATAATAGAATAGTTTTTTGAGATCTCATACCTGTCGGGAACGTGATGTGCATAAGCAGGACTGCGTAAAAGAGTTACCCGTATTACATTGTCTTTCACATCATAAGCATAATTACTATTTGTAATAACGGCTAAACCATATTCCTTTTCGTTAATAATACCGGACAAATCTATCCATTGTTGCCCAACTTCTTCTTCGCCATTGCATAAACGTTCCTGAACGCCATAAGGGACTTCATATATGGCCGTACCATTATAGATATTTGTTTCTACAAGCCATTTTAATACTTTGTATTCCTCTAACCAAAGTATGTTTAGAATAACATCAATATCTTTGATATCTTTATATAGAATAATTTCCTGTATTACTTTGGATTGATTATACTTAAACTCCTGAACTGCACTTGCCAAAACCTCTCCTTTTGCTTTGATTAACATGTTTGTTAATAAAAATTTTCCTGCTTCTATTCTATATTCTGAAATATCATGACTCCATGTATCAGAAGCATCTATCAGAGGTACAGGTATACCTAATTTTTTTATCACATCTACTTTATGTACCTTATCATACAAACGAGAAATCCCCCCAACACAGCAATCAAATTCAATATTCCAATAATCGTTTTCGATATGATTTCTATCAACGATAGGCGGATGTGGAATTGTGTGTGGCTTTATATTTAATTTATGCATTTCTTTATGTTCTTCACACTCCTGACGCGCAAAATATACCCTATACCCCATAGATGGAACTTCCGCAATAAATATATATCTCTTTCGACCTGGTGCACTCGATGGAATAGTTTGAATGGGACAACAGGAATTTTCATCATCAACCATTTCTATATCCCCGTTTCCAATACCCCGAGCTACAATTTCAGAGACTACCACAGGTTGCTTTACAGGCCACGCAAGCGGGTTTACAACAATGATAGCATTTCCTTCTGCTTTTGTATTAATACTCTTTGCAATTTTTTGAAGGGTTTGATTTATCACTATATCGGCTCGATGTCTACTTGCTCCTAATTGATCTCTTACATCCGGATAGGCTTCTTTAATACTTGTCCCAGCAAGAATATCATGGAATTGATTAAATAACAAATCTTTCCAAATTGCTTCAAATATTTCTTCGGGATAATCTACCTCTTTTAACAACCATCCTGCTGTAGCAAATCTTTCCGCTGTTAGTATCCTATGTTCTATCTGTCTATTCAGTTTTTTAATTTCCGATAAGACACTATAACAACCCCTTGCATGATGTTGGAGTTCATCTTTTATTATTGGCAAATTTTGTTTTGTTTTTAATAAACCTTCAAAATATTCTTTTATGGTGGAAAACTTCAATTCGTATTTACTAATTTTTTTTCGGTGTTTTTTAATATTTTCTACTGTTGTCCTTGTGGGGCCTCCCCCATGATTACAAACTCCAAAAAAACACAAAAATTCGTCCTGATCATCATTCCAATACGGATATTTTTCTATTTTATTAATCTTATCAATTACTTCTTCATATTCCCCTCCATAACTCATGGGAATAACTGAAGCAATAATTGATGCTCCATCATTAGAAAACCATCGGAATGTTGTCCCATCGGGATAATCCCTTTCCTTCTCTGGACAAGGTCTCATATAAACATAATACTGTATTCCCAATTTGCTTAGAATCTGAGGTAGAGTCCCCGCGTGTCCAAAACTATCGGGAAGGAAAGCGATTTTTGGTTTTCTTTTAAAATGTTTCTGAAAAAACCTCTGCGAATATAATCCATGACGAACAAAAGATTCACCCGATGTTAAATTACAGTCTGGCTCTACATAGAAACCTCCCGTTATTTCCCATCTTCCTTCTTCAACTCTTTTTTTAATTTCATTAAACAATTCAGGTTCTGCGTTTTTTATCCACTCATAAAAACATGAATTACCCGCTGTAAATCTTAATTCAGGAAACTCCTTCATTAAGTTAATTACACTTTGAAAAGTACTTCGTACTTCTGTATATCCTTCCGTCCATCTCCATAACCAAACAGGGTCTATATGAGCATGTCCAATTAAATGTATTTTTTTCCTTTTACTTTTCATAGTTATCCCTTCTTTTACTAATATTCAATTTTATCATTTATATCAAACTTAATGTTATTTACACTCATTTTACAAAAAAGAAATATTGCTTGTGACTTTATGGTTTAATTAGTTAAATTTAATATTTAAGGAGAAATGTTATGAGAAAAGTATATCTGCTTTACCGTTTTATATTCAGTTTGTTTGTTTCATTTGTTTTGGGTTTCTTCCCTCATAAAAGTATATCAGCAGAACAAAGATCTAAAGACACCCCACTCAAATTTAAAGTTAAGTCAATAGATGGTAATGAGGTAGACCTAAAACAATTCAAGGGCAAAGTAGTAATGATTGTAAATACCGCTTCACGATGCGGTTTTACACCACAATATAGACAATTAGAAAGTCTATATCAAAAATATAAAGATAGAGGGTTTGTTATTCTTGCTTTTCCTGCAAATAATTTTATGAATCAAGAACCTGGCAGTAATGAAGAAATAAGAAATTTCTGTGAGGTCAATTACAAAATTTCATTCCCTTTATTTGAAAAGGTTTCTGTTGATGGCTCGGATATTTGTCCCCTATATAAGTTCCTAACAACGCGAGATAATGCTCCCTTTGATGGAAGCATTAAATGGAACTTTACAAAATTTCTTATTGGTAAGGATGGAAAAACAATAGCTCGTTTTGAACCTAAGGTTAGACCTGATGATACATCTGTTATCGATAGCATAGAGAAAGAACTAAGCAAGAACTAATTCTTCCCAGAAAAAGTAATAAAAATATCTCTCTCAACCACCTTTTTAATTATTATTTTGTTCATTAAAGATTTGTTGTTACTAATAGAATCAACAATATGAACAATAGGACCATCGAACATTAATCTATACTTTGCTTTTTTTTGGGTTTCAAAAACACACTCTGTTCTGCTCCCATATGTTGCTGTTTCTAAATAATCCACCACATCTTTTATTAAACTTTTATCCTTGAAATTATCAAAATAAAGATAAACATATTTTATATTCCTTTTATCGTTTAATGACGACAAAAAAGAACATGTAATAATTTTTTGTATAGATTTTATTGCACAATCTTCTGCAGACTGTTTTCTCGCTTCTGATAAGTTATTACTCCGCACAGAGGCAGACATGCTAAAAGCATCTAATAGTTTTCCATCAGAGACTCTGAACAATTCCATAGTTAGAGTGCAACGAATTTTCTGTATTTGATTTTGGGATAAATCCCCTAAAAGTTCATATTGATTTATTCCAAACACAAAAATATCTGCATCCTGGCTCATGGCCATCTTTTTTTTGTCTTCCAGCCCTCCCTGTATCATCTGTATCACTTCAGACTCATTAAAATTATTTTCTATGTTTGTTCTTTGTATTATGAATTTAAGATTTTCCATTTTTTCTTCAATTACTTCATAAGCATTAATAGACTCTGTATAAGTTTTTTTTTCTGAAAGACCATGTATATCAATAATAAACAATGATATTTTAGGCAGATTCGTTATATGGGGTATTAAAAGAGTCGTAACATCTTTATTTATTAATTCATCGCTTAATTCTGCCTCTATTTCTATTACAGATTTATCATTCGTAGTATTCTCGTATAAAATTTTATATGTCCTGATGTACAGAGAGGCCTTGTTAAATATCGGTTTCAAATAATTTAAATATTTTTCTGGTAATAGGGAAAGAAGATATTGCTCTAAAGCATTTTTTTGGGCCTCTCCTAATGCCATTTGACGTACGAGATAGGATGGTCCTTCTGCAAAACCTTCAACACGAATACAAATAGTATCCGAATTATTATCAGCCTTTGCCCCAATAATATCGTTCAAAATAATAATTGTTAGTAGGAAGGTTCTCGCAACTCTGCACTTACGCAGGAATATCATTCACGACCTCTAAAGATGATTAATAGACGAATTAATTGTAATATTGCAGTTGCAGCAGAAGCCACATAAGTCAAAGCGGCTGCGTTCAGGACAGCACGAGCACCCTCAAGTTCTTCCTGAGTTAGCAATCTCCCATCGGATAATATTTTTATGGCTCGTTTACTTGCATTAAACTCAACTGGTAATGTAATTATCGTAAAAAGAACTGCAAGGGAAAACATATAAATCCCAACATTTATCAGCCACTGTGCATGAATTCCAATTGATGTTAAAATAACTCCTAAAATTATTAATGGGAAAGATAAATTAGAACCTAACGAACTTACTGGATATATAAAATGTCGAACTTGCATTGGAGCATAACTTCTTGCATGCTGTATCACATGACCCAGTTCATGAGCTGAAATTCCAATAGAGGATACGCTATTACCATAATATACTGCTTCTGATAAACGAACTTTTTTTTCTATAGGATCGTAATGGTCTGTAAGTTCTCCTTCTGTTACTTCAATACCGACTCCTCCAATATTTTCTCTTTCTAAGATCCATTGAGCGACATCCCTTCCTGTAATTCTACTCCGGGTAGGAATGGACGCATATTTTTGATATGTGCTTTTAACTTTTATTTGTGCCCATAGTGCGAATAATGCAGCAGGTATAATTAACAAATCGGCTGGATGAAACATATATATCGGCATATTTTATCTCCTTTACTTTTTTTTATATTTCACTATAAATACGATTTAAATACAGAAAAAGTTGATATATACCTCTAATAGACTATTTTTTTTGTTGATTTAATTGAGTTGATTGATTGGGTTGTACTGGGGGCTTGGGTTGTTGTATTGGTTGAGCTATATTGGGCGTTTCAGACTTCTTCATTGAGCAATTCCCATTAAAAATAGCACCCTCCTGTATACTGAACCATTTTAACGCCGTTATATCACCATTTAATCTCGCGGTTTGCTGTAACTTCACTCCAACCTCGGCATGAATACTTCCATTAACTTGTCCAGAAATTACTATTTTCTGTCCTGATATTAACTCTGCCTGAATTTTACTATTGGGACCAATTTCTACATCGTTTGTAGTTTCGATTTTTCCTTCAACAACTCCATCAATAGAAGCGGATAGTGCCTTGATACTACCTTTGACTTCTGCTGTTTTTCCTAAAACAAGATTTCCCCTGATTTGTACATTTCCATTAATTTTCCCATAAATTTCTGAATCACACTCACCTCTTATTGAACCTTCAATATACACTTGATCGGGTATAATCATAACTTTAAGTCCTGTCTTTTGGGTTTTTGGGATATTTAATGGTTCACTTTCTTTTGTGGTCTGTCGGTCCGTTTCATTTTGAACTATAGTTTTTTTCTCTTCTAATTTTGGTTGAGGTTTCACAACTTCTTCCTGAGGCGGTTTATTAGCAGGAGACCAAACCTCATCAAATTTGCGAAACCGCAATTTCCCAAATAATGTCTTTGTTTCTTTTTTTTCCTCGTCCCTACTCATTATAAAAATCCTTTAGACGAGTTTAAGTTTATTGTCTATTATGTTTAATTATAACAAATATCAAACATTTTATCATCTTTACATATCCATGATATAATTTCATTCCTATTCAATATTTGGGACATATCAATGGATTACAAAACAGATATAAAAAGATCTTTTCCAGATTGGATACGGTTTAAAATTCCTGATACAGAGACAACGAAGCAAATACAATTTTTCCTTGGAAATATGGAAATATCCACAGTTTGTAAAAGTGCTTTATGTCCCAATCGTCCAGAATGCTGGTCTCACAAAACAGCAACTTTTTTATTACTTGGTAATGTTTGTTCTCGTAGGTGTTCTTTTTGTGCAGTTAAAAAAGGGCAGCCAGGAGCCCCCGATACCGCTGAGAAAAATAAAATATTAAAAGCAGTCGAATATATGGGATTACAATATATTATATTGACTATGGTAACCCGAGACGACCTACCCGATGGAGGAGCTAAACATATCTCCGAAGTTATCACATCTCTTAAAGAAAATTTTCCTGATAGAAAAGTTGAAGTACTTGTATCTGATTTTGAAGGGAATATAGCATCTTTAAAAACGATTCTTGAAACAAAACCCGATGTTTTTGCCCACAACCTCGAAACTGTGGAACGATTGTGTCCAATAGTCAGGGATAAAAAATGTTCTTATCACATTTCGCTGGATGTCCTTAAAAAGGTTAAAGAACTCTATCCTGAAATAAAAACGAAATCGGGTATTATGGTTGGTTTAGGAGAAACAAAAGATGAAATATTTCAAACATTAAAAGACCTTGAAAATGTAGGTTGTTCTATAGTAACCATAGGACAATATTTACAACCAACTGCAAAACAACTCCCTGTTTCTCATTTTTTATCACCCGAGGAGTTCCATTTTTTTGAACAATGGGCAGAAAATAATCTGACATTGAAAGTTATCGCAGGTCCTGAAGTTAGAAGTTCATACCATGCCGATTATTGGTGTAAAGAAAGAAAAGGATAGGCTATGGAATATGTAGTTTATATACCTGACGAAGCAAAACCTGATGAAAATGATATCAAAGTCCAATTATCTCAATGGTTGTTTCATGTAGGTGATACAATAGAAAAAGGAATGGAACTTGTAGAGATTTGTACGGATAAAGCAGTGTATATTATTACAGCACCCGTCTCCGGAATCCTAAAAAAAGTTTTAATTCAAGAGGGACAATTTTTTAGTCCTGATAATCCTATATGTATAATAAATACCATAGATAAATAACTAAAAACGACACTATTAAATGAGGAGTATTTTGATGAAACTAAAAGTTGGTGTTATAGGTGCAGGCACAGTAGGAGGTGGTGTAATTCACCTATTGCTCAACCATCATGGATATATAAAAAACCAAACAGGGGTAGAACTAGAGTTAAAACATATTGTCGAGATAAAGTCAGATTTATTGAAACCGTATGATTTAAGTAATGTAACCACTTCATCAGATATTGAAACATTAATAAATGACCCAGAAATTGATGTTGTTTGTGAACTAATAGGAGGGATAGAACCAGCTAAGACATTTATTATAAAGGCATTACAAGCGGGTAAACATGTAGTAACTGCTAATAAAATGCTACTTGCTAAATATGGGGACGAACTTTGCAAAATAGCAAAAGAGACTAAAAAGGAATTACGGTACGAAGCGTCTGTAGCAGGAGTTATTCCTATTATTAAGACTTTAAAAGAAGTCCTCTCAACCACACATATTGAATCTATCTGTGGAATTGTTAACGGTACATGCAACTATATACTTAGTAGGATGACTTATGAAGGGTTGGATTTTGATACTGTATTAAAAGAGGCTCAGGCAAATGGATATGCAGAAACACCCCCAGACCTGGATATTGAAGGTTATGATACTGCCCACAAATGTCAAATCCTCGCGAGTTTGTGTTTTGGCATGCCCGTTCCTCTTGACAAAATCTATGTTGAAGGGATTACAGAAATTACACATAGTGATGTCTCTTATGCTAATGAAATGGGATATGTCATCAAACTACTTGCCATCGTCCGCAAAGTAGAAGGTGAAATTGAGGCTCGGGTCCATCCCACACTTGTCCCTCAAAACCATCTATTGGCATCGGTTCGGAATGAATTTAACGCCGTCTATGTCGAAAGTGAAACCGCAGGTCCTACTTTATACTATGGTAAAGGAGCAGGTAGATTCCCAACAGCAACTGCTGTGTTAAGTGACTTATTAAGTCTTGCCTACCGAAAAGAATCTCCTCCCCTACCTCCATTCAATCATTATCATGATTTAAATATTCGAGATATTGGACTACTCCAGAACCGATATTATCTTCGTTTTACTACTAAAGATTACCCAGGAGTATTAGGAAGAATATGCACAATATTAGGTAAACACCAGGTAAGCATTTCTTCTTGCCATCAAAAAGAAACATTATCCTATCATCAAGCCCTACCTGTCCATGTAATAATAATGACACATGAATCTTTAGAATCAAGTGTTCAAAGTGCATTGACCGAAATTGACAAGTTGGATTGTATTGTTGAACCAACACATTTAATAAGAGTATTACAATAATCATATAATGGAGTAATTCTATGCAAAATATTGGCATAATCGAACGATATCGAGAATTTTTACCAGTAGGTATCAATACACCTATTGTTTCCTTAAATGAAGGCGGAACGCCTCTTATTCACGCACCGGCATTAAGTTCTGCAATACACCCACGGATTAGTATATGGTTAAAGTATGAAGGCTTAAATCCTACAGGATCCTTCAAAGATAGAGGTATGACTGTTGCTATAACTAAGGCTAAGGAAGAAGGTTATAAAGTAATTATGTGTGCTTCCACAGGAAATACCTCAGCATCTGCGGCGGCATACGCTGCACGAGCCGGATTACAATGCGCCGTCCTCATTCCCGAAGGGAAAATTGCTCTTGGAAAGTTATCTCAAGCTATGATTCATGGGGCAAAAGTTATCCAAATAAAAGGGAACTTTGATGATGCTTTGCGATTAGTTCGTAAAATCTGTTATGAACATCCCATAGCCCTTGTAAATTCTGTAAATCCTTATCGTATAGAGGGACAAAAAACGGGTGCATTTGAAATTGTTGATTCCTTTAATGGAATTGCACCAGATTTCCAATCTATGCCCGTAGGTAATGCAGGTAATATAACTGCATACTGGAAGGGATATAAGGAATATTACCAATCGGGAAGGGCAAAAAATCTACCCAAAATGTTAGGATTTCAAGCATCAGGTGCTGCTCCAATCGTACTGGGACATCCAGTAGAAAATCCTCAAACATTTGCAACAGCAATCCGCATTGGGAATCCGGCAAGTTGGAAAGGTGCTGAAAATGCGAGAGATGAATCGGGTGGTGTTATTGGGATGGTATCTGACCAACAGATTCGAAATGCTTATAAATTACTCGCACGGACAGAAGGCATTTTTGCAGAACCTGCCAGTGCTGCAAGTATTGCAGGTGTCATAAAACTTTCTGAAAATGGATACTTTGATGGTCAAACACCTTTTTCAGGTGATAAATTGCAAATTGTTTGTATTTTAACAGGACATGGATTAAAAGACCCTGATAACGCTATTTCTGTTGCAGAACAACCTCTTACCGTTGAACCTAAAGAAGAAGAAATCCTAAATTGCTTAAATCTTTCTCTAGATGTAGGAGTTAATTAAAACCTTTACTATGTAAACTCAATTGCCAGGGTTATTATTTTTTTAGGCAAAACCTGTATTTCTATTAATTGTTTCTTCTCTGCAATCTTTTCGATAGGTTCTTCATTTAAATTGGTTCGCCATATATTTTGTACAGGGAAACCAAACTTTACACAACTTGTTACCTCATTCTCAGTCGGGTTGAAAAACCTTACAATTAATATCTTCTCTCTATCCTCTGCCAACTTTATAGCATTAATTTGTAGTACATCATTTTCTATTTCAACGAAACTATGTGACAAAGGCAAAGAACCACCCTTGATAGGACCTGCTTGTACAGGTTCCAAATTTACATTAAATTTCTCAGATTCTTTCACAACACCCTTTTCCCATATCCCATTATGGGGATATATTGCATAAGAAAACTCAAGTTCTCCTAAACACTGAGATAATTCCATTTCAGGATAAACATCCCACCTTCCAAAAATGGGTGCATTTCTAAAAGTAAAAGCACGGAACAATGTCAGTGCAATAGGTCGAATGGGTTCATCCATAATTTCATACTCTCTTAACCCGCAGTTATTTAATACAGCCAGACCTGTATTCCCATCTGATATATCAACAAAACGATACATAGGATACTGAGGATTGGGTTTCCCATAGTATGGATTCTCAGGAGAGACTTTGATAGGTCTTTTGACAACATCAAAAGATACTTCCGCAAAACTATGTATTGCATCTCTTATTCCTGAGGGGAATACAACTCTTAAACGATGATTCCTGGCATTATTTTTTACTTTTGTATTAATCTCTAACTGCCGACTTCCTTTTCTTAGAGTAAAATAACTTGTTATCTCTAATGGGATTTTCTCTGTCTTTCTTCGAGTATGGTTTTTTTCCGATTCTCTATCCAATTCTGTTATATCTCTTTCAACTCCGGCAGGAATCATCATCGTATAGTCAACCCTTACACGAGCCAACAAAGGTCCATTTACTTCAACAACAAACTTAGCAGGGCAACCGTGTGAATATATTGTTTCATTTTCATCGGGCTCCATATGTATCCATGAATGTCCCGTTTCCCCCGTATCTTCAAAATAATGCAAGTTATAAAATCTATCATTTGTTTCTTTGTTTGTAAGGTTAAAAGTTCCATCATTATTAAACGAAATAAAAAGATATTCATTTTCAAGTATAAATGGAGACTTATAAATGCAATTATTTTCAATAACCGGAAGATTATCGGCTGGTTTTATATAAAATGTTTTGTAACCGAAAGCAGGAATTTCCTCCACATCAATATAAGTAAGAAATCGTTTTGACCTTAATTCAATTGAAATATCCTGAAGGTTTCTAACAAGGGTACCTGTTTCAAACTGTTGCTGGATTTGTATTTTACAAGGTGTATTTGTATCAGGATTTATAATTTGAAAAGCATCATAACCCATATTATCAGGTAAATCAATATATGTAGATAAAACCTGACTTCGCTTAAAAGGACTTGGATTAAAAACAACCAAAACACTTTCTTTTGCAGGTACATCAGATAAATTAATTTTTGAATAGATATGTTGAAGTGCACGACGCATTAATCCCTCACCCATAATAGAAACCTGTTCCGCACGATAGATAGCATCTTTCTCCATCTGATCAATACCACCGCCTGTAATCGTATCATGTGGATGATTTTGCAATAGAAGTTTCCATGCTCGAGTTAATGCACTTCTAAAATACTCTTTACCCAACACATTTGATATAGCACACCATGGTTCTGCATCTCTTTGTAAAATCTTTTCAGCCTGATGGTTAGCTTTTTTCACACGAACCCTTGCACTAATAACATCACCCATAAGATGCGTCCATTTCCCTGTTGCTCCCGGGTCTCTGCTTTCACCGTAAATAATAGTCGGGCTTTCAACACATTCTTTCATCGCATTCATAAATTCTTCTAAACTTGATAGACGAATCTCATGTTCAGGTAAAAGTTTTTGGCACAATTTTACAATTTCAGATTCTTTTTCGTCAGGAGCGGAACTATCGAAACCCTCCATACAGCATATATGTGGTGTCGTAAAATGTTGAGACTCATCTCTAACCAATTTTTCAAGTTGTTTTTGAATAGGTTCTACATTCCACATTTTGTTTGAGGGATCTGTAACATAATAATGAGCCCGGGGTCTACTTGAAGAAGCTAAACGGAAGGGACCTGCCCCCCTGTCCCAATTGTAAAAGGCATAAACATCATCAGAACCGTATCTCAAAACCCTATAAACATAAATATAATAACTAAAACGGCTTAAACAACCGAACCTCATCCCTAATAATCTTGAACCATCTGAACCTTCAAAAATAAATTCACTTTTGGGTGTATTAATCCCACGATAGAAAATTATCGTATCAATACCAAAACCGTTATATATTTGTGGCATTTGCGAAGTTTGCCCATAACTAAATGGTGTATACCCAATCTTGGAGACTTTTCCAAAGGATTGGGCAACCCGATGACCCATTAAAAGATTTCGAACTAAGGATTCTCCATTAACAATAAACTCTTCCGGAAGAGAATACCATGGACCTATTATAAGTCTTCCTGATTTAACAAGATTTTCTATATCTATTCTTTTTTCAGGTCTTAATTCAAGATAATCTTCGAGACATACTGTTTGAGAATCCAGGGTAAAAGAATGAAAATCGGGATCATTTTTTAAAATTTCAATCAACTGATCTATAAACTCCACTAACAATAGACGCGTTTCTTCAAATGGATATACCCACTCTCTATCCCAGTGGGTATTGACAACTACATGGATAGTTTTCTTTTCCTGATTCATAGATCTACAGTCCCCAACTTTCAGATTTTATTTCTTACTTTTAATCTTTCTTTATACTTGTATAATCCCGATTTTATTGCTGTCCTGGTATGAAGAAGTTATTTATTCTTGTGCATTCGTTACTTTTCCAGATTCCAAATTTCCTGTATTTTCTTTGACCTCACCATTTGTTTCATTTTTTGACTTTTCTTCCTCTTTTTGCTCTTCCGGGAACAGTTCGGGGTGGTCCGCCTTTATTTTTTCAAGAGCATTTTTTGCTTTATTTGCAATTGATGATTCAGGAAAATCCTCTTGTTGTTTTTTATATGCTTCTATAGCACCCTGTAAATCACCTTTTGCTTCTAACACACGAGCGATATTAAATGACTGTCTTCTGGCAACAAAAGAATTATTCCACTTCTCTTTTACTTCTTTGTATACATTAATTGCATTATCGTAATTCTTTCTCAATTCCTCCAAATACCCTAAACCTTCACGAGCATTCGGAACCCATTCCGATTGAGTATATTTTTCGCACAGTTTCTTCCAGATTGTTTCCGCCTCATCGATTTTTCCTAATGCGAAAGCCGTCTCTGCATAAACATACATTATTTCAGGAGTTAGTGCTGAATTTGTATCCAAAAGAGGTTTTAATGCATCTAATTTTTCTTGTAAATCTTCTTTCAGTACAGCACCAGCGTAGCGCGTCATAACATCTTTTGTTTTTGAACTCGTATAAGAACCATAAGCAAGTCCTATTAGAACACACAAAAAGATAAAAGATATAGAGAAAATATAAAGATATAAATTTTCTCTTATATGGGTCCACCAAAGAAGTAATTGATTTTTGGGTTCATCAATGTTGGGTAAAATATCCTTTACTTCTGTCTTTCTTTTCTTCTGTCTACGAATAGGCATAAATACAAATTCCCTTCTTTTTATTGTTTTTCAAGATTAAGGATTATAATGATTAAGAGTGGTCAGAATAAAATTACAAAAGAGAACTCCAGGACTTGATTTTCCATCCTTCGGGTTCCTTTTGCAGGGTAATAATAACTTTCCCCTGAATATTAACAGGAACACCTTGAACTGCGTCATACGGTTCTGCAACAGTACCAAATGTATCGTAAACTGTTGCAAGATTTCCTTCAACTTTTATTTCTGGTGTCGCTCTTGTAATTCGTACCACTCTGTAATCTCTAACTATACTTTGAAGATATTCTCTTATATCATTATATTTGCGGTTTTGTTCGTCTTTATATTCTATTGATACATAATTCATTGCTCTTTTGACTTGTTTTCGTTCTATCAATTTTTCCAAATTATCCAAAACCGTAATAATTTTTTCCTGTTCCGATGGAGATTTATTATTAATAAAAGGTATATCTATCTTTTTTACCGTACCACAAGATAGCAACAATATAGATAACACTACACAAAAAACGGACAAATTAATTAAAAAAGATATTTTTCTATATTTGCCAATACTTCCCAAATCCATTGATTCGTTTTATTCTGATGGTGTTAAAGTTAGTACCAGTTGTTTTGGTCTTCCTATTCCCTGAGGAAAAACATTTACTTGTAATTTTTTACCTTCTTTCGAATAATTCAATTGAATTCCATTGCCCTGAATAACATTATCTAATTTCCAACCGTGTTTTGGGCATTCTTTTACATAGAATTGAGCAACATCATTCGCATCGGCCCTTATGGAGTAGACCATTCTACCTACCTGAATTGTACTTGACTCATAAACATAAGAACGTTCAAAATCTTCCTTTACTTTATCCGGTAACGGCACATCTTTAAATCGCTGTGAACCCGGAATAAGAGTTGTGGTTCCTTCCGGCAAATTACCTGTTGCTTGTTTTGTTTCATCTAATAACTCTACAGGTGGCGGCTGCTCATTATTCTTTTTCCATGGCATGGAACCACAACCCAGAGAAAATAATATAGAAACAAGAGTTATAAGAATTATTCCCATTGAAAAATATCTTTTCATTTGTTTCATTTCACAACCTCCTAAGTTAATATTTATGTAAATTTTAATAAATCATATAAAAGTAGGAAAGGAATAGTCAAACCAATTATTAATCATTTACATTAATAGTTGGTGGACCTTCTTTTCCTGTAGTTTTTTCATAATATCCCTTACCTGAACGCACATATTTTGTAAAACCTTTTTCAGCAAGATTTTTATCACTTAATATTTGTTTTGCTACTCGTTCATTGCCCCAACCCGCAATATGCACCGGTTTAAAAACTCGAACTAATTTTTCACCTGTTTTCGGGTGAAATTTTAATGGAGGTTCATCTGCCTTTTGAAACACTTCTATAATCTCACCTTCGCTACCATCTTCATGAATTACCTGATAAGTGTATAAAGGCATATCATTTCTCCTTCCTGAAATTATACTTCGATTTACAATTTCAGTGGATGTTGTTTCTCAAAATTAGTTATCAATTCCTCGTATCGCAATGTAAGACCGATTTGGTCCCATCCATTTATTAAACGCTCTTTAAGAAAGGAATGGATGTCAAAATGAATTTTTTCTCCATTTTCTTTTGTAATACTCTGGTTTACCAAATCAATCTCTAACATGTAATTCTCTTTTGCACGAACTTCCCCAAAGAGTTGTTCAATAATGTCCGCTGAAAGAGTAATGGGTAAAATCCCATTATTAAAGCAATTGTTATAAAAAATATCTGCAAAAGAGATAGCCAAAATACACCGGAAACCATAATCTTTTAGTGCCCATGGAGCATGCTCTCGTGATGACCCACACCCAAAATTATCACGGGTTAATAAAATAGTTGCTCCTTGATAGCGTTCTGAATTCATCTCAAATTTTGGATTAGGTGTTTTTCCATCATCAAGGTAACGCCAATCATAAAACAACACATCTTCATAACCTGTCCTTTGTATTCTCTTCAAAAATTGCTTAGGAACAATCTGATCTGTATCTACATTTCTTGCATCCAAAGGTGCTACAATTCCTTTTAATACAGTAAATTTCTCCACTGCTTATCTCCTTTTAATCATTAAATTTCCATTTGCGAATATCAATAAAATGCCCCATAATAGCGCAACCTGCAGCCATTGCGGGATTCACAAGATGGGTCCTTCCTCCTTTCCCCTGACGACCTTCAAAGTTACGATTAGAGGTTGAGGCACATCGCTCTCCCGGATTTAGGCGATCCTCATTCATGGCAAGACACATGGAACATCCCGGTTCTCTCCATTCAAATCCTGCTTCAAGAAAAATAGTATGTAAGCCTTCTTGCTCCGCCTGTTCTTTAACGAGCATCGAACCTGGAACAATTATTGCCTGCTTTATTTTTTTGCTAACTTTATAACCTTTTACTACCCTCGCTGCATCCCTTAAATCTTCAATTCTTCCATTAGTACAGGAACCAATAAAAATTTTGTCTACTTCGATAGACTCTATAGGTATTCCTTCTTCCAATCCCATATATTTTAAGGCTTTTTCAACTGCATTTCTACGATTTGTATCCTGTATTTCATTTAATACAGGAACTCTCCCTGAAATAGGGCTCACCATTTCCGGTGAAGTTCCCCATGTTACTTGAGGTTCTACTTCAACAGCATTAATATTTATCGTTTTATCATAAGAACAGTTCGGATCAGATGCCCATGATAACCATAATTGAATTAGTTCTTCTTCTGGTATATGTTTTGGAATATAGGCTCTGCCTAAAAGATATTTTACAGTAACTTCATCAGGAGAAATTAGCCCCGCCCTTGCTCCTGCCTCTATTGTCATATTACATAATGTCATACGAGCTTCCATAGAAAGTTTTTTAACAACATCTCCTGTATACTCAATGACATATCCAGTTCCCCCATCCGTTCCAATTTTCCCAATAATATGCATGATTAGGTCTTTTGCAGTTACACCAATAGGCAACTCTCCTTCTATATGAATTTGCATTGTTTTCGATTTTCTTTGCAACAATGTCTGTGTTGCAAGAACATGTTCTACTTCGCTTGTTCCGATACCAAAAGCAAGAGAGCCAAAGGCACCATGAGTTGAAGTGTGAGAATCCCCACAAACAATTGTCATTCCTGGCTGTGTCAAACCTAATTCAGGACCCACAACATGGACTATGCCATTTCTGGGGTCATGCATATCAAAACACTGAATTCCAAATTCTTTACAATTGCTTTTTAGGGTTTCCACTTGTAATGCAGACATAGGGTCTGCAATAGGTTTGTCTCTGTTCGTAGTAGGTATATTGTGGTCCATCGTAGCAAATGTTAAATCAGGTCTACGGACTTTTCTCCCAGCCAACCGTAACCCTTCAAATGCTTGTGGTGAGGTTACTTCATGAACATAATGTCTATCAATATAAATAATAGGGTCCTGATCTTCCGGAACATAGACTAAATGAGCTTCCCATATCTTTTCATAAATATTTTTGGGCATTGTGTTTCCTTTCTTTTTGATAAATATAATCGTATCTCTGAGATATCTATTTCATTGAGGAGGATTATTATTATATCAAAAAAAATCTAACATTTGCTTTTTTGACAGAAATAAGGGAATAGAAGTTATAGTTCCCTACGGTTTCCCATACCTTTTCCGACTCTCCTACCCGCTTGTTCTATGACTTTTAATACATTTTGGTGAATAACTTCAGGTTCATCATCTGCTGAGGATTTTCCTGGATAAATTTCATACAACTTTTTATATTTTGGCGGTGTAAGGTTAGGCATGATAACATTGGCTCCCCTTTTTAAGCCCAAAATACGTCCCTCCCGAGTATTTATAGTTGCAAGTGCTGTTGTAGCCGGAATATTTGTATCTGGACAAATAATTCGTGTTAATGCAATAACTTTATAAGTCATTATCTCCGTATTAGGGACAAACCTTTCTTCATCATTTTTATAATCTTTTATAAATTCCCTTCCTAATGGTGTTTCAGGATGTGGAATATAGGGACCTATTCCTATCATATCAATGTCTAATTTTTTAAATAATAAAATATCGTTTGCAAGACTTTCATAAGTTTGGTAGGGTATTCCTATCATTATTCCACTTCCCGCCTCATAACCTAATCTTTTTAGTTCTTCTATCTGCCTAATTCGTCGTTCTAAACTTTTTGATTGTTTTGCTGTATGAATTCTTTCAAAGAGTTCTTCATCAGAAGTTTCAAAACGAAGAAGATAACGGTTTGCACCGGCCTCTTTCCAAATTTTTAAGGATTGTTCATCACATTCTCCTAAACTTAATGTAATAGCAACATCTGCATGTTTTTTAATCTTTATTATTAATTCTGCTATCTCATCTCTTGAAAAATATGTATCTTCGCCTGATTGAATAACAATTGTTCCATAACCATTTTTCCTTGCAAATTTAACACATTCCAAAATTTCATCATCTCTCATCCTGTATCGTGTTAGTTTCGTGTTATAAACTCGTATTCCACAATATAGACAATTTTTCTTACAGTAATTTGATATTTCGATTAAACCTCTAAGGTGAACTTCATCCCCTACAAACTGTTTTCGAACAGAATCCGCCATGTTCCACAGCTTGTTTAACTTATGCTCGTCTTTTTCTCTTAACCAATAAAGAATATCTTCTTTGTTCATGTGTATTATCGTTGATTTTTAATCTTATTTGTTGATTTTTGTTTATATGTTTCCAGTGCGGAGGGAAAGGGCTCTAATGCCCGTTCAAGAATACCCAAAGAATAGGCTATTGTTAAACCATAATTACTTATTGGTACACCTTGTTTTTTGCAATGCATAATTCTATTTAACATAGCTCGTCGGTTTAGTGTACAGGCTCCACAATGTATAACCAATTTGTATTTCGTTAAGTCTGTATAGAAATCATTACCTTGCACCGTGTCGAATTCCAACCTTCCCCCCACATATTGCATAAGCCATCTTGGTATTTTTACCCTTCCTATATCATCTGCTATTGGATGGTGGGAACATGATTCTGCAATAAGTATTTTATCGCCGGGCTTTAAAGTCTCTATAGCCAATGTTCCTTCTACCTGTGTAATTAAATCTCCACGAAATCTTGAAAATAATATAGAAAAACTTGTAACCCAAATATTTGGTGGAGTATCAGCAACAACCTTCAAAAATGCCTGTGAATCAGTAACAACAATTTTCGGTGGAGTTTTTATTAGTTCCAAAACCTTGCGTAGTTCCCGTTCTTTTACCACTACACACATAGAATCGTTATCTAACAAATCTCTAATGGACTGGACCTGTGGCATAATTAATCGCCCCTTAGGTGCTTCTTTATCTATGGGGATAACAAGTACTGCTAACTCCCCAGGTCCTACTAAATCGCCTAAAATCGTTGGATTATTGATGAAATCTTCCGGGGCGGAAGCAATAAGAGCATTTTTAAATTCACTTATACCTTGTTGTTCTGATGCCACTGTTTTTACAAATAATACTTTTTCTTTTTTTAATCGACTAAATAATTCCTCATCAGGCTCTTGCAAATCTGCTTTGTTAAATATAACCAATATAGGGATATTTCTTAGTTTAAATTCCTCAAGCAAACTTTTCTCGAATTCCCCCCATACCCCTGATTCTGTAACAATAACTGCTACATCTGTTCGGTCAAAAACCTGTCGTGTTTTCTGTATGCGTAATTCACCCAAAGCACCTATATCATCAATTCCTGCTGTATCAATAAAAAGGACAGGACCCAATGGAAATAATTCCATAGGTTTTTCTACAGGATCGGTAGTTGTTCCTGCTGTTTCAGAAACTATAGAAACATTTTGATGGGTAATCGCATTAAGCAAACTGGATTTTCCTACATTTCTCCTACCAAAAAGACCTATATGGAGTCGAAAAGACTTTGGGGAAGTTCTGAACATTACAAATTCCTAAAAAGGTTTATTTTTATTACTTCAGTCATTAAAACCTAATCTACAAATGGATTCGGGGGCTATGAGCAAATCAAATTCTTCTGATGTTAAGAGCCCTTCTTCCAATACGATATCCCGAATATTTTTTTTCAAACTACTTGCTTTTTTTGCTATTTCACATGATTTTTCATAACCTATTTTTTGTATAAGTGCCGTGAGTGTTGCGGTAGAGTTATTAACATTTATCCTGCAAACCTCTCGATTTGCAGAAATCCCTTTAACACATCTTTCAGCAAAAAGTTGTGTAACATTTATGAGCATATCAATCATATTCAAAATACAATGAGCTACCAACGGTAAAAATGGATTTAATTCAAGGTTTCCAGAAGCACATGCTAACGATAATGTCTGGTCATATCCAAATGTAAGAAATACTACTTGACTAACAGCTTCAGGTAATACAGGATTTACTTTTCCTGGCATAATAGAAGAACCTGCTTGCAGTTGTGGAAGTTTTATTTCCCGAAAACCAGTTTCGGGACCGGAAGACAACAATCTTAAATCGTTCGCAATCTTGTTTATTGTTATAGCATAAGAACGAATAATACCGGAAACCTCTCCAAAGACATCTAAATTTTGTGTTGCATCCACGAGATTTTCTGCTCTTGAGAAACCAATATTTGAAAGTTCTCGCAGGTTATCGACAACCCGAAAAATATAGTTTCTCGGGGCACCTAAACCTGTCCCAATAGCAGTTCCCCCCAAATTGACTACTCTCAACCTTTCTTCACATTTATAAATTCGCCATCTGTCCCGGGCGAGGGCATCGGCATAGGCACCCATTTCTCTACCTAATGTAATTAGGGCTGCATCCTGAAATTCTGTCCTTCCCACTTTCACAACATCTGAAAACTGTTTTTCAAGAGTCTGAAATGCTTCCAACAACAGGATGATAGCACTTTCTAACCTCCTTAACATTTTGATTGTAGCCAGTTTTAATGCTGTTGGATAGGTATCATTAGTAGATTGATGAAGGTTTATATCATCCAGTGGAGAAATAATGTCGTATTTTGCTCGGGGAAAACCTAAAATTTCTAAGGCACGATTGGCAATAACTTCATTTATATTCATATTTGTGCTGGTTCCTGCTCCCCCCTGAAGAGCATCCACAATAACATGGTTATTCCATTTTCCTGTTGCTACCTCTTCACATGCATTAAAAATGGCTTCCGCTTTACCTTCGGGTCTTGTTAAATATCCTAATGAATAATTTGTTTTTGCACATGCAAGTTTTATAAGACCGTATGATTGTATTAATTCCGGATGGACAGACTGTTTGGAAATTGGAAAATTTTCTACTGCACGTGCAGTATGGATACCCCAATAAACATCAGCAGGTATCTCTTTTTCTCCTAACAAATCTGACTCAATTCGGAACTCAGACATATCAATTACACATAAACATCCCGTTCACCGGACTTAACACGACTCAACATTTTTTCTGTTCGTGTTCTACGGTTTTCAGGCATTGAATTTATTATTTCCTCAATTTTAACCCATCCTAATCGCTTCGTTTCAAGAGAGGCATAGTCTTCAAGGTATTCCGCAAAGGTACTCAATGCATTCACCTCACAATGGTTCTTGATAAGTCCGGGTTTCGCAAGGTCCATAAAATCAGCACCTGTCCTACCCAATCTATAGCAAGCGGTGCAAAATGATGGGATATAACCCAGTTGGGTAATGTCCTGAATAACCTCGTCAAGGGAGCGATGGTCTCCTAATGAGAATTGGCTCATGTCTTCTTCCTCATTTCCAGTATATCCGCCTGGGTTCGTTCTGCTACCTGCGGATATTTGGGAAACACCTAATGCAAAAGTTTCTCTCCTTATATTAGGTGTCTCACGGGTCGACATTATAATCCCTGTATAAGGAACAGCAAGTCTCAATAGGGCTACAATTTTTCGAAAATCTATATCAGAAACTGCATAAGGTGGGTGTGTCGATAAATCAGAACCGCACGCAGGTTCCAATCGTGGAACGCTTATTGTATGGGGTCCCACACCAAAAGTTTCTTCTAAATGATGTATATGCTGCATAAGAGCAAGAATCTCAAAACGCCAGTCAAAAAGACCAAACAATATACCCACCCCAACATCATCAATACCAGCCTTCATAGCACGGTCCATTGCTGTTATCCGCCAATCAAAATCCTTTTTAAGCCCTCCTATATGTACTTTCTGATAGGTTTCCCTATGATAGGTTTCCTGAAATAATTGGTAAGTTCCTATTTTCGCAGATTTCAATCTCTTAAATTCTTCTAATGACAAAGGTGCTACATTCACATTAACCCTTCGTATTTCACCTCTACCTTTTTTCACACTGTATATAGTTTCAACACATTTAATAATATAATCAAAACCTTCTGATGGATATGACTCGCCCGCTACTAATAAAATGCGTTTATGACCCTGGTCTACTAATGTCTCCACTTCTTTACAAACTTCTTCCTGTGTTAAAGATTTCCTACGCACCATCGTATTGCTTCTTCTAAAAGCACAATATAAACACTCATTTTTACATAGATTTGAAACATAAAGAGGAGCAAAAAGAACTAATCGCTTTCCATAAATTTCCTCTTTTACTTTTCGTGCAGTATCGAAAAGTTCTTTTAGAAGGACTGGGTCGCTGATAGATGAAAGAGAGGCAACTTCTATCTCATTTAAGCCTTTTAGTTCAAGTGCTTTAGCAAGAACTTCTCGAATATAAACCGCATCTTTTTTAATGCCATGTTTTAGAGTATCAGAAATCAATTCCTCATTTATAGGTACTGTTTCTACATTAGAACTCATAATCAATTTCCTTTTATTTTATGTACAGAAAACGAATTTTATCGGATTACTCTTTTCAACGCAATGAGTAATTGCTTAGGATTTAAAGGCTTTGAGATAAATTCATCAATTTTCATCTGTTTTTTTTCTTCTTCAGAACGAGGGCTTATGTCGTAACCTAATTTTGAATGTATCCCTGTAATCATGATGATAGGAATATTTGATTTATTGTTTTTTAAGTCTCTTATTTTATTAACAAATTGGATACCCTCGTCAATTCCTCCCATCATCAAATCTGTTATAATTACAGATGGTGTATTATCTGTTAAAAATTCAAGAGCACTTTCTGAATTGGAAAATGTTATTACCTTATAATTTTCTCTTTCCAGAACAATTTTACAAAAGTCTTGTACATCTACATCATCGTCAACTACCATTATTAATTGCTGTTCCATTTGTTTGTTCCTAAGATTTATACACACATAAACCTACATACTCCTTCTTTGTCCTATTATACTACTTTTCTATATTTTTAAGGGGAGTGTAATAAACACTCCCCTTTACATCACTTATCCTATACTTTGGTCCTTGCATGATAGTGTGTATGAAGTAGATGATGGGAAATCTCACTGTTGGGATGTTCCAAAAATTCCTCGTATAATTTCTTTATATCTGGATTTACATGGGATTTGCGAAGTTGTTTTCCTTCGTCCTCCTTATATATTGCTTGAATACGAGCAAGACGAACAGAGTTATCTGTAAATCGAGGTTGTCCTCCACCACCTATACATCCACCGGGACAGGTCATAATTTCTACAAAATGATATGCTTTTTCTCCTGAGCGAACTCGCTCTATTAATGCCCGTGCATTACCCAATCCGTGTGCAACAGCAACATTTACCGTAGCACCTTCTAAAAAGGACCAATCGGGAACGCATTTTTCAAGTTTTAGGGATGCTTCTTTTATCCCTTCAAGACCTTCGACAGGAGCAACATGAAGGCCATCAAAAGGTAACTCACAACCGGTTACAATTTCATATACAGTACGAATCGCCGCTTCCATCACACCTCCTGTATTGGCGAAAATATCAGCAGCACCTGTGGATAGCCCTAAGGGGGAATCCTGCTGACCATCGGGTAAGTTAACGAAATCAATACCTGCCTGTTTTATCATCCTTCCCAGTTCACGAGTAGTAAGGACATAGTCTACATCCTGGACACCTGAACTGTTCATTTCAGGACGCTGATTCTCATATTTTTTAGCTGTGCAGGGCATTATTGAAACAACTACAATATCTTCCGGTTTCTTGCCTATCTTCTTTGCGTAATAGGTCTTTGCAATTGCACCAAACATCTGTTGAGGAGACTTGCATGTTGAAATATTTGGAATTATATCGGGATAAAAATGTTCCAAAAACTTAATCCAGCCTGGGGAACAACTGGTAAACATCGGCAATGCAATATCCTCACCATCTACTAATTTTTTCTTCAATCGAGTTAATAATTCAGTTCCTTCTTCCATAATACAAAGATCTGCGGCAAAATTTGTATCGAAGACAGCATGAAAACCTAATCTACGGAGTGCTGTAACCATTTTGCCTGTTACCAGTGTTCCAGGTGGTAAACCAAAACATTCACCTAATGCAGCACGAATTGCAGGGGCTGTTTGCACAACTACTGTCTTCGTAGGGTCATCTAAAGCAGAGAAAACATCTGCAATCTGGTCTCTTTCTACTATTGCACCTACAGGACATACTGCACCACATTGACCACATTGGACACATACAACATCATCCAAATCACTACAAAACGCGGGTCCTATTACTGTTTCAAAACCGCGATTTTGAGGAAATAAACCACCTACACCCTGTACTTCGTTACAAACAGTAACGCACCTTCTGCATAGAACACATTTAGATGTATCTCGAACAACGGCAGGGGTGCTATCGTCAATAATTCTCTTACTTTTTTCTCCTTCATATCGAACTTCTTTAATTCCCAGTGTCCGCGCTAATTCTTGAAGTTCACAATCTTCATTTCGAACGCATATTTGGCAATCACCATCATGGTCTGATAGAAGTAATTCTACGACTGTTTTTCTGGCTTCTCTGGCTCTCTTTGATTTGGTATGAACTTTCATTCCTTCTGTAACAGGTGCAACACATGAGGCAATGAGAGTGCGAGCCCCCTCAACCTCAACTACACATACACGACATGCACCAATCTCCTGAACTTCTTCCAGATAACAAAGAGTGGGGATTTTTATGCCAACTTGCTTGGCAGCTTGAAGTATTGTTGTCCCATCTGGAACTTCTACAGGAATTCCATCTATAGTTAATTTTGGCATGAGTTATTCTCCTTCTATTAATGTTGTGGGTTTAAACTTACTTTTGTTTCACGATAATCACAACGCAAGCAACGGCGTGCTTCTCTAACTGCTAATGTTTCTGTAAATGGAATTTCTACCTCATTAAAATTATGTATCCGCTTCTCAACAGGGAGAAGTTTCATTTTTGCCCTCGGAAAATCTACTGGGTCTGAATCAGGGTCAAACTCAGTATCTACCATAAAAGGTTCCCTCCAAAATGCATGTTCTTCACCTGTGAGATATTTATCAATTCCAACAGCGGCTCTTTCGCCTGCTCCAATGGCTTCTGCTACTGAAGAAGGTCCCGAACTTATATCTCCACCTGCGAATAACCATTCAATTGTGGTTTGACTATACAATGGATCTGTCCACAAAAAACCGGACGGTGTCAATTTCACATCTAAACCATCCATATATCGTTTCAGATCAACTGTTTGTCCGATTGCTGCAATTACCTGGTCGGCTTCTTCAATAAAAGGTTCTTCACCGGACTTTGCTTCAGGTCTTCTTCTACCAGAGCGGTCATACTCACCTAACCACATGTGCTGACATTTCACACCAACAACTTTCCCGTTTTCAGTTAATATTTCCAATGGAGCCACTAACATCTTAAGAATAACCCCTTCATTAACGGCCTCTTCTATTTCTTCTTTGTACGCGGGCATCTCTTCTCGTGTTCTTCGGTAAAGAATAGTGGCTTTTTCTGCACCCAATCGAATTGCAGTTCTTGCCGCATCAATTGCTGCATTCCCACCACCAATTATTACAACTTTCTTCCCTACAGGTACAGAACCACGAAGATTATACTCACGAAGAAAATCAATTGCTTCAACCACACCTTCCGCATTCTCTCCCGGAATCCTTAATTTTTGTCCCGATGGAGCACCAATCCCAAGGAAAATCGCCTCATAACCTTCATCGCGCAAACTCTGTAATGTGAAATCTCGCCCTAATGCCTTTTCAGTTTCAATAACCACCCCCATTCTCTCTATCATGCGAATTTCACGAGCCAACTCTTCCCGCGGTAGACGGTATGCCGGGATAGTTTGTACTAACATTCCACCGGGTCGGGATGCTGATTCGAACACACGAGGTTGATATCCCAATCGTGCAAGAAAATAAGCACAGGTAAGACCTGCAGGACCTGCACCTATAATAGCAATTTTCCTGCGAAGATTCTGTTCATTCTCACGAATTTCAGGAAGTTGAATGGTCACTTCCTGTTCAACCATAAATCGTTTTAATCCGCGTATTGATACTGCATCATCCAATGTGGCTCTTCTACACTTATCTTCACATGTATGGAAACATACACGAGCACACACGGATGCAAATGGATTCTGGTCCCGATGAACACGAAGTGCTTCCGCATAGCGTTTCTCCGCTACCAATGAAACAAAGCCAGGAATATAGACATTTGCAGGGCATGCACTCATACAGGGTGCACGAACAAGAGAAGGACAAACACCCGCCGGACACTTATGTTCACGAATATGAATTTCAAATTCTTCACGGAAATGACGGATAGCGGAAAGAACGGGATTAGGGGCTGTCTGACCCAGTCCACACAAGGAAGCGTCTTTAATTTGCTGTCCTAATTCAATAAGTTTTTCAATATCGCCTTCTTCCCCTCTACCTTCACAAATTCTTGTTACAATTTCCAACATCCTTTTTGTACCTACTCGACATGGGACGCATTTTCCACAAGATTCATCTTGAACGAAATCCAGGAAGAAACGAGCCATATCGACCATACAGGTGTCTTCATCCATAACTATCAAACCACCTGAACCCATTATGGCACCTAATTCTTGTAAGGACTCATAATCGACGGGAACATTTAAGTATTGCTTAGGAATACATCCTCCCGAAGGACCACCGATTTGCGCCGCTTTAAATTGTTTACCACGAGGGATACCTCCACCTATATCATAAATAATTTCGCCTAATGGTGTTCCTATTGGAATTTCTACAAGACCTGTATTATTGACAGCACCGGCTAACGCAAATACCTTTGTCCCTTTACTCTTAGCTGTACCAATAGAGGCAAACCAATCTGCTCCTTTTAATATAATTACAGGTATGTTTGCATAAGTCTCTACATTGTTCAATAAACTGGGTTTTTCCCATAAACCCTTATAGGCTGGGAACGGAGGACGAGGACGAGGTTCTCCGCGTTTTCCTTCTATTGAACGCATTAAAGCAGTTTCTTCACCACATACAAAGGCACCGGAACCCATCCGAATTTCTAAATCAAAGTTAAAACCTGTACCCATAATATTTTTACCCAAGAGCCCCAGTTCTTTTGCCTGACCAATAGCAATGTTCAATCTTTCTACGGCTAGTGGATACTCTGCACGAACATAGATATATCCTTGGTCGGAACCAATTGCATATCCGGCAATAATCATGGCCTCTATAACACTGTGAGGGTCACCTTCCAAAACACTTCTGTCCATAAATGCACCCGGGTCTCCTTCATCAGCATTGCAGAGTACATATTTTTTATCACCGGGAGCCTTTTGTGTCAATTCCCATTTAATTCCTGTTGGAAAACCTGCACCACCTCTTCCGCGAAGTCCCGATTTTTTCACTTCTTCAACTACTTGTTGGGGTGTCATTTGGGTTAGTACCTTTGCTAAAGCCTGATAACCGTCTCTCGCAATATATTCTTCAATCTTTGTTGGGTCTATAACACCACAGTTTCTTAAAACAATTTTTGTTTGCTGTTTAAAAAAACCTATCTCCTGTAGAGCCGGGATAATTTGTGATGTGGTAGTAGACTTAAAGTTCAAGCGAGTAACGGGGCGACCTTTCAACAGATGTTCAACAACAATATCCTCAACATCTGTAACCTTAACACCTTGATAAAAAGTAGCATCTGGATAAATAACAACAACAGGACCTATAGCACAGGGTCCCAAACATCCTGTATGAACTACCTGTATTTCATCAGTTAGTCCATGTTTTGCAAGTGCATCCGAAAAAGCAGAACTGACTTCCATCGAGCCCGATGCAACACATCCTGCACCTGCACAGATTAACACATGACTTCGAAATAAACTCATCTTGTTATCTCCTTTCCATAACCTTTAATATATTTAGTTTTCATTTATTCTCCAGTTAAAACACATTGACTTTTCCAATATAATATCTTTTCTGTCCATCATCTCCGGACAGAGGTAAATGAATTTCTGGCGTTCCTGAACCAGAACCTGCAGAAATATATACGGAATAAGTTCCATTTGAAAATAGAATAGGATTAAAACTATATGTAATAGTTTTTTCCATTGTTTTTTGCCCCTCGGGTCCATTTACAGATAAGTGTCTCAGATTAAAGTTGGTATCTGTAAAAACAGATACAATTCCACCTTTTTCGTTTTTCCATGTAATAATTGGGTATAAATCCCGATAGCACGGAGCTACGCCTCTGTTGACCCAGCAATAAGACACCTCCCAATTACCACTGTGCTTACTTACTTTTCTTTGCCATTTTACTTCTATCGGCAATATACGATAACCCAAACGGAGGTTTATCTTATTAATCAATTCTCGATTCTCCTGAAGAAATTCATGGGGCCACCAATGAATAGAAACATAACTTGCGTGGTAATCCTCTACAGCCTGCAAATATTGACTTCCATCACCCCAGCAGCCCTCCTCTTTAGAAGGTCCATAATGACCACTTTCTAAAATAACGGGTTTATTCTTCCAAAAAGGTTCTGCAAGACTTTCGCTAAAATAGGCATTTTCGCCCCCTTGCACAAGAATACTATCATCCCGAAGAGTTAGTCCCTTTTCCACCGCATATTTTAGAAGTTCTTTTTTGTCTTCCGAAAGTTCAGTAAACTTCTGTCCATTTGTAATAAGGTCATCGTTTAAGACGATAACCGTATTTTTAAAGTGTTTTACATGTAAATCAATATGTTTTTTAATTGTTTCTGTTGAAATGTGTTTCTTTGTGGAATGCCATACATGGCCTTCTCCCCAAACTCCCAAAGAACCTATATCGATAAATGCTACATCCGGATTTCCATCGTATTTTTTTGCTAAAGATAATAAAAAATTTTCTAACTTTTCCAGAAATATCGGGTCATCAAACTCGGGTTCCCAATGCGTTCCATCTTCTTTAATTCCTTCTAAAGGCGTAAAAAAATTCCCCTTGGCTCCTGCTTCTTTTACCCACTTTGGAGTAGCCCATGGAATAGGCGTCTCACTACATGTAATACGGAGAGCTATTTTCTTACCCTTAGAAATCCATCTTTGTGCGGGTGTATCCAGTAAAGACCAATCATATTTACCCTCTGCGGGTTCTAAATACGACCAGGCAATACGCAGATATATTACGGAAAGATTTGGGAATTCATCTACTGTATCCGTAGGCTGTAACTTTCCTCCATAATTAACAATATCATTATCGTAATAATGAAGAACCCAACCCATATCCGTATTATTTAAAACTGCCCCTGTATCCGTTATTGAAATTGCTTCCCATTCATTTTCCTCTGAATACACAGAAAATGAACTTAAGATAAGAACAAAAATTAATTGAATTACTTCTCTTACGAAAATTAAATGCTTAACTTTCTTCCTTACGAACTTCATCACAAATAATATTCCTATTACGAAATTAGGTATTCCATTACAGGTTTACCTTCTGCAATATGTTGCTGAACAATCGCTCTTATCTTTTCTGCATTCAATTTGCCATACCGATATTCAGCACCTGATGATTTATGTGTAACTGTAATCATCGGTTCTCGGTCACAAAGACCCGCACATCCGGACTGGCGAACTGTAACATTTGCTATACCTATTGCCGAAAGTTCGGAAACGATGTTCTTTAATACTTCACGAGCACCCGCAGCAATACCACATGTTCCCATGTGAACTGTAACCACCAAATCTTTCTCAGAACCACGAATATCAATCTCTTTAATTGCTTTCTCTCGCAAAGAATTTAAGTCTTCTGGAGAACGAATAATATTTGTCATAATTTTTCTCCTTATGATTTATTTGTTTTTCTCTGTATTTTTGTCTAAATACTGATCTAAAATAGCTTGAATTCGAGCTGGTTTTACCCTCTGATGAACATCATTGTCAACCATAATTGCTGGTGCAAGTCCGCAAGCCCCAAAACAACGAGCTACCTCTAAAGAAAATATACGGTCTTCTGTGGTTTCGCCCACATCAATATTAAGTTTGTCTTTAATAGCAGAGAGGACTTGTTTCCCACCACGAACATAGCAAGCAGTTCCTAAACAAACCCGAATCATATGTCTTCCACGAGGTTGAGTTGAAAAGAAAGAATAGAATGTTACTACACCTGCAACTTCGCTATATGGTTTGTTTAAACCCAGACTAATTTTTTTCAGTGCACTCTCCGGCAGGTACCCAAACATAGCCTGTGCAATCTGCAAAACAGGGATAAGTGCACCTTGTTTATCCCGGTATTCCGCAATTACTTCATCGAGACGAGCAAGTAGTTCTTCTTCACTTGCTTCTTCCATGCATACATGTTTTGAATTTTCATTCATATTTTATCTCCTACAAAATAATTTTTTATTGTTTGGTTATTATTGTTTCATATTCATCATCAGTCGTTTCGTTTTCCATCTTCCATTTTTCTTCCTCTGCGTAATGTTTCATCCGTCTTGCAAAGAAAGAAACCTTTTCAAAAGTAGCAGAAAGATCAACATGCTCTACAAAAACATTTTCAGAAACTTTTATTCGCAATGGTGAAAAATTCAATATTCCACTGATACCCGATTGAACCAGAGTATCACAAATAGATTGAGCATTCTCACCTGGGATTGCAAGGATACCTACAACACTTTTAGTCTCTGCTATAACTTTTTGTAAATCATACATGGGATAGCAACGACACCCATGAAAAGTCTGTCCTACTTTTGACGGGTCCTTATCAAAAGCAGCACGAATAGCCAACTGTCTCCACCGTCCTGCAAAGTTAGCCAACAAGGCTAAGCCTAAATGACCTACACCGACTAAAACCGCACTTTGGGGTAATGGAGAATCTAAGAAATTTGCAATGCTTTCAAGAAGAGGTCTTATTTTATAACCACTATTGGGAATACCAGAATAACCCAATTGCATTATATCTCTACGAACTTGGGCTGGCTTGATATGTAATAAATTTGCGAGTTCGTGAGACATAATAGTTTCTTTACCCTCAACCCTTAACTGCTGAAGTATGCGTCGATATAAACTTAATCTTTCTACTGTTTTTTCAGATACCATACAATTTTCATTTGTGAATAAACGAACAAATTTTATATACTTACCTTTAAGTATAATTGTGAATTCTTGAACAAATTATAACACTTTATTCCTTTGTTGTCAAGTTAAAAATATATCTTTTTAATCTCTTAGTTAAAAATTCATCTGTATTAAATATATTTTATTGATTTCATTATTTTTTTATTGCTATAATTTAATTAAGGAATTTTTATATAAATAACTTTATTTAAAGAAGGAGAATTAAATGAGACGAGGTATTATTAAGGTATGCTGTGTGTTATCTCTTTTTTTATTAATTTTCCTAAACACTTCTACAGCATTTTCTCAGGAAGAAGTCCCGCGTATTTTATTAGTTGGTGATAGCTGGACGGGTTTCATGTGGGCTTTCAGAACTTTCAAAGAAATTTTTACAGAAACTCCTGGATTAGAACACATACGAGAAATCGGTAGTAAAACTGCTATTATGGGTGCAAGAGCATTTGAGTTTTACCCCGAAAAATATAATTATATTCAGAACATTAAAGATGAGTTAATCAAATACCCAACGATAGATATTGTCGTTATGACTTTAGGTGGAAATGATTTTATGCGTGGCACTCCACAAACTCCTAGCTGGAGTTGTGGAATGCTTTCAAATCCACCTCAAGAAGAAAATATGATCAATACAATAGTAAATTACATAGACGGGATAATTGATGAAATTTTATCAGTTCGTCCCGATATTCGCGTAGCATTCTGTGGTTACACTTTCGCTGGAAGAGATCGCGGAGGCTGTTCTATTTGTGACCAACAAAATGCTTTTGCTCGATTTGAACAAGCGAAAAAGACTCTTGCAGATAGCAAATCTCGTGTTTATTATGTACACAATTTAGGGTTAATGCAATACCACTTTGGGACCTCAACACCAACTAACCTCCCCCCCTCTTCTGTACCTTACCCCGGCAGTTATCCTTCTTATACTCCATTTCCAGGGGGTGATCCCTGCTCACTGGTTCATCCATCAGGACTATTTGATGGAAATATTCACCTATCACAACAAGGTTACAAAATCTTAGCCCAACGATGTATGTCTGAATTTATTAGTCAATGGTTGGACTACCCTAAAGTTTATAAAATTAATCTTGTCTCTCTCAACGGAAATAATGCGGTTTACGAGGTAGTTTTTAGTGAACCTGTACTTAATGTCGATACTGCAGATTTTTCTGCTAAGGATAGTTTGTCAAATCTACTCCCCATTACAACAGTGGAATTAATTAGTGGACAATTATATCGTGTAACAGTAAATGTAAGCACCGCAGTTGGAGAGGTTATATTAGGTGTTGTAGATAATGATTCCATAACAGATACAACAAGCAAACCATTAGGTGGACCGGGAACTGGAAATTCAGAAGGAAATGGTGATTTCTGGTATAACGGCATGTGGGAATATCATGATTATGTAAGATACCCTGACCATGAAATTGAAGCGGGAATGAGGTATCTGCATGATAATCTAAGTGCTTATTATGTTTTATTAGGTGAACAAGGGGCAGAAGGTCTTTCTTTTAGTCCTGAAGAATGTGATTTAAATGGGGGACAAATATCGATAGAGCCGATTGTTATTTCTGGGAATGGTATGTTAGACTCTTTAGAATTTTCATTGATTACTGAGTGTTATAAAAATTCAGCGATAGATTTCACATCCAGAGGTGGGGTAAGTCATCAAATTGCTGTAAATGCATTCAATCAGAATATGGAGAGGATGATATACGATTGTGGCGGTGAAGATGGCGTTGTATATACCATTTTCTATGGTCTACCTCAAATGTTAGCCGGTTATATGACTCTGGGAAATTCAGAATCTACCATGATACCTACCGTAATCTCTATCGCGGCACAAGCCATAGACCCAAGTTTTAACATTCATGTGAATATTATTACACCTATTTATTATCAATTATTACCGCAATATTTTGGACCGAATGGAGACGCAGATGGGGATGGTTGGACAAATAAACAGGAATATGAATATTTCGTCCGTGCCAATATGAATTATGATGAAAAGAAGCAAGCCTATATTAATTCGGCCCTAAATCCTGAAGTATATCCCGGATCCGATTGTGAAGATTGTCATTCTTCCTCTACATTAGGTGGTATTTTTGAAGTTGGTGCAGATATTTGTTTGCGAGTTCCGGACCCCGTTGCAACAAATTCATCATATAACTGGACAAAAATAAATGGAAACTTGATTGAAAGGGGTTTAAATACCCATTGTCGTTCATTATGGATACCTAACGCACAAGTAGAAGATACAGGCATATACATTTGCGAATACGATAACGGTCAAAAGGCATTATCTACTTATACATTTCATGTTATTGTTACAGATGAATTACCCGTTTCCTCAATACTCGTTTATATAATACTTATTTGCTTAATTACGACAGGCTCCCTTATGGTTCTCCGAAAACATTGTAATACATAATTAAGGAGTCTTTGATAATTAGACTATAAAAATTTTTACTGACAAAAAAGTAATAATTTTTATTCTGCAAATCGCCAAAGTCCATAGGATTTAGCCATATTAAAAGCTTCTCTTATTTCTTCCGGGGTAGGTTGCCTCGATATCCCCGAATATTCAGGGGTACCGGGAACCTTATATGAGGGGCGATATTGTTCCATGATATTGATGTAGGTATTTATTGAAATTTCAGTTGCAAACCATCTTAAAATTTCCTCTGTTTGGTTGAGCATACCTGGCATAACAAGATGTCTCACCAATAAACCGTGTCTTGCAATTCCATCAGAAGTAATTACAAGGTCACCTACCTGACGATGCATTTCTTTGATAGTGGCTCTTGCAATTTCAGGATAGTCCTTTGCATTGGAATACTTAAAAGAGGTTTCACTATCCCAATATTTGAAATCCGGCATATAAATGTCAACCCAATACTCAAGTATTTTGAGTGTCTCCAGAGAATCGTAGGCATTGGTGTTGTATACAATCGGAATTGTTAGTCCTTCTTTTTTTGCTATTATAAGAGACTCTATAATTTGTGGAACGACATGGGATGGGGAAACTAAATTAATGTTATGACACCCAAGAGACTGGAGATTTAACATTACCTGAGCAATAATCTCTGGGGAATATTCCGGACCCTCAGGATACTGGCTTATTTCAAAGTTCTGGCAAAAAACACAGTTCAAATTACAACCACTAAAAAAGATTGTTCCGGAGCCTCTCCATCCAACAAGACAAGATTCCTCCCCATAATGAGGAAAGGCACTGGATACCCGTGCATACTGTCCAATCTTACAATGACCTTTTTTATTTTCCAGCCTATTTACATTACATTGTCGTGGGCAAACATGACAATTCTTAAGCGATGAAGAAGCCCATTCTAAACATTTCTCTTCTATTTCTTTTCCATTTTTTAAATATACAGGCTCTGTAGTTTTCACTTATACTTTGTATAGACAAAGATTTATTATCTATTGCAACAGTTTGCCCTGGTATTCACCTGTCAGGGTCATTAAAAACTTAGCAATCTTCTCTTCCTCTATTTTCGGAATCTGCTTCCCAACCTGGTATTTCAACATTATATTTACCACTTTTTGCAAGTCATCTGTGGAACCGTCATGAAGGTACGGAGGGGTAACCGCAATATTCCGAAGTAGCGGAACCTTAAATTTATGCTTATCATCTTCATTCTTTGTAACATTATATCTACCCAAATCCGCTTCGGTTATTTCTCCACCTCGGTCTTTGAAGTAATCCCCTTTTAAACCCATTTTTTCAAACGATTGTCCACCTATGGCCTTTCCTACATGGCAAGTAGCACATCTGTATTTCTTAAATAGAGCATACCCCTCTTTTTCTTCCGGAGATAATGCATCCGCTTTACCTAATAGAAATTGGTCAAATCGTGAATTAGGGGTAATTAATGTCTTTTCAAATTCTGCAATAGCATTAGTAAAATTATCCTTGTTATATCCCGTTGGATATACCTCTAAGAACGCTTTTGTAAACTCCTCATCTTGATTTAACTTTGATGTAACCTCTTCCCAATTAGAGGCCATCTCTATAGGATTATTAACAGGTCCATCTGCCTGTTCCTGTAAATCTATAGCACGACCATCCCAGAATTGAACAAAATTAAACAGGGCATTGTAAACAGTAGGAGCATTAATCGGACCTACTGCTTCGCCTACACCTACTGAGAATTTCTTACGGTCAACTCCACCCGTCCCCAAATCATGACAACCAGCACACGCAAGGGTATTATCTTTGGAAAGTCTTTTATCATGATATAGCTTATTTCCTAATTCAACTTTCCGTATATCCACATCTACTTTTTGGGGTAAAGGTTGAACAACCTCTTGTTTCAAACTATCTGAAATCCCTTGCGTTGCATAGTGTTTGGCACGCGTTGATTTTACCCACGATAAAATTAGATTCTGTTCTTCTTTTGATAACATACTATCCCAATGGAGAGCGATATATCTCAAAGGAGGCATTTCATTCATTAATGTTGTATGTTCAATCTTTGCCAAAGCAACCTCTGTAGGTGGTTTGTTTTCTCCCGGGAAAAGTTCTTTTATCATATTCATATAAAACAATCCTAATTTAATATCGGCTTCTATGATCCCTTTTGCTACGGGGAAATTTGCATAAAAAGGAAGACGATATTCTTTGGTATGGCAATTCACACATTTCTTTTCTAATATAGGTAGCACTTTGGCAAATGTTGGGTCATCCACTTTCTTATCTGTTAATGTAGTTCCAACAGGAGGTCCTACAATTAGGTTAACTATAGGGAATGCTAATGCTAAAATGACAGCCAAGATAATTACAATGACAATATACTTCTTCATTTGCCTTACTCCTTATTAAAATGTTTTCCCAACCCTAATCCCTGAAATTAGTATAATATATTCAACCTATATTTTCAAATACCTTTATAAAATAAAAAAATAAAATATAGTAGTATGAGTTTAATAAACACAAAGAAAAAACTTAATAAGGATAATTCATACCAGATAATCGATTCTGGTAACCGAGTTAAGTTAGAGCAAATAGGACCATATAGAATCATTCGGCCAGCACCAGAAGCGTGTTATCCAAAAAGTTTACCTGATTTATGGAAAAACAATATCGATGCTACCTATATCCGTTCAGATGATGGAGGTGGCCATTGGGAGTATCAAAATCTGATACCCCAACAATTCCCCATAGTATTACAGGGGTTTAATGTATACACAAAATTAACTGGTTTTGGACATGTTGGCTTCTTTCCAGAACACTGCCATCTGTGGAATCTTATATTAAATCTTAAAACTAATCACATGGATACTATCAATGTATTAAACCTCTTCGCATATACAGGACTTTCAACAGTAGCATGTATTAAAAAGGGATTTAATGTGTGTCATGTAGATTCCTCAAAAGGCATGGTTGAATTAGCAAAAATGAACATTGCTCTCAATCATTCAAATGAAAATTCGGTACGATGGATGGTAGAAGATGTAAGGAAATTTGTCAGTAGGGAGATAAAAAGAGGAAAAACCTACAACGGATTTATCCTCGATCCCCCTTCTTTCGGGAGAGGACCCAAAAATGAAATCTGGAAATTAGAACAGCATATTTCTGTTTTACTTGAAGATTTAATGATATTGTGCAATGGCTCTCCTTTATTCCTTTTTCTTACATGTTATTCTTCTAACTTTACACCACTCCTCATGGAAAGAATTTTAAGAACATATATAAACAAAAAAGGCGTTTTTTTATCAGGTGAATTGTCTATAAAAGAACTATCCGGAAATCTCTTTTCTTCTGGAGGATTATGTGCTATTTATATTCAAAAAGAGATTTTCCCTGACAACCTCTCTATTTTCCTGAATTACTAAAATAAAAGTTGGGAGACAAGGTTAACAAAACCTTATCTCCCAACACAATCCTTATGAGTTATCCCTTAGTTTAAAAGGGGAGCAAAACCATCCTCGGTCCCATCTTGCAGGACATAGCCTTTTCCTGGGGCATTGTACAATTGTATAAATCGGAGCAATTCAGAAAGGTCTATTTTCCAATCCTGAATCCGATAATCGCATGCATGAGGAGAACATTGTCTCGGTTTATCATTTCCAGGACCATATCCATCCTCTGAAGATTGGTCACATCCATACCCACCAAAGTTAAACATTTGTATAACTCGCAACATCTCTGTCAAAGATATAGCCCAATCGCGGTTGGTGTCTGCAGAGTGTGCCCTATCAGGATCCCATCCTTTTAATAAGACTGTCTGAACATCAGGAGAGGTCAATTCTTCACTGTCAACTGTCCGATAAAGAACATAGCCACAAATAACAGCCTGACCCTCTGCATCATTTGGTACTTTTACAGTATAGACAACTTTAACAGGAAATATTGGTATATCTATCCATGCAAACTCTAATGTCCCTGTAGTACCTGCAGAAGGAACTACAACAGCATTACTGGATTCCACGACAGATTCTAAAACCCACCCTGCCGGGAGCGTTTCTTTCAAACCTAAAGCAGAAATTCTCAACCGAATAGGATTTCTGATGGTTAAGATTACTGTTAATGTTTGTCCAGGCCAATACCTGCGATTTCCAGAAACGGCTCGTTCTAAAACCAATGACGATGGTGGTTCATTTCCACCTGGACCGCCCGGACCAGGCCCACCTATTTCACCAGATGATTGAGCCTGACATCTTTCATTAATTACCTGTAACTCATCCAATGTAATTTGCGCATCACCATTAAGGTCAAGCAGACTTACAATACGAATTAACCATGTTTGATCAATAGGCATCATATAGATAGACGCAATAGACATAACTATTTCATTTAAGTCTATTACTCCATCTCCATTGACATCAATAGAACTAAACATTTGTATCGCATATGGGACAATGGAACATGGATTCCACAAGTCTGGAACAATTATAATTTCTCCTTCTGTTGAAGGTTCTCCCTCACCGGGGTCCTCATTACAAGTATTTAATACTGTCTTTACCTCTTCTTTCGTAACGGCTCCATCTCCATTCAAATCAAACTTTCTGAAAACTTCTCCTATCAAAGAAATATCAATTGGCAATGGAATATTTGACATAATTACAGGACCGTTTAGTTCGTCCATAGTAATTTTCCCGTCTTTATTACGGTCAAGCCAATCAAAGTATTTGATCAGGAGTGGTGCAATTACACATGGGTCTGTTGGAATTTCAAATTCACCCTCAATAGGGATGGGTTCTCCTTCGATTGGGAGAATTTCGTCACAATTCGCGATTACCGCATTAATTTCATCTTTGGTTATACCTCCATCTGAATCTAAGTCAAAGATTGCAAATATAGTATCGAGGGATGCAGGATCAACAGGAATTGGATAAATAACGGTCAGCGGAGTAATCAACTCATCTTTAATAATTCTACCGTCTTTGTTCTGGTCTAAAAAGTCAAAATATTCCAATGCTAACGGACCAATTACACATGGATCTATATCAGGAATTGGGAATTCACCCTCCCAAAGAGGAGGATTTAGAATGAAATCCAGGTCATTGCAATCAATCAAACCATTTCCATTCATATCTACATAGCCAAACTGTTCCGGCGTCACATATTCGGCTACTTCTTCATAACCAATCATCGAATCTCCATTTTTATCGATGATTGATAAAACATTATTAGGATTTACTCCCAATTGAGGGGCTAATATGTTTAATATAATCATCAACTCATTAGGAGAAGCTCCACCATCCCTATTTGTATCAATTAATAAATAAGCAATTTCCAAAGTCAGATTATATTGACTTAACAGATTGTCAATATCAGGATACAAATTCCTCACCTCATCAGGGCTTAATTTCCCATCACCATTTAAGTCTACAAACGGGAAAAGTAATTCTACAACTTTACTTAGTGGTATCTCAGGCAAAGGGCATTCTCCATTATCATCTATGATAATTCCACATATCTCTGCCCATGATTCTAATTCCGCTCTAGTAATTGCACCATTGTCATCTAAATCAAACTGTTCAAATAATTCGTCAAAATCAACGATAGGCGGATAAATCAAAATAATGGGGAAGTTTAGTTCTTCTCGGGTAATTACACCGTCTTTATTCTGGTCAAGGTTATCAAACTCAGAAATAGCTAATTCTATCCAGGCACATGGGTCGGTTTCTGGTGGGGTATATTCCCCTTCAATACCAATTTCACCCTCTATGATGATTTCACCTTCTTCAGGTTCTCCTTCAATTGGAGGCAGTTCTCCAATATCACCACAATCAATTACACCGTTCTTATTCCTATCTAATTGTCGGAACTGTTCTAAACTGATATAACCTGATACTTCTTCGTACTCTATGAGTTGATTTCCATTAGTATCAACGATAGATAAAAGCCCACCTGGCAAATACAATTGCAACAAAGCAAGAATTGGGCTGAACTCCTGACAGTCAATTTTTCCGTCTTTATTGGTATCAAGCATATTAAAATACTGATCAGGTACGGTGTATACCTTTGATAATTCAACCTTAGATAATCCACCATCTCGATTTGAATCAAACATAGGCCAGAGCAAATCCAATAATGCATTATTATCAGATGGTAACGGACAGGGCGCTACAGCCTTTCCTATGAATGGGGTAATTAACATAATAACAGATAATACTATTACCCTAAATGTCCCTTTATAAGTTACTTTACTCATATTTTATCTCCTTCTAATTTATCTTTTTCTTAATTAATTTCTAACCTTAAAAATTGAAAATATAACTTAACAATCGGGAGGTGATTTTGGGCTGATATGATAAGCGAGATATTTTTTCCCATACAGTTTTAAAGAATAATTCTTTTCCTTCCCCTCTCCTTTCCGCTCATATCTATCAGATAGAATAAAAAGTTTTCTACTTTCATATATTGAGTTGTGCTTATTCGAAGGATTATATGTTTCAACCTTCTTTATCTTTTGATTATTGCTGTAATTTGGTTTTGGAATGCTACTATATAAAATGCATGTTCTTAATTGAAATGTCTTTTGTTTCTTCCCCATATTTCTCATAAGGATTTGTAAATCCTTAATATCAATTTTTCCATCACTATTTATGTCCGGTAATGTATTTACATTATCCGAAATAATCGCAGATACAAATCGTTGAATATCGCAAACATCAATAATACCATCTTCATTTATATCTATTCTTTTTATATGATAAGATGGAACACCCCCTGCTATTATTCCGCACATCAATAAGATAACAATGCAAATTTTTAATTTATATTTAATCATAATCATCCTCTTTATAATATTACCATATACATACAAAAAAGTCAAGTCTTTTAATAAGATAATATAATTATGAAAATTTGATATGAAATATTTATAATTTATTATCTTATTTTACCTAAAAATAAAAAACATTACAAGAAAGGCGGACCTATGTCATTCTGGACTTTTGTAGGAGAGATTTTTAGAGCCAATAAAACAACAGGGGCATTAGCACCCAGTAGTCCCGCATTAGCAGATTGCATAACTGATTTAGCCCCATTAAAAGATGCGAAAGTTATCGTTGAATTCGGTCCTGGAACTGGCGTTTTTACAGAGTGTATCCAAAAGAAAAAACCGTATGATGCTTTTTTCATTGCTATGGAAATCAATCCCGTGTTTGCGAAGGCTACAAAAGAAAGATGTCCGGAAGTCAATGTGGTCCAGGATTCTGCAGAAAATACACTAAAATATCTGAAAGATACCGGATATGATTCTTGCGATGTCATTATATCAGGTTTGCCATGGACAAGGTTTGAAGACGAGTTACAAAATAAACTATTGGATGCTACATACGAATGCCTCCGGGAAAAAGGAAAATTCCTGACATTTGCTTATTTCTTTAGTCCATGGGTACCTTCAGGAAAAAAATTTTTCAAAGACAAACTTCCCAAAAAGTTTAATAACAAATGCACTCGTTCCCCTATCATTTTGAAAAATTTTCCACCTTGCCATGTTTATATTTGCGAAAAATAATTGTTAGAGGAAGTTAAAAATATGGAACAAATATCGCAACCCATAAATTGTGCCATTATTGGTTGTGGTAATATATCAGAAGTATACATTGAAAATATCTTGCATTTGGCTAATTTGAGACTTATTGCCTGTGGAGATATTTTGATAGAAAAATCAGCAGAAAAAGGGAAAAAGTATAATATTGAGGTATTGGATGTTGACAGCATTCTAAACTCAAATGACATACAATTGGTCATAAATCTTACTAATCCATCTTCCCACTTTGAAATTTCTATGAAGTCATTAGAACATGGAAAGCATGTATATAGCGAAAAACCTCTTGCCCTAACAGTCGAACAAGCCAATTTACTTATTGAAACATCCAAGAAAAACTCGTTATTTATGGGTTGTGCGCCAGATACTTTTTTAGGTGGAAGCTGGCAAACAGCAAGGAAAATCATTGATGATGGTTGGATAGGAAAACCCATTTCGGCAACGGCTTTTATGCTTTGCAGAGGACATGAGTCGTGGCATCCATCCCCAGAATTTTTTTATAAAAAAGGGGGTGGTCCTTTATTTGATATGGGACCGTACTATTTAACTTCTCTTGTCTTTTTATTAGGACCTGTAAAATCTGTTTTTTCTTATGGTAAAACTACTTTTGAGACAAGAACTATCACAAGCCAGCCCTTATATGGAAAACAAATTCATGTAGAGGTTCCGACGGATATTCATACTGTATTAAATTTTGAAAATGATGTATTATGTACACTTGTTATGAGTTTTGATACATGGTCCCATCATCTACCCCACATTGAAATACATGGTGAAACAGGTTCCCTGTCCCTCCCGGACCCTAACTGTTTTGGTGGTAAGATATTTTTCTTCAATCAATTCAAAAAAGAATGGACTGAATTCCCCACATGCTATGATTTTTTCACCAATATGAGAGGCATCGGTATTAGCGATATGGTTTGTGCATTACAAACAAATCGTTCCTCCTATAGTGCCAACGGAGAATTAGCAAGGCATATCGTTGAAATCATGGAAGGGATTCACAAATCTATTGAAGAGCAAAAAATTATTCCAATAAAATCTTCCTGCATTCCTCCTAATTTATCACCATATATACAGCAAAATTATATACCATAATAAGACTTAATACTATAATTTATCATTACATTAGTCTATTATTCTTTAAGTTATTTACATAAGAACTATTTTATTTAAAGGTTACAACAATTCGTGTTATTATATGAATAGTGATAAAACGAGCATGATTTTAGGATGAAAATATATGGCATATAAAGAACATGTAAAAATATTAGAAGCAGGAATTCAAGTTTGGAATCAATGGAGGGACTCTGACCCAGCAATTTCACCGGATTTAAGCAGACTAAATTTTATAAATAAAAACTTTGCTGGAATAAATTTAAGCAAATGTGATTTGCGACAGTGTGTTTTTAATGAAGCGGACTTGAGACAGGCTAATTTTCAAAAGGCATACCTTCATTCGGCCTCTTTCATAAAATCTGACCTAAGAGACACAAACTTTTCCCAAGCAGATTTAACTATGGTAAAGTTTATAGATGCAGTATTAGAAGGTTGTATGTTCTCTAATGCAGTCCTTAATGAAGTAGACTTTTCTAATCGTATAATGAAACAATTCAATTTTTCCGGAGCAAACTTATATAGGGCTAAATTCAAGAATTCAGATTTAACGAAAAGTGATTTTCGACAAGCATATTTAGGTGAAGCAGATCTCTTCATGGCAAATCTTTCTCAAGTTGATTTAAGGGGAGCCAATCTCAGTGGAGCAAATTTATCCAATGCATTTTTAAAGGATGCCTTGCTTGAAGGAGCAATAATAACAAACGCCAATTTTAATGGAGCGTTTTTATCTCCCCGCCAAAAAATTTCTATCTGGTTTCCATTTATCCCAATTAGATAATTACCATTTCCCTTTTATTATTTTTGAAACAAATCCCCCCATTTTTTTGTCCTACTAATCAAAATTTACTATTTTGTTTATTAAAGGAGAGTGTATGAAAAAACAGGTCTTTCTTCTATTTAAATTATCTGTCTTATTTTGTTTTATCCTTATTACAGGCTGTGAAGAAATAAAAAATACCCCCCCATCGCTCGAACCATTCATACCTCCTGAAGGAAAATATGATGTCACCATATATCGTGATGAATGGGGTGTCCCGCATATCTATGGGAAAAGAGATATTGATGTTGCTTATGGCTTAGCATATGCACAATGTGAAGATGACTTCAAAACTGTCCAGGAAGGGCAGATTTTAATTCGTGGTAAAAGTGGAGTAATGGAAGGTTTTAAAGGATTTATTTATGATTACATGTTAGAGTTTTTAAATGTATGGGACATTGTGAACAAACAATATGAAACGGATTTATCCGATGAAATAAAAGCCATTTGTGATGCTTATGCGGAAGGAGTAAACCATTATGCAGGGCTTCATCCTGATGAGGTCACTTGCTGGAGTGTCTTCCCCGCTTCAGGAAAAGACATCATTGCAGGATTTGTCCTTAAAGCACCTCTTTTCTTTGGACTAAATCGTTACATTGAACCCTTATTCAAATCAAGAGAGAAACCCCAGATTCACCGCCCTAAAATGTTGGGGAAAAATGATGAAAACATAATTATACAAAAGATTTTCGAAAACCTACCCTTAGGTTCAAATACATTTGCTATAAGCCCTAAAAGAACAACAGATGGTTCTACATTCCTCGATATAAATTCTCATCAACCGTGGACAGGTCCTGTTGCATGGTATGAAGCCCGACTTAAAAGTGAAGAAGGATGGGATATAACCGGTGGAGTCTTTCCAGGGGCTCCTGTTATACTTCATGGACACAATAACTACTTAGGTTGGGCACATACAGTAAATATGCCTGACCTTGTAGATGTCTATGAATTAACAATTAATCCAGAAAATCCTGCTCAATATCGATTGGATGGACAATGGAAAAACTTTGAAAGAAAAGTCGTACACATCCCTGTAAAAATATTTGACAAATATCTCATTCGAATATCACGAGAAATATTATTTTGTGATTATGGACCTGCTATCCGTCGTCCTCATGGAGTCTATGCTCTTCGATACGCAGGATATAAAAATATAAAACAAATAGAACAATGGTATCGGATGAACAAAGCAAAGAATATACATGAATTTGAACAGGCACTAAGAATACAGGGTATACCTTCTTTCAATATAGGCTATGCAGATTATGAAGGGAATATTTGGTATATATACAATGCTCTTTTGCCTATTCGTTCTGAAAAATATGATTGGAAAGGCTATTTACCCGGAGATACCTCCGAAACACTGTGGACAGAATACTTACCTTTTGAAAAACTACCTCAAGTTAAAAATCCAAAATCGGGTTTTATACAAAATTGCAACTCTACTCCTTTCCAGACAACTATTGGTGAGGACAATCCCAATCCGAATAAATACTCTCTAACATTTGGAATTGAGCCTCCCGACCACATGACCAATCGGGCCCTACGATTGTTAGAACTTTTAGGTAGTGATGAATCCATAACAGAAGAAGAATTTTATGAGTATAAATTCGACTGGACTTACTCTAAAAACTCATTAGCAAAAAAGTATGTTGACAAGATTTCAAACGAGTTTAACCCGGAGAATGAAATTGAAAAACAAGCATTGGAACTAATTAAAAATTGGGATGGGAAAGCGGACCCTGAAAATTCGTCTGCAGCCATCGCTATACTTACATTAGAGCCCGTAGTCCGTGCCGAGATATTTGACAGACCTATCCCTGACCTGTTCAAAACCTTTAAGGAAAAAATTCATTTGCTTCAATCTACTTACGGCAGAATCGATATTCCATGGAAAGAAATTAACCGCCTCGTTCGTGGCAAAGTAAACCTCGGTTTAGGCGGAGGACCTGATTTACTTTATTGTGTTTATGGGGAATGGACCGGAAAATATTTAGAAGGCAGGGCCGGTGATTCTTATATTCTACTGGTAAAATGGGATAAAAATGGAAAGGTTTCTTCTAAAGCATTGCACCAATTCGGTAGTGCAACTCAAAATGAAAACTCACCTCACTATGCAGACCAATCCTATCTTTTTGTAGAACAAAAAATGAGAGATGTCCATTGGGAATTTGAAAATTTACAGAAACATGTAACAAAACAATATACCCCCGGACAAGAATACAAAAAATAATGTACTTTAAAACCCAATGTGCTCACTTCTCTTTAGAAGTGAGCACATTTTATAATCGTACTATATAATCTCTTTACGAGTTATTGTCTGTAACGATTACGATTTCTGCGCGGTGCAAATTCCTCCTTAGGTCTGGCTTCGTTAACTTTGATTTCTCTTCCACCAAAACTGGAACCGTTGAGTGCTTCGATTGCTGATTTTGCCTCATTGTCATCAGGCATTTCCACAAACGCAAAGCCACGAGACCTACGCGTATTACGGTCTGAAATGATTCGCGCAGAGTCCACTTTGCCGTATCTTCCGAACAATTCTTCTAATTGCTGTTCGGTAGATGAATACGACAGATTTCCGACAAAAATATTCACTTGTGCATCTCCTAAAACATACACATTCTGTCACAGAAGTTTATTAGCCTGTACTCTCAAACCCAAAATACAAAGCCCTTCACTTTTTAGGTCGGGTACTTACGCATCATCGGATTTTTAGTACATCCCTAACCAATAAACCCCCTTGACATATTCAATTGACAAGTCATACTATATCATAAACAGTAGCCCAATGCAAATTTTTATTCTATGGGAATATACTTCTATGTAAATTTGTTTATTATAAAAAAATATGTTAAACTAAAAAAGATGATTATGATTACAACTAACACAGGTACAAAAAAGACAATAATGCAATACATACATTTATTAAAAGTAGATATTTTTATTTTCACCTGCCGATGTACCCCCTTCATGTGTTAGTTTCTTCTCTTTTTCCATTTCTATTTTTCTAATTCAGTCGTTATTAAATTAAATTTAACTATATATTCAGGAGGATTATAAAATGAAAGTATTTTTAGATAACAGTCAATCAATTGGGAACACACCTTTGATAAAAATAAACAAACTCACTCAAGAGACAAAAACGGACAAAATATTTGCAAAAATTGAGGGTCGGAATCCAGGTTACTCTGTAAAATGCCGTATTGGTTCAGCAATGATATGGGACGCGGAAAATAAAGGTCTTTTAAAACCCGGAGGAACCATAATAGAACCTACATCCGGTAACACAGGGATTGCCCTCGCATTTGTTTCTGCCGCGAGAGGTTATCGTCTTATTCTAACCATGCCCGAAACAATGAGTTTAGAACGCAGGGCAATGTTAAAGGCATTTGGATCTGAAATCATTCTTACGCCCGGCGAAAAAGGAATGCGTGGTGCCATTGCAGAGGCAGAAAAAATTGCAAGCGAAAACCCAAATTATTTTATGCCACAACAGTTTAAAAATCCTGCAAACCCATCCATCCATTTCAGAACCACAGGTCCTGAAATCTGGAATGATACCGATGGTAGTGTAGATGTTTTTGTAGCAGGCATTGGAACAGGTGGAACAATAACAGGAGTAAGCAGATATATTAAAGAAGTATGCGGTAAAAAAATTATAAGCGTAGGTGTTGAACCAGCAGGTTCCCCTGTTCTATCCGGAGGTTCCCCGGGACCTCATAAGATACAGGGGATTGGTGCAGGATTTAAACCCGATATTTTAGACTTAAATTTAGTTGACCAGATTGAAACAGTAACAGACGAAGAAGCATTTGAAACCGCAAGACGATTAGCAAAAGAAGAAGGGATTATCGCAGGAATAAGTTCGGGAGCGGCGATGGCTGTGGCTATTCGACTTGCAAAACAGGAAGAATTTGAAAATAAAACATTTGTTGTTATTCTTCCGGACTCTGGAGAAAGATACTTATCAACATCTTTATTCAATGGACAATAAACAATAAAATAAATAAAAAAAGAAAGGGAATAATTATGACAAAACATCAATACCGTCAAGGAACTTTAGCATTGCATGCCGGACAGGTTACAGACCCTACAACTGGTGCACGAGCAGTACCTATTTATCAAACTACTTCTTATGTATTTAAGGATAGTGAACATGCAGCACGATTGTTTGCTCTTCAGGAATTTGGAAATATTTATAGTCGCATTATGAATCCAACTGTAGATGTATTTGAAAAAAGGGTCGCAGAATTGGAAGGAGGTGTCGGTGCATTAGCACTGGCTTCAGGTTCCTCTGCTGTAACACTTGCTGTACTAAATATAACACACGCAGGACAAAATTTTGTTTCATCCAGTACACTTTACGGAGGAACATATAATTTATTTGTCAATACATTCGCTGAATTGGGGATTGAAGCCCGTTTTGTTGATGCAAGCAACCCTGAGAATTTTAAAAAGAAGATGGATGACAAAACCCGTTTTTTATATGTTGAATCCATTGGCAACCCCGCAAATGACATTGTAGACTTTGAAGCAATAGCCCAAATAGCTCATGAACATGGTATCCCATTTATAGTAGACAATACCGTAACATCTCCTATTTTGTTTAAGCCCATTGATTATGGTGCAGACATAGTAGTCCATAGTGCCACAAAAGTAATAGGTGGACATGGAACTTCTTTGGGAGGGGTGATTGTAGACAGTGGGAAATTCGATTGGGACAACGGGAAATTTCCTGAATTTACCACACCCAGCCCCAGTTATCATGGCATGGTATTTAATGATATATTCAAACCGTTAGGAAACATTAGTTATATTATTAAAGCCCGTGTAACCTTACTTAGAGATATGGGACCTTGCTTATCTCCATTCAATGCTTTTTTATTATTACAGGGACTGGAAACTATTCATTTAAGAGTTCCCCGCCATTGTGAAAATGCTCTGAAGGTATCTCAATTTTTGGAAAAACATAAAGCCGTTAAATGGGTAAATTATCCGGGACTTCCATCACATACGGATTATGCACGAGCACAAAAATACATGCCTAAAGGTCAGGGGGCTATCGTCGGATTTGGCATTAAGGGTGATATCCCTTCTGCAAAAAAATTCATTGATAATTTAAAACTTGTTTCACACTTAGCCAATGTATTAGATGCTAAAACTCTGGTTATTCATCCTGCTTCTACCACACATCAACAATTATCCCCAGAAGAACAAAAATCAGCAGGTGTTACACCTGATTTTATTCGTTTGTCTATTGGTATCGAGGATATCGATGATATACTTGAAGACTTAGACCAGGCATTAAATAAGTCCCAAGAATAATTTTTAGTATAATGATGGAAGTATGGATATAGGAAATGTAGGATTTGTAGAAACAAAGTATTATACCTTTGCTCACTCTCCAGAATATCTTACTCTGGAGAGTGGAGCAAAGTTAGGACCTGTAACTATCGCATACGAAACTTATGGTAATTTATCTCCTAATAAAGATAACGCGATTCTTGTATGCCATGCGTTATCAGGAGATGCTCATGCGGCAGGCTACCATAGCCCCGACGATAAAAAACCAGGCTGGTGGGACCCTATGATTGGTCCTGGAAAAGCGCTTGATACTAATCAGTATTTTGTTGTCTGTTCCAATACATTAGGAGGATGTGCTGGCTCAACAGGCCCGATGTCTATAAATCCAGAAACAGGACAACCTTATGGTAAAGATTTTCCTTTTGTAACCATAGGCGATATGGTTAAAGCACAATATGAATTAATGAAATATTTAGAAATACCTGTATGGCTTTGCGTTATCGGTGGTTCAATGGGAGGAATGCAAGCACTGGAATGGAGCGTAAGGTACCCTGAAAAAACAAAATCAATAGTTGTAATTTCTGCACCTCCCGTAAGTGAAGCTCAACAAATTGCTTTTCATGCAGTAGGGAGACATGCAATACTTTCTGACCCCAAATTTGTAAATAGTAAGTATTACCCCTCCCCCGGTCCTACCAATGGATTAGCTGTTGCAAGAATGTTATCCCATATTACATATCTTTCAGACGACTCAATGAAAGAGAAATTTGGACGAAAACTCCAGAATGGGAAACAATTACGATATGATGTTGATAAAGAATTTTCTATAGAAAGTTATCTTGACTACCAAGGTGAAAAATTTGTTAATCGTTTTGATGCTAACTCATATCTATACATTACAAAAGCAATTGACTATTTTGATATTTCCAGAGGATATAAGAATTTAGATGATGCAATGAGCCGAGTTCAGGGGAAAACATTAGTAGTTTCATTCTCGTCCGATTGGTTGTATCCTCCAGAAAAATCACGGGAAATTGTATTTGCTCTTGCAAGACAAAAGAAAAAGGTTAGTTATTGCAATATCAAATCTCCCTATGGGCATGACTCTTTTCTGATAGACTACACAAACATGACAGAATTGGTCAGCGGTTTTTTGAAACATATCTATTTCCCAGACAGACCTTGTCCAAAGTGCTTTGCAAATGATAGACAGGAGAGGGTCGAACCTAAAATTGTTATACCCAATAGCATTTACTCAGGATCAAGAATTGATCTGGATTTAATTGTAAGACTGATAGAATATAATTCACGAATATTAGACCTTGGTTGTGGAGCAGGTACATTGCTATGCCGTCTTGACCGTGAGAAAAAAACTGATGGTTTAGGAATTGAGATTAACCAACAGAATGTTATAAGTGCTATTTCATGTGGTTTACCTGTAATACAAGCAGATATCGACGAGGGACTTTCTGAGTTGCCTGATAATTGTTTCGATTATGTTATATTAAGCATGACATTACAGGTCATAAAGCGACCGGACCTTGTATTAAAAGAGATGCTCCGTATCGGGAAGAAAGGAATTGTAAGTTTCCCTAATTTTGGGCACTGGAAAGTTCGTTCAAATATATTATTAAAAGGTGTTTCACCAGTCACTCCCAATCTTCCTTACTCCTGGTATGAAAGTCCTAACAGACATTTTCTTACATTAAAAGATTTTCGAAACCTTTGTAAGGAAATGAATATCAAAATAATTGAAGAAATTGCTCTAAATGCCAAAGGGGTTGTAAACTATCTCAACAATCTTTTGGCAGAAGAAGTTGTATATATATTAGCAAAAGAATAATCCCTTCCTATATAATTTCTCTATTCTTTTCTATTAATCTTTCCCCTATCTAATGGAGATACAATTATGTTATTTGATTTCGAATTGATTTCTGATACATTAAGTACCTTTCAAAAGAAACTCTATCAAATTCGACATAAATTAAATCGACCCCTAACGCTCACTGAAAAAATTTTATATACTCATTTATGCAATAACAGTGATATTCGAGAAATAAAGAGAGGTGAAGAGTACATAGAGTTTAACCCGGACCGCGTCGCGATGCAAGATGCAACAGCCCAAATGGCACTTCTTCAATTCATGCTGGCAGGGAGACCTAAAGTTGCAGTTCCTACTACTGTTCATTGTGACCATCTCATATTAGCAGAAAAAGGGGCAAAAGCGGATCTTCAAAAAGCCTTAACAGATAATGAAGAGGTCTACAGCTTTCTTTATAGTGTCTCACAGAAATATGGGATTGGTTTCTGGAAACCGGGGGCGGGAATTATTCATCAAGTAATATTAGAAAACTATGCTTTTCCCGGGGGAATGATGATTGGAACGGACTCGCATACACCTAATGCTGGAGGATTAGGAATGATAGCGATAGGTGTAGGTGGCGCTGATGCTGTAGATGTAATGGCCGGTCTCCCCTGGGAATTAAAATTTCCAAAAATCATGGGGGTTAAACTTTTGGGAGAATTAAAAGGATGGACTTCACCTAAAGATGTTATCTTGAAATTAGCGGGTATTCTCACTGTTAAAGGAGGAACGGGATACATTATTGAATATTTTGGACCTGGAACGGAAACAATTTCTTGTACAGGTAAAGCAACTATTTGTAATATGGGTGCAGAAGTGGGAGCGACATGTTCAATTTTCCCTTATGATAAACGAATGAAAGATTATCTGATATACACAGGAAGAGAAAAAGTTGCTGAACTATGTGAAATATTGGGTCAGGAACTTTGTCCTGACAAAGAGATTATCTCTTCTCCTGAAAAATATTACGATTCTACAATAGAGATAGACCTGGCCACTCTGGAACCTTATATAAATGGTCCTTTTACTCCTGATTTAGCAACTCCCATATCACAATTAAAGGAAAAGGCAATTACGAATAATTGGCCTCTCAAAGTTGAAGTAGGACTAATCGGCTCATGTACAAACTCTTCCTACGAAGACTTAAGCAGGTCTGCTTCTATTGCTCGACAGGCTATTTCCAAAAAGTTAAAAGCAAAATCAGAACTCATCATTACACCCGGGTCTGATCTGATATGTAAAACTATTGAACGGGATGGAATACTACACGATTTTGAAGGTATCAATGGTGTAGTTCTTGCAAATGCATGCGGTCCTTGTATTGGACAATGGTCAAGGCCTCGTTATGGCCCTGACGATGAACCCAATACCATTGTAACTTCTTTCAACAGAAACTTTGCAAAGAGAAATGACGGAAATCCCAAGACACATGCATTTGTGGCATCTCCTGAAATAGTAACTGCATTTATCTTGTCAGGGAATATAACATTTAACCCTATAACAGATAAATTACTAAATGAAGAAGGTGTTGAAGTAAAACTGGACCCGCCTCTTGGTAAAGAATTTCCCGATAATGGGTTTATAATCTCTGAATTAGGTTATGTTCCACCAGCAAAGGATACGGACAAATTAAAAGTGGAAGTTCATCCTAACTCTAATAGACTGCAATTGTTAGAACCTTTTCCTCTTAATAATGTGGCTCTAACAGGATTGTTTGTTTTATTAAAAATTAAAGGCAAATGCACAACCGACCATATATCTCCTGCAGGACCATGGCTAAAATATCGAGGTCATCTCGATAACATTTCTAATAACTGTTTTATGGGGGCTATTAATGCGTTTAACAACAAATCAAATTGTGTAAAAAACCAAATAACAGGGCAGTACGACACTGTATCTGCTGTTCAACGGTTTTACAAGAAACAAGGGATAGGAACTATTGTTATAGGAGATGAAAACTATGGAGAAGGTTCTTCAAGAGAACATGCTGCTATGGAACCAAGATATTTGGGTATAAAAGTGATACTTGCGCGTAGTTTTGCCCGTATTCATGAAACAAACTTGAAAAAACAAGGGATACTCGCCCTTACTTTTGCAAATCCGGACGATTATGAAAAAATTCGTGAAGACGATAAGATTGATATTTTAGATTTAAATGACTTTACACCCCAGAAACCATTAACTGTAACCATTCACCACGCAGATGGTACCCGCGAAATGATACTGGCAAATCATTCTTACAACTCCACACAAATTGAGTGGTATAAAGCCGGTGGAGCGTTAAATGTCATACGAAGTCAGTTTTCAAAGAAAGACACCTAACATATCAAACAGGAATATTTATAATAAATGAAGTTCCTTTATCCTTTTCAGAGTGGACAGAAACCTCTCCCCCATGCAATTCTATAATCCTTTTTACAATAAACAACCCTAATCCTGCACCTTTTTTCCCATCCGGAGTTTTTGTGTCGTATCTTTTAAAGCGATGGAAAAGAGATGTTATCAATTGAGGTTCGATAGGAGGGCCATCATTCCAAACAATCAATTGTATTTGGCCTCCTTCTGTTCGACTTGCAGAAATTTTTATATTCCCCTCTTCTTTTCCATACTTAACTGCATTGCCTAAGAGATTTTCATAAACAACACGCATCAAATTTATATCTGCTGGTAAAACAAAATTCTCTGGTATTTCATTTTCTACTTTAAGTTTTTTCATTTCCAACAATTTTGAAATATCATTCAAAACAGGTTGTATTACATCTTTTTGTAGGTTGACTTCTTTCTTCTCAAAGTATAGTTCTCCCTGTTCCAAACGAGAAAGTTGTAAGTAATTGTTGGTAATTTCCTTCAAATATTTTAGGCTATCTTCTACAATGTTAAGACCTTCTTTTACTTCCTCAGATGTTTCTCCATATACACCTTCCTTAAGTGAAATAACATTAAATAAGGCAGAACCCAAACTATTTCTCAATTCATGTGTAACAAATCCTAACATATCGAGGTAATTGGCGTTAGCTTCTTCAACCAGTTCTTGTTGCTTAATCAATTTAAGTCTGTCATTTTCAATTGTTTCTAACATAGAATTAAATACAGAAACTAATTCAGATATTTCATCACCTGTGCTATCTTGTTCTACCCGAGTAGAAAAATTCCCTTGCGAAAACTCAATAGCAGATTTTCTCAATTTATAAATCCTTTTCAGCAAACGGGTTGTCTGGCGTAGACGAACAAATAAAGCAATAAACATAATGAGTAAAATAATAAATAAAGTTAGAAAAAGCACAAAAGTTCGAGCATCCTTTGTTACCGCTTCTAACTCTCCCATATACAGCATGCCTATAATATTCCCATGAATATCTTTGATAGGTTCATAGCACGCAAGATACCAATCATCCAATACTTGGGCCCTTCCTATCCAAGGAATACCTCTTATCAAGGTTTGTTGTTTCACAGCCTCTGATACCTGTGTTCCAACGGCTCTTTGACCGTTAGACAACAAAACTGTTGTGGCAACTCTTTCATCACCGTTAAATATTGTTACCGTTCCTACACGCTTTTTTTTGTAAAAACTATCTTCAAATACAATATTCTGGATTTGGTCTACGAAATAATTGGCTCCGTCTAACCAACAGCCAGCAATCAAAATAACCTCTTCATCGAAATTTGAATAGATTATTTTTTTCGATGCAAACACCGAAATGGATTCATCCTCTGGGATAGTTCTTCCTGACTGAAAGATAAATGGAATTTTTTCTTGCAAATCTCGGATATTTTTCTTTATAAACCCTGTGTTATTTTTTGAATCCTCACTAACAAAAAAGGAATTAAACTCTGACAACACTTCCTTGGGTAGAACATTTGAATTTTTTGAGATTATCCAAAGATAATCTAAATCTTTACTTTCTGTATATTTGCTTAAAGAAATCAATCCCTCCGTTCCTTCGAGCATTTCTTTTTTTGAAAAAGTATCCTCTAAAAAATCAAGTATCATTTCTAATTTTCGTTTTTTTTCGTCAAAATAATACCAACCTGACTTCATGTTCAACTTTATTCTTTCATTAGCAGCCTTAATAACTAGATTGTTAATTAATACAAACTGCAATATGGATATAAACAATGATAAAAAAACAAAAACTACAATTAGGTTTCCAATAAATTTAAGTTGGATACTATTGCTTTTAATTTTCATAAAGAACCTCTATTAAATTTTTAAATTTTAAAACCTATCCATTTGCCATACATAGGGAAATCTTTTCGGGAAAATACTTAAAAGAAAATCTTTTGCATTTGACGAAATAAAAAATCTTTTTTTGCTTAGTATATCCTCCATACAAATATATCCAGAAATTAGTTTTGCAAGTTCCTCTTTATCTATTGAAATTTTGTTTCTTCCTGACTTTTTTATAACACTTATAGAACCTTTACGGTAGCGGATACAATATGGAACACCTGAAATAATAATAGTAGTTTCATCCTCCTGATTCAGCAAAGATTTTTGTCGAAGTTGTTCTTCCCATTCGGGAAGCATACATTCTAAAGTTTCTTCTTCGTTAATTATCGCCATCATCCCACCCTCACTTCTCTTATAATGTGTCTTTCGTATTGGACAGTAACTATTCAGAAAACGAATAATGGGATGAGAAGGTGGAGAAGCAAACTGAATCTTTCCTAATTTTTCTTTTTCTGCTAATTTACCAACAGCATGCAATACTACCTTTGATGCTTCTTCATTCGTAGAGCCCATTTCTTGTACAAACAATGTATCGGATTGTTTGATTCGTTGCAAAAAATATCCTAATATTTTTCCATTCATATCCATTACTGTTCTTCCCGTTTCCCACAATTTCCATTTAACTGCAAAATGTGCTTGTGTCCTTATTATTGAGCATGAGATATCTTCATCATTATTATCATGTATTTTCCTCAATAAAACAATATCCGCAGGTCTCATCTTACGCACTTTATATTGGGTAGGTTTAATACTTGTTAACAAATTACATGTTGGAATATCGGTGTAAAACTCAGGAATCGTGGTAGCGAACCCAAATCTACGATAGAAATTAGGAACTCCGAAAAGCATAGAAACATGGTATAAATTGGCTTTCATATAATTCACAGCGTTCTGAATAACTCTACTAGCAATACCCTTATTCCTAAAATATCTTGCAGTAGAAGCCCATACTATTCCCCCCATTTTTAACCTTGCCTCACCTATACGAATAACATCTGTTATAATTCTTAAAGCAGATATAATTTTTCCATCATATAGTGCAATACGAATATGTTCATTCTGAAAATTTGGATATTTTGCTCCCACATTACCCAACCAATCATGTGCAACAAAAGAGTCTCCCCGTGAAACATTCGACATTAATTGAATGGCTTCATTCACTTCACTTAGATCTTTTGCACCTCTTATCTCAATCTTTTCTTGTAACATATCAGACTTAGAATTTTGTGGGAAAATATAATTTTCCTAATTATATACAAAGGAAGGTAAAAGTGCTATTTTTAACTATTCATGGCGAAGGGCTTCTACAGGGTCCATATTTGCAGCACGAAGTGCCGGATATATTCCGAAAATAATGCCAATTCCGGCAGAAATGCCAAATGCAATCACGGGACTCCATAAACGAATAATCGTAGGCATAGAAGCAAAGTATGTTATCAGATATGGAACAAATAAGCCCAATCCAATTCCCATAAGCCCACCTGTCCCTGACATTATAATTGTCTCTACAAGAAATTGAATCACAATATCTCTTTTTCGTGCTCCCAATGCTCTTCGAATACCTATTTCCCGTGTTCTTTCTGTAACTGTTGCTAACATAATATTCATTATTCCTATACCACCAACTAACAGAGATATTCCAGCAATTGTTCCCAATACAAGATTAAATATTTGTTTTGTTCTTTCAGCCTGTCTTAACAATTCTAAAGGTATCGTTAATTCATAATCTCTTTGTTTATGATATTTTTGGAGAATATTATCTACGACCTTTGCAACTTCTTCTACCCTATCTTCTTTATTTACCATAACAATAAGCTCATGAAGTTCTACCTTTTCCGCCTCAAAGGTTCCTGTAGTCCTTCGGACTAATGTTTCGCCAAATCTTTTCTGCGCCGATGTAATAGGAATATAAACTCGATAATTAGGTGTTGTCATTGTTGCTTTTCTATTGTCTCCCCTTCCCATTCCCTCCTGAATAGATTGGATACTACCTCTTTTCTCCTCCCTTAAATTATTACCTGCTGATTGCGTAAGAAAACTTTGTGTTTGAGTTGATGTTCCTACTCCACCTTCATCTTCTATAATACCCACAACCTTATAATAATCAGAACCAATCCGTACACTCCTTCCAATAGGACTTCCATTAGGGAATAATCTTGCTATAGTATTTAACGACAATATACAGACATTTTTTACACTCAAAACTTCAGATTCATTAAAATAACGCCCCTCGATTATTTGCAATTGTCTCATTTCTGGATACCAACTTACTGTACCTACAATTTGACCATCTATTTGCCATTGTGTATTCCAGACAACATCACGAATGATTCTATTGGGAACCAATACCTCAACATCCGGAATTGTTGACCGTATTCTTGTTGCATCTTCCCATGTTATTCCATATTCAATAGCTCGACTTCTTTGTCCTGTGGCCTTTTGTTCTAATGAAGGTTTGACACTACGAACAATAATATTTTTACTGCCCAATTTCCGAATTTGTTCTTGTGCAACCTGACTTGCACCTTCTCCAACTGCTAACATAGCAATCACAGATGCAACACCAAAGACAATCCCTAGCACTGTTAATAACGAGCGTAGTCTATGTAACCATAAACTTTTAAACCCCATCTTAATTACCCTTATCCAGCGATATATAGACACTAAATTCAGCATATTCTAATCATTCCATCTCCTCTATATTCCTACCCTCGATAAACTCTTTCATCATTTTCTATTAATCCATCCCGCAAGCATATAATTCTTTCTGCATTTCTTGCTATATCCTCATCATGTGTTACCATAATGATAGTTTTTTTTTGCCTATGAAGTTCTATAAAAATATCTATAATTTCCTTCCCCGATTTTGAATCCAGATTCCCTGTGGGCTCATCTGCAAGAATAACTAATGGATTATTTACCAGAGCACGCGCAATACCTACTCTCTGCTGTTGTCCACCTGAAAGTTCTGTAGGTTTATGATATAACCGTTCCGCTAATCCCACTCGAGAAGCCATTTCTATTGTTTTTTCCCTACTTTCATTTGGAGAAATACCCTGATAGTAAAGGGGTATTTCAATATTCTCAATTACAGATAGTTGAGGGATCAGATTGTAGGACTGGAAAACAAAGCCCAAATAATTACAACGCATATCCGAAAGGGTATCGTCGTCCAAATAAGAAATATCACAGCCATTTAAATAATATTTTCCATCAGTAGGTTTATCTAAACAACCCAGAATGTTCAACAATGTTGACTTACCACATCCTGATGGTCCCATAATACACACAAACTCACCTTCTTCTATTTCAATATCAATCCCCCTTAAAGCATAAATATCCACACTTCCCATTCTATAATTTTTCTTTAAGTTTTCTATTTTAATTACACAATTTTTCAATGTTATATCTCGTGTTTATATCTATTATTTTTCACTCGGTCTTGATTGAATAGTTTGTCCCGGAGTGTATAAAAGTACCTTTTCTCCTTCTTTTAATCCTTCTTTTATTTCAATAAATGACTCGTTAAATTCTCCAGTTTTTACAATTCGCATTTCTATCTCATTTCCTTTTTGCACATAGCATACCTGTTGATTATCAACATTAAAAACGCTTTGCATCGGCACAAAAAGTACATCGTTTAATTCTGCAACTAATATTTCCACCTGAGCTGTCATACCAGGTTTTAGCCACGAATGCGTTCCATCAATAATGATAAATGTATCGTATACTTTTAAATCAGGATTCAGCCATCTATTTTGTGCATTTGGTAGAACAGCCACTTTGTCCACTGTACCTGTCAATGATTCTTCTGGGAATGCATCTACCCGAATCTTAACCTTTTGCCCCTGTTTAACTCTCTTAATATTAGATTCATGTACCCTTGAACGAACTTGCATAACCGAGGTGTCTGGAATCGTTATTATTATCTGTCTTTCACGAACAGATGTCCCTTCCTGTATTCTTTCTTGCATAAAACGGTCTTCTTCGCCACCATAAACGACCAACCCAGGCTTTGTTGCCCTTATCATGCATTTTTGAATTTGCTCTTCCAGTTCTCTTTTTTTTCGGGCTTCAATAGCAAACTGTGATTTTGCTGAACTCAAATTTGCTTCAGACTGAGCCAAACGAGACACCGCCACCTTTTGCATCCGGATGTATTTCCATACAGCCTCGATATACTCTGCAATAATTCTCTCAGCCTGCTTTGGGAATTCGTATTGAATAAAAAGAGATTTATTAGTATTTGCCTGTTCTAAGGCTACCTGTCTTCTTTTTAAAGTTAACTCATCTGTTTCAAGGTCTGTTTGTGTTACAAAAGCCTTCTCATATAACCTTCGTGTCCCTTCCAATTTTTTCTGGGCCAATTTTACATCCTCTTCCGCCAAAATTACATCCGTAGTATATTTCTGCAATGTTTGTTGAGCAACACCATCTCCTAACAACGCTGAATCCGCATATTTTCTAAAATCAATACTTTCAGATGTAATTGAAGATATTAACGTTTTTGTTAAATCACCTTTATTTTCCTCCAGTTCTGTATTCGTTACTGTTTCTTCATTATTGTTATCACTTTCCTTTTCCTTCTCCCCGTTATTATTTGTTCCTTCTTCATTCATTCGGTTTTGTTTTTCTAAAAGAACTAATTTTTGAACATTTTCATTATCCACACCGATCTTCTTCAAAATTTCATTTGTTGTATCGATACCTAAATATTTTTCAATATCCATTCTCGCAAATTTTACTGCTAATTCATTTTGCCGAATGTCTATCTCGTTTTGATTCTTCTGTATTTCATATTGTTCTTCTGCATTAGCCAGACTTGCTTTTGCCCTCTGAAAACTTAATTCTTGCTCTATTTGCTGGTCTAACAACTTTTTTGCATCCAGTTCCACCAATATCTTTCCTTTTTGAACATCTTCCGGTGTAACATAATAACCTTCTTCTACAATACTTAGTATTTTTGTTTCTCCCTGGACCTCTGATTTTATTTGCAAAGATTCTTTTGCTTCAATACTACCTCCTTCTAAGATCGTAACTTCGAAATTCCCCCTTTTAACAGGAAAGACTATATTAGCATTAGTTTGATTATTAACGAATATGACATTTTTGAAAAAAATATACAATAGAATAAAAGCAACCCATAACAAAATTACAACAGACAAATATTTCTTTCTTTTATTATTTACATTATTTAACATCTTTTATCTCCTCCCACTTCCCGTCCGACTTAATATATAAAATTCCTATGTTTTTCCAGAATTCAAGACGGGCTATATTATGGGCTATTATTGCTGAAGTTAAACTATTTTGTGCTCTTGTTAAATCATTTTGTGCGTCAACCAAGTCTAAAGCTGTGGCTCTACCCAACTCTGCAAGCAAGTTTTGTTCCTCTACTCGGCGTTGGCTCAGTTCTACACTTTTTTGAGCTATTTCATAATTTCTTTTAGCCTGTTCAAGATTTCTCCAAGAGGTTCGAACATCTAGTTTTACTTGGTCTTCTTTTAAGGATAATTCTCTCTTTACTCTTTCATAATTTATCAATGCGGTTCGATACGCATTTCTTTCCTCTTTTTGATTAAGAGGTAAATCAAGATTTAGCCCACCACTATATACCCCTCTCCTAAAATCTAAATCTTCAAAATTTGTTTTACCTTGATTCGTTACTGTTCCTTCTAAGAATAAATCGACACCCGGCTTTAAAGCGTTCTCAGCAATCTTAATTCTGCGGGTCGCATCTTCCAAAATATCTTTTTGTGTATAGATTTCCAATCTCGTGACTAATGCAACTTTAACAGCATCTTCATCTGTAATTTTTGGGTGTTTTATACCTTCTTCTTTAAGTTTTATTAACTCATTAGAGTCAAGTAATATAGGACTATCCGTTGACAAACCTAATAAAATCTTGAATTCATCCAATGCTTCTTTATACCTTCTTAATGAATTAATCCAAGTATCCTCTGAAGACAATAATGCTTGTTGAATACGACCTATTTCTGTTAGAGTCTTTCTGCCTTCTTGGGCAAATGCACTTTCTCTATCATAACTAATCTTAAAATTTAAGTAATTCTGATAATTATTCTTTACAATGTCTCTTTGTTCTAAAACAGAGTAGTAAGACTTACATATTCTTACTACAAACTCCTGACGATAGCGTGTAAAATCCCGCAAATCATATAAAACATTTCTCTCTGCCTGTGTTAACCTTTCTGCTGAGATTTGTCTTCCTCTCCCCCTCCACAAAGGTTGGGTAAACGAAGCCGATAATACACTTCCGGCTTCTTCATTGGCATTTCCATTCAAAAAGCGGAAAAAATTATTTGTAAGTTGTAGTGCCAGTCTCCCACCACCTAATAAAAGCAAAGACATCCCCGTCTGTAAGGAACCTTTTGCTGATTGTCTATCCACAATCTCGATATCCGGTTTTGTCAAACCTGTAATATCACCTGCCTCCTCCAATATTTGGTGATATTGCCTCAATAGTTGAGCAGAAGTTCCTGTAAGGGCTTGAATATTAGGTAAAGAGGTTTCCAATGCATTTAAGGCACGAGAATAATCTGACAAAACCTGTTTATCATAGGTTTGCTGTGTAACTGATATTTTTTCTTTTTTCGAAAATATAGGAGTATATCTATATCTCTCCAGTGTTAAACTCAAAGCCGACAGATACAATGTCTCCTTTCGTGTTATATATTCCCTACTACAATTCATTGCTACTTCAAGGGCTTTTTCGAGAGAAAGCAAATAATATTGCTGTCCCTGGTTTTGACTCACTCCAAAGGCTTCTTCTTCCTCTACATACACGGGCAAATCTGCTAAGGGGTTATACTCCTCATTTGGTTCTATATTAAAATCTTTTAACATACCCGGTACCTGTTCACTTTTGGATTTAATGATCTGAAGGGTTTCCCTATCTGCAGATCTCTTATATCTATCTTTAGAACAGGAAAAAAAGAATAATAGAATAATAATAGAAATCGATAAACAAAATAATATACTTCTAAAATACTCCTGTTGATTTTGCTTCATCATCTTTATCATTCTTTGGAATTTTGTATAAAGACTATTGTATAGTTATTATGGTTTTGAAGTTTTTCTATTTGTATTATTTCATAAAATACTGTTTTATGCTTTCAACATCTTCTCGTATGGCTTTGATGAGTTCTTCCCTACCAGAAAACTTCTTTTCAGGCCTTATATGTTTATGAAAAACAACTTCTATACTTTGGTTTATTATCTCTTCATCAAAATTTATGATATGTGCTTCAATGGCAAAATCTTGTTGTCTAATTGTAGGGGCAATTCCAATGTTTATAGCCGATGGAAAAACACGACCATCCTCAAGAACACATTCTGCAGAATAAACACCATGAGGGGGCACCGCACTATGAAAAGGAAGAATATTTGCAGTAGGAAAACCTAATTGTCGACCTATTCCTTTTCCTTTTACCACTTTTCCCAAAAGTGAATATTTTCTCCCTAAAAAAATCACTACTTTTTCCATCTCTCCTTCTAATATCAATTCACGAATAAGAGAACTGCTTACCCTTTCACCTTGAATAATCAGCGGGGGTATCTGCTTTACTTTGAAGCCATACTTTTTTCCATATTTTTTTAGCAAATCAAAATCACCTTCAGCATTTTTGCCAAATCTAAAATCATGTCCAACAACAACTCCATAAAGTTGTTCAAAGTTAAGTAGGATACTTGTTATAAACTCTTCTGGTGTTAAATTAGCCGTTTCAGAATTAAATGGAAGAATTGTTGTAATTTTAATTCCATTTTGTTGAAACAACCTCTGTTGTTTTTCATCACATGTAAGTATATTCAACGGTATGTCCGGTGAAAAACAAGTTCTTGGGTGCGGTCGCAAAACCATAACACACGGAGTTCCATCGATTGAATTCGATAACGACACTACTTCTTTTAGTATTTCGATATGGCCTAAATGAACTCCATCAAAACTCCCTACTGTCAAAACAACATTTTTATCTTTAACTTTTACTTTTTTTATATCCTTAACAATTTTCATTAAATTTCCTGTTTAATTAAACACTTTCCTTGGTATAAGGGTAGGGCCAACTGCTGTTCTTGTTATACTTGCAACCCCTAAAAATATACCTTGTTTATTAAACACCTGAACAAATTCACTAGTTCCCTCATCTATTTTCGCTATCTCTTCATTCTTAACTTTGTTCCCATGCATAAACAAATTTTCCCCTGTTGAAGAAAGAACAGCACGAGGTAAGTCAAGAGCATGGTTAATATTTATAAGCCGTTTTTGTATATCCTCTTTTGTGTTAAGGAGATTAAGAGAAATAGCATTATCAACGGTATAATTTCCAACTTGAATTCTTTTAAGTTCGGCAAGAATAGCTCCACAACCTATCTTTTCACCTAAATCATTACACAAAGTTCTTACATAGGTTCCTCTGGAACATGAAATACGGAACCAAACATTCGGTAGTTCTATTTTTAATATTATGAATTCATGAATTCTAATTTTTCGTGCTTCTCTTTTTATGATTGTTCCTTCTCTTGCTATTTTATATAATCTCTTTCCACCTATTTTTATTGCGCTAATCATAGGAGGAACTTGTTCTATTTCCCCAATAAACCCAGAAATATGTTTTTCAATATCTTTCTCTGAAATCACCTGTATTGTATTTTCTTTAATAATATTTCCATCTATATCATGAGAATCTGAAACAATTCCCAGTTGCATTTTTCCTTCATATGTTTTGTCTAAAGCAATAAAATATTCAGAAAGTTTTGTTGCTTTACCTAAACATAGAATAAGCAATCCTGTTGCATTAGGGTCTAATGTCCCCGTATGACCAATTCTTTTTATTCCTGATTTCTTTCTTATATCATCAACAACATCATGAGAAGTAATTCCTGATGGTTTATCAATCAGTAAAATTCCGTCCATAAAAGTTTTACTTTTCTTTTCCATTTATTTCTCTTTCAATTGCCTGCAAAATTACTTCTTTTGCGTATTCCAACGGCATATTCAAGGTTCCACCCGCAGCACATCGATGTCCACCACCTCCATATTGTGTAAGAAAATCCCCAGCATGAAAATTTTTACGAGAACGAATACTAATCTTTGTTTTTTCTGAGTTTATTTCCGTAAACAAAACCCCTACTGAAACACCGTCAATCTCTCTCAAAGTATTTACTAAATTATGACAATCTTCTAATGAGGCTCCAATTTGTTCAAAATCTTTTTGTGTAAGATAACTATATGATACTTTTCCCTGCACTTCTAATTTTGCTCTACTCAATACTCTCTTCATTAATTCAAATTGTGAGATTGTAATCGTATCAAATATTCTTGTATTGATCTCCTCAAGGTCAAAGTGTGTTTCCATTAAATGTGAGGCGATCCGATGCGAACGAGCGTTTGTATTTGAGAAACGATAACCCCCTGTATCTGTCGCTTGTGCAACATATAGACAAATTGCTGATTCTTGTATAAACGGAGTGTTGGTATTGATAAAAATTTCTGAAATAATTTCTCCACAAGCAGCATAAGAAGGGTCTACAAATCCCATTAATCCATTGTTTTCTAATGTTTCATGATGGTCAATTACTAATACTTTATGTTTCGTCTGGACCTTTTCCGCAACTTCGCCTATCCTCTCTAAGGATGCAACATCCACTACAATTACTGTATCTACATCAATCCTTGGCAAATTTTCATCTTCTAAGGTATATATTTTACCGGCTCGGGGAAGGAAGGAATACATTTTTGGAACAGGCCTCTCAATAAGAGGAACTATTTGATTTTTCCCTTGTACTTCCAACCAATACCAAAGACCGAGAAGACTTCCCAGAGCATCTCCATCAGGTCTTTCATGTGTAGTTAACATAATACGGTCTGAACTCTTCATTTCATCGATCAGCGTGGGTAAATCCAATTTTATAAAAGGTTGTTCTGTTTTATGCTGATGAATCATACTAAATACTTCCTCCATTGCATAAACTCGGTCTAAACTATCATCAGGGAAAAATCGTATCTCAGGGATGTATCTCATGTGGAGATTTTGTGCAATCATGGCTTTCACCCAACCTGCTGAATTCTGCAATGCAATAAGGGAACTTTTCCTCTGTTTTTCATCCCCATAAAGGCTTACATATACATTAGCGAATCTTAAATCTTTTGACATTTTTACTCCCATAACAGACACAAAGCCCAATCGAGGGTCTTTTATTCCATCGATTAAGAGTTTAGCTATTTCTTCCCGAATATATTCTGCTACTCGTTCTGTTCTTCCTTTCGATGTCATAGCATTTCTATCCTATAATCTAACATTTCTGCGTCAATATGAGTTGATGCATATTTAGCAATTTCATTCAACTGTGTATTTGTAAATTTATGTTCATTAGAAACCACACATACAGTTATATGTGCTCTTTGCCATAAATCAAGATAATCTGTTTCTGCAATGGAACAATTAAACTTATTTTTTATCTGTGCAATTAGACTTTTTATTACACGCCGTTTTTCTTTTAAAGATCTCGAACCATGTATAAAAAAATCTAAATGCAAAATTCCAATTGCTACCCCAAATCCTTTTCTCCTCTGTTTATATTTTGGATTATCTAAATCAGTTTAAGGAAGGTCTCACTTCCTCTAACCGATATACTTCAATAATATCCCCTTCCTTTATATCCTCGAACTTCTCTAATTTAATTCCACATTCAAAACCTGCAGAAACTTCACGAACATCATCTTTATTCCTCTTCAAAGTATTTATTCTGTCTTCGCATATCACATTACCATTACGGATAATACGGGCCCATAACCCACGAACGGTTGTTCCATCCAGCTGGAAGCAACCTGCAATATTCCCAAATGTTGAAGAACGGAATACCTTTCGTATTTCTGCATGTCCCACGACCACTTCATTGACAATTGGTTTCAAAAGTCCAGATAATGCTTTTCTTACATCCTCAATAATGTCATAAATTACTTCATATTTTCGTATTTCAACCCCTGTTTCTTCTGCTAATTTTTGGGCACGCGGATTCACTCCTACATGGAAAGTTATTATTATTGCCTTGCTCACCTGGGCTAACAAAATATCCGACTCATTTACTTCTCCCACTCCTGCACGAATTATCTCTACTCCTACTTGTTCATTGCCCAACCCTGACAAGCTTGACTTCAAAACATCCGCTGACCCCTGCACATCTGCTTTAATAAGAATATGAAGTTTCTTTTGTTCTCCTGCTTCTACAAATGAATGGAAGTCTTCGAGGGTAATAACTTTCACTGGTTCTCCTGTTTGAAACTTCTTAATTTGTTGCCTTTTTTCTGCTATTAATCTTGCTTTCCTCTCATCCTCTACAACGACAAATGTGTCTCCCGCCTCTGGAAGGGATTCCAATCCGGATATTAACACTGGAGTAGAAGGATATGCTTCTCGAATGGGCTCCTGCTGGGAATTAAACATTGCCCTGATTCTACCCCATGTATTACCTACAAGGGTTACATCTCCCACTTTCAATGTTCCATTCTGTACCAAAACCCATGCCACAGGCCCAAACCCTCGACTTATCTCCGCTTCAATAACCGACCCTCTTGCTCGTTTCTTTGGATTGGCTTTAAGTTCCATCATTTGAGATTGTAGAATGATAAGTTCCAGAAGTTCACTTACCCCCTCCCCTGTTTTGGCAGAAATATTTTTCATAATTGTCTTTCCACCCCATGCTTCATCCACCAGGTCATATGCTATTAGTTCCTGACGAACACGGTCCGGTTGTGCATCGGGTTTATCACATTTGTTAATGGCCACTAAAATTGGAACTTCAGCCGCTTTTGCATGGTCAATCGCTTCTATTGTCTGAGGCTGAATACCATCATCTGCCGCAACAACTAAAACTACAATATCAGTAATTTTTGCTCCTCGGGCACGCATTTGTGTAAAAGCCTCATGTCCCGGTGTGTCAAGAAATACGACCTTACCCCCTGTTGTTTGTACCTCATAAGCAGCAATATGCTGTGTAATTCCTCCTGATTCAGTAGCAACAACATTTGTTGAACGGACACGGTCTAATAAAGATGTTTTACCATGGTCTACATGTCCCATTACTGTTATAACAGGAGCACGAGGAACTAAATCTTCTTGATTATCGGGTTCCTCTATTAAAACTTCTTCCTCTTCTGGAATTACTAATTTCACTTCTACCCCATATTTTTTTGTAACAAACCGAATTGTATCCAAATCAATTAATTGATTCTTGTTGGCCATAATATTTAAATCCATCAGGTCCATAATAATATCCGATGGAGATACTTCTAATAACTGGGCCACATTTTCTACTGTCATGGGACCCGAAACTTCTATTACAGGAATCTCGACTTTCTCTACTTCATCAAAAGGTGTTGTTCTGTCCTTTCTTTTTTTCTTCTTTTTCAGATGAATAGATGAACCAAAAGTCTCAAATTCTTTTACTGCTGCGGCCGCTTCTTTTAACATTGTTTCATCGTCCATTTCTATTGCATATTTATTATATTTACCCTTCTTTTTATCCTTTTTATCAATTTTCCCTTTTCGCTCATCTTTTTTACCAAATAATTTATCTTTATCAATTACAACTACATTTTTAGGTTTATTTTTCTCTTTTTTCTTTCTTAACCTTTCTTCAGATTCCCTTTTAACTTTTGCTACGATATCGGGGTCAGGTACAGGGGGATGCTTCATTAATTTTTTATGTTTCTTACGCCAATCAAGTTCATCCCCATAATCTTCCTCTAAAAGTTCTGGTTCCTCTGATATTTCTTCTTCTTTTTGTTGTACCATTAATCGTTCTATATCGACATCATCAATACGAGCTCTCGTTCCATCTGAAAGCACTATTTCTACAACAGGTTCTACATCTTCTACAGCCCCACCAATACTAATCCCGATCCCTTGCTCTTTAGTTTTCTTTTTTTTCTTTGATTCTTCTATGGAGGATTTCTTACTGATTTCTTCTTCTGGGATTATTTCTGCAATGTGTGGAGGTTTATGGTGTTCTATAGAAGGTTCTAACTTTTGTTCTCTCCCCTCTTTTTTTTCTTCTATTTTCTCTTTCAAAACAGTCCCAGCAACTTTTACTTTTTCTAAATGTTCCTTATTCTCTTGTTCTTGTATGTTTTCCTCTTCTTTTGTTTCCAATAAAGTCTGTACACTACTCTTTTCCTCTGCTTTCTTCTTTCGGGAAGAAGATTTTTGTTTTTCTTGTTTTTCT